>JACRBQ010000004.1 GCA_016213135.1 Chloroflexota bacterium | reverse complement strand
AGATCAGCCTGTGCCGCCGGGAAGACTTGCGCTGGGATTGGCTGGCCGAACTGGAGGCCCGCAAGCGCAACCACGACTTTTTTACGCGCCGCCGTCATCTGAGCAGAAAATTACGCCTGCAATTTGCTCTGCTGGACTGGTTGCAGGGAGCGCGACGCTGGCTGGGCCGGAACCCATGACACGCATTCTCTCACGCACTCGACGGCTTCTCTTCCTGCTGACATTTGCCGGCGCATTCTGGCCGATCTGGCTCTGGCGCCAAGTTCTGGATGACCGCCCCATCTCGACTCCTTTCAACAGCTTTACACTGCATCTGTCGACAGCTTTTGGGTTGATGTTGTGCGTGGCAATGTTTCTGGAAACGGTTGCCAAAAAACGCAAGTGGCGCTGGGGCGATCCGATCCTCACGCCGGTTTTGATCGGCATTGCTTTATGGGGGACACTGAGCGCTTTGTGGGCATTGAACGCAGGCCTGGCGCTGTGGACGGCGGCGGAATGGTGGGTGGTCGTCGCGGTGTATCTGAGCGTCGTCAACAGCGGCGAACGCCCTCCGGCGTGGCGCACTTTGCTCCCTGTTGTTGGCCCACTGCTTGTGGTGGAGTTGATGATCGGCGCATCACAAATGGCGACCGGCTCGACTTTGACGAACGGCCTGCTGCTAAGATGGGGCCAAGATTTTCGGGTGGGCGACCCCGGGGCAAGTTATTTGCTCAACGCTGTGGGCCGGCCATTACTGCGCGCTTACGGGACAACCGAGCATCCGAATCATCTCGCCGGTTTCGCAGGTGTACTGGCGCTAATTCTTTTAGGCGTGTGGTTGGCCGGGCCTGAGAGCCGGGCAGGGCGCTGGCAAGCGGGCGGGGGGCTGGCGCTAAGCGTGCTGCTGCTGGGCATTACGTTTTCGCGCGGCGGCTGGATCGCATTTGGCCTGGCGGCGGTCTATGTGCTCATCTGCGGTCTACGCGAGGGCCGAGGGCGAGTCGTGGCGGCGGTCGGGTTGATGACCGCTACGGCGTCGCTTTTCTTTTTTGGGTTCGGGCCGTGGATCGCCCAGCGCATTGCCCCGTCAGAGGCGGCGTGGGTGGAGATCAAGTCTTTGTAGGATCGGGCCTTGGTGGCAGAGGGGGCGTGGGAACTGTTTCGGGCGCAGCCGGCTCTCGGAGTGGGACTTGGTAATTATATGCAGGGCGCGGTTGAGCATTTGTCGGGGCGGGTTAAGGCGCCAGTGCACAACTTAATGGCGATGGCGCTCGGCGAGTTGGGGCTGATGGGCGGCGTGTTAGTGGTCGGGCTGTATGCGCGAGTAATATGGCTGGCGTGGCGGGCGCGGGCAGACCCTGCCGCCGCCGTCGGCGTGGCCCTGGCGCTTGGCTTGCTGGTGGCGAACGCCTTTGACCTTTATGCCTGGGGCCTCGCTCCAGGGCGGTTGCTCCTCGGCTTGCTGTGCGGCTTATGTGCCAGTGACGCGGCGGGAGTTGACTCAAAGCCCACTTGAGGCTAAAGTAGCCGCATCAACCCATGTCTCACGGAGGAAACTATGCTGAACTACCCGCTCAACCTCTCTTTCAAGATCATTGCCTTTAATCCGCAAGTGAAAGTGACCGATGCTTCCGGCCAGACAGTTCTGTACGTCAAGCAGAAGGCGCTGGCGCTGAAAGAAGATATCAAGGTGTTCGCCGATGAGGGTCAGCAGAATCTGTTGTACCAAATCAAGGCCAACAAGATCATCGATTTCTCGGCGCAATACAACATTACTGCCGCTGGTGGGGCATCGGTGGGCGCAGTCAAACGACAGGGCATGCGCTCGCTGTGGAAGGCGTCTTATAATGTCGTGGATGCCGGCGGCGGCGACGCGGGGTTGATTCACGAAGAGAACCCTTGGCTCAAAGTGCTCGACGGCCTGGTGAGCGACATACCGTTTGTCGGCATGTTCATCAACCCGGCGTATTTGGTCGATCTGCGCGGGCAGACGGTGCTATATCTCAAGAAGCAACCGGCGATGTTCGAGGGCAAGTTCATCGTCGAAAAGCGGGGTGATTTCTCCGCCGCCGATGAAAACCTGCTGATGCCTTCCGTGATCATGATGCTCATGCTGGAGCGATCGCGCGGCTAATCGCGTTCGCTTCGATTACATGGCAGCTGTCCCAAAGCCTGCCCTCGCAGACCTGAATTCGGTCTGTTTGGAGGTCGAGCCATGAGTATTCTCTCTATTACTGAGACTATCCCTATCGAGACAGACGCGGACGGCGTAATGCGCGTGAGTAAAACGCGGGTAACGCTCGATACAGTTGTCGCCGCATTCAATGACGGCGCGACTGCCGAAGAGATTGCCCAGCAATTTCCCACTCTACCCCTCGCCGATGTCTATTCTGTCATCGGCTACCATCTCCGACGATACGCCGAAGTGGAAGCTTATCTCAGCCGACGACGCGAACAAGCTGAGCAGGTGCGGAAAGAGAATGAATCTCGCTTCAGCCCCAGCGGTGTGCGCGAGCGATTGACAGCACGTCAGGTTAGCCGGAAAGCATGAACAATGCTTCTGTTTGCCGCCGATGAAAACTTCAACAACGACATAGTGCGCGGCCTCCTGCGCCGCAAGCCCGATCTGGACATTGTCCGCATTCAAGACATAGGATTATCAGGCGCAGACGACCCGGCTGTTTTGGAATTGGCGGCGCAACAAAATCGCGTTTTGCTGACGCATGACGTAACGACGATTACGAAATACGCTTACGACCGTAGCCGCGCCGGCAAGCACATGCCCGGAGTTTTCGAAGTCAGTCGTTCAGCCTCAATCGGTGAAGTGATTGAAGATATCCTCTGGCTCGCCGGGTGTAGTTTGGATGACGAATGGGAAGGCCAGGTGCGTTACCTGCCGTTACGATGAGAGCTAATTAGGCAAAGTCGCTGGCGCGCGCCGTGTAATCTGCGCGGAATTGACTTGCTGCTAATCCGCGTCCAGGTGCAACAACGATCAGAAAAGCACAGGGCGGCCACCCCAATCGGGTGGCCGCCCTGTTTGATTCCTGGCGAACGGGGTAGGGCGGGGCGCTATGCCTTCGCGACGGTTTCCCCGTCGAGCTTGAGGCTGATGGCCTGGCTGACGCTGTCGGCGCCCATGGAGATGCCGTAGACGGTGTCGGCGGCTTGCACAGTGTAGCGGTTGTGGGTGATGACGACGAACTGGGTCTGCCGGCTCATTTCGACGAGCAGGTCGCGGAAGCGGCCCACGTTGGCTTCGTCGAGGGCGGCGTCCACTTCGTCCAGCATGGCAAAGGGCGGGGGGTTCACTCGCAGCAGGGCAAAGATGAGAGCCGAGGCGGTGAGGGCGCGCTCGCCGCCGGAGAGCAGGGCCAGCCCCTGTTGCTTGCGCCCCGGCAGCCGAGCCAGAATATCGATGCCGGAGTTGTTGGGATCGTCCGGCTCGGTGAGCAGCAGCCTGGCCGTGCCGCCGCCGAACAGCCGGGCAAAGGTGTCTTTGAACTGCTCGGCCACGGCGTCAAACGTCTTGCGGAACTCGCGCTCCATCAGCAAATCCAACTCGGCAATGATCTCGCGTAGTTGGGCGGCGGCGGCTTCGAGGTCGGCCACTTGCGCGGTGAGGAAGGTGTGCCGCTCTTTGACCTCGGTGAATTCGTTGAGGGCATCCGGGTTGATGGCGCCCATGCGGCGCAACTGGCGGCGGTAACGTTCGAGCGACTCTTGCACGCCCTCGGGCAACGTTTCCACGTGGGGCAAATGTTCCACCACGCCCTCGAGCGGCAGCGGCGTGGCGCTGGGCATGTCGTCCTCGGCGTAGTCGAGGGCCACCAGCCCGAAGTCGTCGGAGATGTGGCGGCGCAGGGATTCGAGCTCGTCTTTCTTGCGGGCAAAATCCAGTTGTGCGTCGGCGTGGTGGCGCTCGGCGTTGTGCAGTTCGGCGCGCAATTCGGCCTCGGCGGTTTCGATGGCGGCCAGTTCGGTTTCGTGATGAGAGAACTGTTTTTCCGACGGGGCTATGAGCGCGGCCAGCGCGGTTTGCTGGGCGTTGAGGGCCTCCAGCTTGCCCCGGTCGGCGGCGGAGGCGGCCACAATATCCTGGCTGTCGGTTTCGAGGGTGTGCAGCCGGGCGCGGCGGGCGGCTACCATCACGGTGGCGCGATCCAGCGCGGTTTGCATTTCGCCCAACCGGGTTTGGGCGTCGGCGGCGGCGCGGCCGGCCACGGCGGCGGCGGTTTGCCATTCGGCCACACTTCGCGTGTCGGCGAGGTCGGCGGTGGTGAGTTGGCCGGTTTGGGCGGCGAGGGTATGAGCGGTTTGCTCGGCCGCGGCAAGTCCGGCGGCCAGCGAGTCGAGTTCGGCGGCCAGCCCGGCGTCGTCGGCAAAGGTTTGCGCGATTTGCGCGCTGAGGGCGTCCAATTGGTTTTGCTGGAGGTCTGCCGCTTGCCGGGCGCGTTCGAGTTCGAGGCGGGCGGTGTCGCGCGCGGCGGCGGCGGCGCGCTCCGCAGTTTGCAGGGCGCGGTGCGCTTCGGCGGCGGCGTCGCGGTCGGCGCGCAGTCGGCGCAGAGAGTCGTCGAGTTGGTCGCGGCGGGTTTCAAAAGAGCGGCGGCGCGCGCGGGCGCGTTCGATCTCGATGGGCAGGTCGCGCCATTCGCGGGCCAGGGCCAGGGTGGTGTTGGAGGCGTCGCGTCCGGCGAGGATGCCGCCATTGGCGAAAAAGGTTTCGCCGGTCAGGGTGATGGCGGCAGCGCCGGGAGGCAGCAGCGGCGCGAGTTGGCGAGCGGCGTCACGGGTGCGGACGATGACGGTGCGTCCGAGGAGGGCGTGGACTGCAGGGCGGTAAGTTGGGGGGCAGGTCACCAGGTCGGCGGCAAGTCCAACGAGGGCGTCACCGGGGGGAAGGGTCGAAAGGTCGAGCGGGTTCGGCCGCAGTCGATCCATCGGCAACAAAGATGCGCGGGCCTCGGCATGGGCAATGAGGTCGAGCGTTGGATCGTGATCGTCGGTGAGGACGGCGTTGAGGAATTGCCCGAGGGCGGCGGCAATGGCGGTGTCGAGTTCGGGCGGGACGGTGAGCACGTCGGCCAGTTCGGCGTGCAGGGTGAGGCGGTTTTCCTGCGCGGCGCGGCGGAGGACGGCGAGGCCGGAGGCGTCGCCGGCGAGACCGGCGCGGGTTTGGGCGAGCACGTCGGCGCGAGCGGCGAGTTTGCCCTCGGCGGCGCCGGCGTCGGCCAGTTGCGCGGCGGCGGCGGCGAGGTCGGTTTCGGTCTGGCGGATGCGGGCGGCGAGGTCGTTGAGGCGGCTTTCGGAGTCGTTGTGGCGGGTGTGGGCGTCGGCGGCTTCGGCCTCGCGGGCGGCGTGGGCGGTTTGTTTTTCGGCCATGAGAGGCCGGGCCTGTTCGAGGGCGGCGGTGTGCTCGGCGGTGGCGGCGGCCAGCCGTTCGCGGTCGGCGGCCAGGCGTTCGCGGCGCAGGGTGCGGTCGGCAATTTGGGCGGCGAGGGCGGCGACGCGGTGGCGCGCTTCGGCCTCGCGGTCGGCCAGTGTTTTGCGATCGGTGTCGCGCTGTTGGCGGAGGGTTTCGATGGAGTCGAGTTGGGCGCGGGCGGCGTTGCGCTCGGCTTCGAGCCGTTCCAGTTCCGCTTTGGCGGCGTTGAACTGTCCGGTTTGGGCGGTAAGGTCGGTTTCGAGGGCGGCGAGTTCGGCGGTGAGGGCCTCGCGCTGCTCGGCCAGCGAGCGCAGCCGTTCGTCGGCCACGGCGCGGTTGCGGGCGAGGCTTTCGGCGTCGGCGCGCAGGCGGGCAGACTCGCGCTGCCACTGCGTGAGTTGGTTGCGCTGGGCGGCGAGTCTGGCGCGCAGGCCGGTCAGCGAGTGGTCGAGCGTTTGCTGCTCTTGTTGCAGGGCAGACAGGGTGGCGGCGTGCGCCTCGGCGACGGCGCGGGCGGCGGCCAACGCGGCGTTGGAGGCGTGCCAGTGGTAGCCGTACCACGTTTTTAGCACGCCATCGAGTTCGGTTTTGACCTGATTGTAGTCGCGGGCGCGCTGGGCCTGCCGTTCGAGGGTGCGCACGCGCGGGCCGATTTCGGCGAGGATGTCGTGCACGCGCTCAAGGTTGCGCTGCGTTTGCTCCAGTTTGCGCAGGGAGTCTTCGCGCTTGGCGCGGTAGAGGCCGATGCCGGCGGCTTCCTCGAACAGGGCGCGGCGCTCGTCGGCTTTGAGCGAGAGGGCGTTGTCGATGAGGCCCTGGCCGACGATGGTATACGTGCGCTCGGCCAGGCCCACTTTGCCCAGCAGCTCGGCAATGTCGCGCAGGCGCGTGCGCTGCCCATTGAGCAGGTATTCGTTGGTGCCGTCGCGGTAGGCGCGGCGGGCAATGCTGATCTCGGCGAACTCGAGCGGCAGCCAGCCGTCGGTGTTGTCGAAGGTGACGCTGGCCTGGGCCATGCCGGCGCGGGGGCGCAGTTCGGAGCCGGCGAAGATCATGTCTTCGGTTTTCTTGCCGCGCAGGAGGGAGAAGGATTGCTCGCCGAGGACCCAGCGGATGCTGTCGGCGACGTTGGATTTGCCCGAGCCGTTGGGGCCGACGATGGCGGTGATCTGGTCGCCAAAAGCAAAGAGCGTTTTGCTGGCAAACGTTTTGTAGCCGGTGAGTTCAAGGGACTTGAGGCGGGAAGGCATGGGGGAATGATGAAGGATGAAGGATGAAGGGCGAAAGAGGATGGGCTGAACGCTGACGGCTGAAAGCTGAATGCTGAACGGGATAGCGGCGGGATTATAGCATGGGCGATTGCCCAAAAACACAAGAGGCTCTGGTGTTTATCCAGAGCCTCGGTGGCCGATGCAGTCTGCGCCTTGAGTTGCAGGAAGCCAGCCGGCGCAGGCTCGGGGTATCAGGCGATTTCATTTCTCAATAACGGCATGCGCCCAATGGATAAACTTCGCTGCAAGTTGAATGGCGGACTGACGATCGAGGGGCTCCACGTCGCTGAAAATGGCGTAGCGAAACTGCACCGCAAATGGGGTCAACTCTTCAACTTCGTCGACGGCGGCGGGTGGAACAAAGCCGCCCTTTGTGACCTCCTCAAAGAGGGTCACCAGGTCGTGGGTGAATTCGTATTCGGCTCCGGCGCGGGTCAAAACCGCCTTCAAGGTCTTCTCAATTGCCTGTTGAGCATGAAACCCGATGATCTCATCGGCGATTGCTCTTGAGTTGCCAAAATTCTGCGCCGCGTCGTAATCCTGGCGCGCTTTATGCAACATCAAATGGGCAAGCTCCTATTGCCGCTTGTCCTTGTCACTATCCATATAACACTATTCCTTCCCGATAGGCAGGGTACAACACGGAACCGGGAATATCCCAATATCGTTCGGCGAACGCCTGTCCGATGACCACAATATCGATCGGGACTTTGAAATCGCGCACCAGTCTTCTCAGCCGCACAGATTCTGTGCGATGCAAGACCGGGTCGCGCTCGATAATGAGTAGATCGACGTCGCTACTCGCCGGGGCATCCCCACGGGCACGCGAGCCGAACAGAATCACTTTGACCGGCTTACCGTCAGAGGTGATCCGTTTGACTATTTCTATGATGTCATTCTGACTGATGTTTTGTGTGCTCATGTATTGGTCGGGGCTTTGCAAGCGCCTCTTTCCAGTCTCCATTTTACGACAACTTGCGGCGGATGCGCGGGGCAAGTTGGCGTCCGTGGGGCATGGCGGACGGGCTATACCGCGCCGGCGGCGGAACGGATAGAATAGTGGGCAGCGGGTAGGGGGAGAGGGAGGACAGGCAATGGGTAAAACGTGGCAACGGGCACTGGTGCTGGCGCTGGTACTGTCGGCGTGGGCAGCGGTGGGAGATGCGCGGGCCGACGACATCTACGTCACCGTTCAGCCGGGCGACACGCTGTTCAGAATCGGCATGCGCTACGGGCTGACGTGGCAGGAATTGATGCAGGCCAACGGGCTGACCTCCACTCGTATTTATGCCGGACAAGTTTTGCGGATTCCGGGCGCGGGCACCGTAGTCAGTTCGCCGCCCGTCCCGACACCCCCGCTCCCGGCCACGTACACCGTGGCGCGTGGCGACACGCTTTTCAACATCGCCATTCGCTATGGCCTCACCACTGGCGCACTGGCTTCGGCCAACGGCCTCTGGAACCCCAACCTGATTTACGCCGGGCAAGTGCTCGCCATCCCCGGCGGCACGGCCTCCCCCGCGCCCGCCGCGCAGGCGGTCACCGGCGGCAGCCAACGGATTCTGGTGGACATCTCCGAGCAGCACATGTACGTTTACGACGGCGGGGTGCTGCTCTGGTCGTGGGTGATCTCCACCGGTGAGCCGGGGCGCGAAACGGCCCCCGGCCATTACAGCGTGCTCAACAAGATTTCTATGGCTTACGCCGCCACCTGGGATTTGCAAATGCCGTACTGGCTGGGCATTTACTGGGCCGGGCCGCTGCAAAACGGAATTCACGCGCTGCCCATTCTGTCCAACGGCGAACAGTTGTGGGCCGGGTGGCTGGGCACGCCCGTGTCGTTCGGGTGTGTCATCCTCGGTTTGGACGAGGCGGCCACGCTGTTCCAATGGGTCCAACTGGGCACCGCGGTCGACATCCAGTGGTAGCGTTTGCCTACAGCAGATTCCTCTTCGGTGTACGGGCGAAGCATTCGCCTCCGACACCCAGAGCCACAAATATCTGTGCGGCGAATGCTTCGCCCCAACTTCGCGCCATCAATTAATTGGGAATCGGCTCTAAACCAGTTCTGCCACCGAACCCAGCACCACATCGGCCTCGGCCCGTAGCGCCTCTGCGTCGCTCAGGCCCGAACTCACCCCCACCAGCAGCCCCACTCCGGCGGCGCGGCCCATTCGCAAATCGGCCAGCGAGTCGCCCACCATGGCCGCCTGCGCGGGCGACACCCCCAGCCTGCGGCACAGCGCCAGCGCCGCATCGGGCGCGGGCTTGGCCGGCAGCCCGTCGTCGGCGCACACCATTGCATCCACCATCGCCGCCACCCCCAGATTGGCCGCCGTGGCCTCCGTCGGCGCGCGGTCGTCGCTGGTGGCAATGGCAATCTTCAGCCCGTGTTGCCGCAGCGCGCCGAACAGCGCCGGCAAATCGGCCAACGGTCGGGCCAGCGTCACCGGGTCGGGCACATCCCACCCACGCGCCACAGCCGAACGGGCCTCCCCCAGAGTCAGGCCCGTGGCGGCCACCGCCTCAATCGTCAATTCATACAATGCAGACATGTGCGCCACTGCCAGCGGCTGCTCCGCCAGCACCCGCTTCGTCGCCGCATCGTACCCCATGGCCGCAAACAGCGGCCCCTCCGTGCGCCGCCCGGTCAGCCGCGTCAGCCGCCCGGCCAGGTTCACCACCCATTCGCCCCACATCGCGTCAAAATCAATCAGCGTGCCATCCTTGTCAAAAATCACCAGCGCCGGAGTGAACCCCGGAACGTTGAAAATCATGCTTGACTTTCCTTTCGTCTCGGCCATACTGTGCCCATGCGCCTCAGCACGCGTCAATGGATCATCCTCGAAGTTTTGCTGCTCGCCAACGTCGCCCTCTTTGCCTCATGGGGATTGCTCGCGTTCTCCCATTCGGCCTTCGCATTTTACAGCAGGGCATCGGCCGCGCCGGCCGCCGGCGCCACCCCCACCGGGTCGCCAGTGGCGCACATTGCCCTGACCCCCGCCGCGCCGGCTCCCACGTTCACCCAAACCGTTGCGCCCGCGGCGCCGCCGCCCACCGCGCCGCCGCCCCGGCTCGCCAAACTCAAACCCTCTCGCACCCCTACGCCGGTGCTTTCGCCCACACCGCCGCCTACCATTACCGCCACCCCCACTCCCAGCGGTCAGGCGCACATCACCGGCATCGTCGGCCATACCCAATCACTGCCGCTTAGTTGCGAAGCCCGTTCCGCCGCCGACTGGGCGGGATACTTTGGCGTGCCCATCGACGAACTCGAATTCCTCAGTCGATTGCCGGTGTCAGACGATCCCGAAGCGGGCTTTGTGGGCGACGTGAACGGAGCGTGGGGTCAAACCCCTCCCGGCGATTATGGCGTGCACGCCGGGCCGGTGGCTGCGCTGCTGCGCGACTACGGGCTGAGCGCGCAAGCGGCCAAAGGCCTGCCGTGGGAAACAGTGGCCGCCGAAATTGCAGCCGGTCGCCCGGTGATCGTGTGGGTGGTGGGACACGTGGCAACCACGAGCGAGCCGGTGGCCTACACTGCCTCCGACGGGCAAACCACCATCGTGGCATCGCGCGAGCATACGGTCATGGTCACCGGCTATTCGCCCGACACCGTGACCGTCCTCGACGGCAGCAAAACCTATGGCCGCTCCCTGAATGATTTCCTTGCCTCGTGGGCGGTGCTGGGCAACATGGCCGTGCTGGCCGCGCCCTGATCCACACCCCGCGCCTTTTGAGCAAGGGAAACAAAAACACCCGCCGCATGAGCCGGGCCGGGTGCTTTGTCGAAATGGCTGGGGGACGTGGAGTCGAACCACGGCTCACGGATCCAGAATCCGCTGTTCTGCCACTAAACTATCCCCCAGTGCGGTGGGGATTCTACCACACCCGACGATTCCACGTCGATTCGCAGTTTTTCTGCCGCTCGCGTCACATCATTGAAAGGACGTGACACATGGCCGCGACGATTGAAGAACAACGGACTCTTGCGCGAGTACCTACTCTACCTCGAAGAGTTAGGCCACAACGCCGGCGGCGGTAAACCTGTTGGCGGTGTATCGCCACGCGATGTATACTCCAACGCAGCGCGGCACCGTGATGCCGTATTTGGTCGGCGCGACGGACCACCCATCGTATAATGGTTAACAGATTGTCCGATTGGGAGAGCGAAGGAGAAAAGAGAAATGACGACCCCACAGGAACAGTTCATCGTTGACTCCAAGGGCAAGAAAACCGGTGTAGTGTTGTCGCTACGGCAGTATCGGAAGCTGATGGAAGACTTGCACGACCTGGCCGTCATAGCCGAACGCCGTAAGGAAAAATCGGTCGCTTTCGACGAGTTGAAGCGTCAGCTGAGGAAAGATGGCCTCTTATAAGCTCGTCGCCAAGCCCTCTGTTGAGAGGGATCTGCGCTCCTTGCCCAAGCCCATGATTGCCCGTGCACTTGAGCAAATCGAACAATTGAAGGAAAACCCGTTTCCGCGTCAGTCGATTAAGTTGGCTGGCGCGGAACAGTTGTATCGTCTTCGTACCGGAGATTATCGAATCATCTATGGGGTTGATGTTGGGGCCAAGTTAATTACAATCCATTACGTTCGACATCGCCGCGAGGTCTATCGCGGGTTATGAAACACCGCACGGGGGCATCTCTCATCTATCACAACCAAGTGCGGGCTAACAACTCGCTGCACCGGACGCGGCTACGCCGCGGTGTAGCTGGCCGGTCTCATTCGCAAACGTTTGGGTTGGCAATCGTTTTCGGCTATCATCGCCGCGCCGCTGAACTCCGCCATTAGGCGCCAGCGCTAACCCGCCTGCATATCACCAACCCGCAGAATCGAGCTTCGACAAATTGGCTATCAAGAAATCCGAACTCTATAGCACGCTTTGGGCCGGCTGCGACGAACTGCGCGGGGGCATGGACGCAAGTCAGTACAAGGACTATGTCCTCGTCCTGCTGTTCATCAAGTACGTCAGCGACAAATACGCCGGTGTGGCCTATGCCCCGATCACCATCCCCAAAGGGGCTGGCTTCAAGGACATGGTCGCCCTCAAGGGCAAGAGCGACATCGGCGACCAGATCAACAAGAAGATCATCGCCCCGCTGGCCAAAGCCAACAAGCTCTCGGATTTCCCGGACTTCAACGACCCCGCCAAGCTCGGCAGCGGCAAGGAAATGGTGGACCGGCTCACCAACCTGATCGCCATCTTCGAGAACCCGGCCCTCGACTTCTCGAAGAACCGCGCCGAGGGCGACGACATCCTGGGCGACGCCTACGAATACCTGATGCGGCACTTCGCCACCGAGAGTGGCAAGAGCAAGGGGCAGTTCTACACCCCGGCCGAGGTCAGCCGCATCATGGCGCAGATCAGCGGAATCCGCCGCGCGAAGACCAATGCCGCTACCACCGTGTACGACCCCACCTGCGGCTCCGGCTCGCTCCTGCTCAAGGTGGGCGACGAGGCCGGCACCCCCGTCACGCTCTACGGGCAGGAAAAAGATGCCGCCACGAGCGCCCTGGCGCGGATGAACATGATCCTGCACGACAACGCCGGGGCGCTCGTCTTACAGGGCAACACGCTGGCCGATCCCAAATTCAAGGACGGCGAGGCACTCAAGACCTTCGACTACGTCGTCGCCAATCCGCCCTTTTCCGACAAGCGCTGGAGCACCGGCCTCGATCCGCTGAACGACCCCTACGAGCGCTTCAAGCCCTTCGGCACGCCGCCCGCCAGGCAGGGCGACTACGCCTACCTGCTGCACATCGTCCGATCGCTCAAGAGCACCGGCAAAGGTGCGTGCATCCTGCCGCACGGCGTGCTGTTTCGCGGCAACGCCGAGGCCGACATCCGCCGCGCACTGGTGCGTAAGGGCTACATCAAAGGCATCATCGGCCTGCCCGCCAACCTTTTCTACGGCACCGGCATCCCCGCCTGCATCGTGGTCATCGACAAGGAGGACGCCCAGGCCCGCAAGGGTATCTTCATGATTGACGCCAGCGGCGGCTTCATGAAGGACGGCCCCAAGAACCGCCTGCGCGACCAGGACATCCACAAGATCGTAGACGTCTTCAACCGGCGGCTGGAGGTTCCGAAATACTCACGCATGGTCCCTTTCGCGGAGATTGAGAAGAACGAGTTCAACCTCAACCTGCCGCGCTACATCGACAGCCAGACGCCCGAGGACCGGCAGGACATTGCGGGCCACCTGCAGGGCGGCATCCCCCTCGCCGATGTCGATGCGCTCCAGCGCTATTGGGACGTCTGCCCGCAGCTCCGGCACACGCTGTTCAAGGGAAACCGTCCCGGCTACGTCGATCTCGCCGTGGAGAAGTCGGCCCTCAAGCCTGCCATCTACGAGCATCCGGAGTTCACTGCCTTCATCGCCGGCATGAACGCCCATTTCGCCGCGTGGCGTGAGAAGAGCGCGAAAACTCTCAAGGGTCTCAAGGCCGGCTGCCATCCCAAGGAGGTCATCACGGCGCTGGCCGAGGGCCTGCTGGCCCACTACGCCGGCCGGCCGCTCATCGACCCCTACGACGTCTATCAGCACCTGATGGACTACTGGGCCGAGACCATGCAGGACGACTGCTACCTGACCGCCGCCGACGGCTGGAAGGCTGAGACGGCACGCATCATCCAGAAGGACAAGAAGGGCAAGGAGAAGGACAAGGGCTGGACCTGCGACCTCATCCCCAAGGCCCTGATCGTAGCCCGCTACTTCGCCAACGAGCAAGCGGCCATCGACCAGCTCGCCGCCGAGCTGGAGGGCGTCACCGCCCGCCTCACCGAGATGGAAGAAGAACACAGCGGCGAGGAGGGGGCATTCGCCGACTTCGACAAGGTGAACAAAGCCAGCGTCACCGCCCGGCTGAAGGAGATTGCCGATGACCCAGATGCAGAGACGCAAAATTTTGCGTCTCTACTGAACGACTGGCTGAAACTCAACGGCGAGGAGGCCGACTTCAAGAAGCGCCTCAAGGAGGCCGAGGCGGCGCTCGACGCCCAGGCCTACGCCAGGTATCCGAAGCTCACCGAGACCGAGATCAAGACGCTGGTGGTGGACGACAAATGGCTGGCCGCGCTCGACGCCGCCATCCACGGCGAGATGGATCGCGTGAGCCAGCAGCTCACCCAGCGCGTGAAGGAACTGGCCGAGCGCTACGAAACCCCGCTGCCGCAGATGGTCGGTCGCGTGGCCGAACTGGAAGCCAAAGTGAACCTCCACCTGGCAAAGATGGGGTTCTCATGGAAGTGAGGCCCGGCTACAAGCAAACCGAGGTGGGGGTGATCCCGGAGGATTGGAATGCTGTTCCTCTTGGGGATCTCGGCAAGTTCAAGAACGGAATCAATAAGAACCGTGAGTCCTTTGGTTATGGCTCGCCGTTTGTGAATCTAATGGATGTTTTTGGTGTATCGCGAATCGTTTCCAATGAAGCGCTCGGTCTAGTTGCTACGAATGCTGTGGAACAACAGACATCAGTTAAGCCTTCTGGCGTTGGTTTGACAGCGGTAGTTGAAAAGGATCTTCCGGGGACCGTGTACTCAGGGTTTCTAATTCGATATCGCGACAACGGCAAACTGTCCGATAGTTTTAAACAGCACTGTTTTTATGAGGAAGGCTTTCGAAGAAGGGTGATTGGCGCAAGTTCTGTGAGCGCCAACACCAACATTAATCAAGACAATCTCAGGCGTTTAGCTCTAATACTCCCACCCTCCAAAGTCGAACAAGAAGCCATCGCCGATGCGTTGAGCGATGCGGATGCCCTCATCGAGACCTTGGAGCAACTCCTCGTTAAGAAGCGCCAGATCAAGCAAGGCGCGATGCAGGAGTTGCTCGCTGGGAAGAAGCGCCTGCCGGGCTTCAGCGGGGAGTGGGAAGTGAAGCCACTCAGTGACCTGTTCGACTTCAGTGGCGGCTTCACTGCGTCGCGAGACCAGCTCTCTTCTGAAGGCTATTGCTACCTCCATTATGGTGACATTCACGGGTCGAAGAAGTCATTTGTTGACGTGCGCTCCGAGTACCCGGACATTCCGAAGCTCAACATTTCATTACAAGGAGTGTCGTCCGCCTCGCTGCTGGTCGACGGCGACGTTGTCTTTGTTGATGCTTCTGAGGACGTCGAGGGCACGAGCAGGCATGTTGTAATCATCAACCCAGATGGAATTCCATTCATCTCGGGTCTGCACACTATTGTTGCCAAGAGCAAGGCCGACGTGCTGGAGCATCGGTATCGGCGCTACTGCTTTCAAACCACCGCGGTACAGGATCAGTTTCGATTTTTTGCAGTCGGAACCAAGGTTTCGGGAATCAGCAAGGCAAACATCGCAAGAGTCACTCTGCCAGTGCCATCAGTCAGTGAACAAACTGCGATCGCCGCCATTCTCTCCGACATGGACGCCGAGATCGCCGCGCAGGAAGCCAAGCTCGCCAAAGCCCGCAGCATCAAACAGGGCATGATGCAGGAATTGCTGACAGGTAAAATCAGGCTGGTGTAGGGTACGTTATCTGTAGAGACGCAAAATTTTGCGTCTCTACGCGACGGTCATACAACATCGGCATGGTCATGCCAAACCATGTGCATGGGGCATTGACGATCAACAAACCCGATGGCGCAACGGCACCTGTAGAGACGCAATATTTTGCGTCTCAAAATCCGATATCGTAGGCGGCCACACGACAGGGCGCAACGGTACCTGTAGAGACGCAAAATATTGCGTCTCTACGGCGACGGTTATACAACATCGGCATGATCATTTATGGACACCGAAAATAACGCGGGCAAATTCAAAAACAAATACCGCATCGCCAGCGCGCGCTGGGCGGCATGGGATTATTCCAGCAACGCCGCCTATTTCGTCACCCTCTGTGTTGCGAACCGCGCCCACGATTTTGGCAGGATCGCGGGCGGAAAAATGATTTTGTCCCCCCTGGGCCAGTCCGCGCAGGATTGTTGGGACGAAATCCCCGCCCATTTTCCATTTGTCGAATTGGGCGAACGTATGGTCATGCCAAACCATATGCATGGGGTTTTGACGATCAACAAACCCGATGGCGCAACGGTACCTGTGGGGACGCAAAATATTGCATCTGGTGAAGAGACGCAATATTTTGCGTCTCTACCGCGCAACCGTTTTGGACCCCAATCGCAAAACCTCGCATCAATCATACGCGGATACAAAATCGGTGTAACCAAATTCGCACGCCAGAATGGTATTCCCTTTGAATGGCAGGCGCGGTATCATGACCGCGTAATTCGTAACGCCGAAGAACATTACCGTATTCAGCAATACATCCTGTCCAACCCGCAGAATTGGGAAAAAGATGATTTCTACGCCGCCCAATCAAAATAGGCAGACGCCATGAGCACTGTTGGCCAACCTGAACGCGCCACGCAAGATCGGGTCATCGCCCTGTTCCGCGATGAATTGCATTACCGCTACCTGGGCGATTGGACCGACCGCGACGGCAACAGCAACATCGAGGAGGGTCTGCTTTCGGCCTGGCTGGCGAAAAGCGGGTACACCCCGGCGCAGATTAGCGCGGCCCTGCACAAGCTCCGCACCGAGGCAGACAACCACAGCCGCACGCTCTACGGCAACAACCAGGCCGTCTACAACCTGCTGCGCTACGGCGTGCCCGTGAAGACCGAGGCGGGCAAGGTGACGGAGACGGTCCACCTCATCAACTGGCGGGAGCCGGAGAAGAACGACTTTGCCATCGCAGAGGAGGTAACGCTCAAGGGGAACCATGAGCGGCGGCCCGATATCGTGCTGTATGTGAACGGCATTGCCTTGGGCGTGGTGGAGCTGAAGAGGAGCATTGTGAGCATCGGTGAAGGCATCCGGCAGTTGCTCTCCAACCAGCTCAAAGAATTCAACGAGTGGTTCTTCTCCACAGTTCAGATCGTTTTCGCTGGCAACGACTCCGAAGGACTGCAATACGGCGCGATAAAAACGGAGGAAAAGTACTTCCTCAAGTGGAAGGAGGACGAAGCCGACGACAGCCGCTTCAAGATGGACAAGTACCTGCTCAAGATGTGCCGCAAGGAGCGGCTGATCGAGCTGATGCACTACTTCGTGCTCTTCGACGGCGGCGTGAAGAAGCTGCCGCGGGCGCACCAGTACTTCGGCGTCAAGGCCGCGCAAGCGCACGCGCGAGAGAAGAAGGGCGGCATCATCTGGCACACGCAGGGGAGCGGCAAAAGCATCGTGATGGTGCTGCTGGCCAAGTGGATCCTGGAGAACAACCCCAACGCCCGAGTCGCCATCATCACTGACCGCGACGAGCTGGACAAACAGATCGAGCACGTCTTCACCGAGGCGGGCCAACCCATCAAGCGCACCAGCAGCGGCCGTGACCTAATGAGCCAGCTCGGCCAAGCCAGGCCGCGCCTGCTCTGCTCGCTGGTGCACAAGTTCGGGCGTAGGGACGTGGACGACTTCGACGCTTTCATCAAGGAGTTGGAAGCCCAACGCAGCCCCACCGTGGGCGAGGTGTTCGTGTTCGTGGACGAGTGCCACCGCACGCAAAGCGGCAAGCTGCACCGCGTGATGAAGGCGATGATGCCCAATGCGGTATTTATCGGCTTCACCGGCACCCCCTTGCTCAAACAGGACGCGCAGACCAGCCTGGAAGTGTTCGGCGGCTACATCCACACCTACAAATTCAGCGAGGGCGTCAATGACGGGGTCGTGCTCGACCTCGTCTATGAAGCGCGGGACATCGACCAGCGGCTCGGCTCGGAGGACAAGATCGACGCCTGGTTCGAAGCCAAGACGAAGGGGCTGAACGACTGGCAAAGGGACGAGCTGAAGAAGCAATGGGGCACGATGCAGATCGTGCTCAGCTCCCGTTCGCGTATGGAACGGGTGGTGAGTGACATCGTCTTCGATTTCAGCGTGAAGCCGCGCCTGTCCAGCGAACGCGGCAATGCCATTCTGGTGGCCTCCAGCATCTACGAGGCGTGCAAGTACTTCGCGCTCTTCCAGAAGACCCCGTTCAAGGGCAAGTGCGCCGTGGTGACGTCCTACAACCCGCTGGCGAAGGACGTGACGCTGGAGGAAACGGGCGCCAACACCGAGACCGACAAGCAGTTCATCTACAACACCTACACCGAGCTGCTGAAGGACGTCGACGCCAAGCCGGGCATGACCCAGACCGAGACCTACGAGGACTGGGCGAAGGCGCTGTTCACCAAGGAGCCGGCGAACATGAAGCTGCTGGTGGTGGTGGATAAGCTGTTGACCGGCTTCGACGCGCCCCCTTGCACCTATCTCTACATTGACAAATCCATGAAGGACCACGGCCTGTTCCAGGCCATCTGCCGCGTCAACCGCCTGGACGGCGAAGACAAGGACTTCGGCTACATCGTGGACTATAAGAACTTGTTCCCCAAAGTTGAGAGCGCCATCGCGGTCTACACCTCCGAACTGGATCACAGTGCCCCTGGCGCTGAACCCGAAGTGTTGATGCAGAACCGCCTGCAAAAGGGTCGCGTGCGTCTCGATACTGCCATTGAAACACTCGCTCTGCTGTGCGAGCCGGTGGAACCGCCCAAAGGCGAGTTGGAGCACATCCACCATTTCTGCGGCAATACGGAGATTCCGGCAGACCTTCAGGAACGGGAGCCGCAGCGGGCGGCGCTCTACAAGGCGACTGTGGCCCTGGTGCGCGTCTATGCCAATATCGCCGACGAATTGGAGCCTGCCGGTTATAGCGCGGCCGATGTCGGCCGCCTTAAGAAGCAACTTGAGCATTACCTGAACGTGCGCGAGATCATCCGCAAGGCCAGCGGCGAAACCCTGGACTTGAAAGCCTACGAGGCCGACATGCGGCACCTCATCGACACCTACATCGAGGCCGACGAGCCGAGGACGATATCGCCCTTCGACAATATGGGCTTGCTGGAGTTAATCGTGAAGACGGGCATCGCGACTGCCATCACGTCGCAGCTCGGTGGCTTGAAGGGCAACAGGAACGCCATCGCGGAGACCATAGAAAACAACGTCCGCCGCAAGATCATCAAGGAGCACCTGAGCGACCCCGCCTACTACGAGAAGATGTCGACCCTGCTCGACGAGATCATCACCGCCCGGAAGGCCAGGGCCATCGAGTACGAGGCATACCTGAAGCGCATCGCGGACTTGGCGCGGAGCGTAGAGGCAGGGCTGGCGGAGGATACGCCCGAGCAGTTGCAGAGCAATCCGGCGCTCCGGGCACTTTACAACAACCTGAAGCGGGACGGCGGGACACCTACGCGGACGGATCGCGTGGCCGAAGTGCCAGGCGAGTACGCGGTCTCCGGCGACCAGGCGCTGGATCTGGCCGTCAAGATCGACGCCGCGGTGAAGCGGGTGCGGCCGGACGGATGGCGCGGTGTCCAGGCCCGCGAGCAAGTCATCAAAGCGGCGCTGTATGGGATTCTGAAAGATGAGATCGAGGTGGAACGACTCTTTCTCATCATCAAGGCGCGGGGCGAGTACTGATGGCGTCGCAGATCAAATTGGGTGACATCGCGGTGGACGTGGTCTTGAAGGACATCAAGAACGTCCATCTCAGTGTCTATCCCCCGACGGGCCGGGTGCGCATCTCTGCCCCGAAGCGCATGAGCATGGACACCATCCGCGCCTTCGCCATTTCGAAGCTGGATTGGATCAAAAAGCAGCAGATGAAGCTGCGGGAACAGGAACGCGAAACGCCTCGAGAATACGTGGAGCGGGAAAGCCACTTCGTTTGGGGCAGGCGCTATTTGCTCACGCTCTCCGAGAGCGATGAGCCGCCGGCTATCGAGCTTAAGCACAGCCGTTTGCTTCTACGGGTGCGGCCGCGAACACATGAGAACAGGAGGCAGGCCATTGTAGAGGAATGGTATCGGGAGCAGTTGAAGGAGGCTGTGCCTCTATTGCTTTTGCGCTGGCAGCTGCTGTTGGGCGTGAGGGTGGAGCGGTTCTTCGTGCAACGGATGAAGACCCGGTGGGGGAGCTGCAACCACACGGCACGCACGATTCGCCTCAACACCGAGCTGGCCAAGAAGCCGGCGGAGTGCCTCGAATATGTGGTTGTTCACGAACTGGTTCATTTGCTGGAGCCAACCCACAGCCCCCGCTTCGTCGCACTGATGGACCGCTTCATGCCCCAGTGGCAGTTTCATCGCCAGGTGCTCAATCGTCTGCCGGTTCGACAAGAGAAGTGGAGCTACTGACATTGAGTGAGCCGCCCGCTCGTCTATTCCTTGACACCAACATTTTTGGCTCTCCAGGCTTTGGCGGGATTATTGTCACCCTGAGTGAAGCGAAGGGTCTCCCGCCGGGATGCTTCGCTCAGCATGACACATCATTGGTTTCCCGTTGAACCCGGAAGAGCCACATTTTTATCATCGGCGCAGCCAAGGGCCACTCAGCGGAGAAAGAAACCCTGCGGCGGGGCGGGGTGAGGTCATTCGAATCGCGGCGGCCCTTGCCGGATGCGCTGCAGGACGCTGCGCAACCCGTCGGGGTGGTCGAGGGCGCTCCACATCGACTCGATCCACCATGTGGCCCCGGCGTCCGCCCACGTGCGTGCAGCGGCCCCCGCCCGTTGCGGATGTTCGCCCGGTGTTGTCCCTTCGATCACGATATCGAACGGGGCGGCGTCCGCGCGGTTGGCTTCGACGAACGTCTTCATTGCGGTGATGTCGGCGGGCGTGCTGGTGCGCCACTGGCCGCCTTCTTCGATGACGATGGGCAGCAAGCCGTCGTAGCGCAGCGCCCGCCGAACCGATTTTGCGCGGGGCCATCCCGCCGCCACCCAGATCGGGATGCGCGGTTGCTGCACGGGCGGCGGCGGTGGAAAGAAGGCCGTCTCTCGGACATGATAGTGTTTGCCGTCGTAGCGAAAGGGTTGGCCGCGCCACAGCCCGGTGAGAATGTCCAGCCCTTCGTCAAGCAGTTCGGCGCGGGTTTTGCGGTCGACGGCCTCGCCAAAGGCCCCGAAGCCGGTACCCGTCGCGCCCAGCCCGACGGAGAGAATCAGCCGCCCATTTGAAAGATGGTCGAGGGCGACCGTCTCGCCGGCTAGTTTCCACGGGCGCATACGCGACAGGGGCGAGAGCATGGTGCCCAGCCGGATGCGCTCAGTGCGCATCGCGACAGCGGCGAGCGTCACCCAGGCGTCGATACCCCACACCGGCTCCGAAACAAAAAAGCCGTCCCAACCGGCGGCCTCGGCCTCGGCGGCGAATTCGGCGGCGGCGCGTGCCGGCCCGCCGGGAAACACTATGCCGTATTTCATCTTTGACCTCCCGTGACGGTTTTGAGTCATTTTGGAGTCTAACATAGCCGCGTGAAACGGGCACTCTGTGGTACAATACTGTCAATCGTATAGCCGGTTCAACGCGCATCAGATGCCGTCAGACCCCGCAGGGGTTGACGGCGACTTTTTTCGGCGGGGCTGGCCCTTTCAGGAGTCGCGAACATGGACGTAAAACTGTATGTTGGAAATTTGTCGTACGACACCACCGAAGATGATCTGCGCACGCTGTTCGCGCAGGCCGGCACGGTGGCATCGGTGGCTGTAATCAAAGATCGTGACACCGATCGATCCAAGGGCTTTGCCTTTGTCGAAATGGGCACACAGGCCGAGGCCCAGAAGGCCATCGGCATGTTCAATGCCAAAGCATTCAAGGACCGCGATCTCACGGTGAACCTGGCGCGTCCGAAAGAGGAGCGCAGCGGCGGCTTCGGCGGCAGGCAGCGTGGCGGTGGTCGCCGCTAGTCCTGGCATGGCATTTGAAGTCGGTGAATGGGTGGTACACCCTCAGCACGGCGTGGGGCGTGTCACCAAGTTAGAGACCAAGCAGTTTGGGCCTGCTGCGCGGCTGTACTACGAAGTCGCGGTCCCCAAGAGCACCGTTTGGGTGCCGGTGGATTCGGCGGCCGGCGCATTGCGGCCGCTGACGGCCAAACGCGATCTGCCGCGCTATGGCGGGTTGCTCAAGAGCAAGCCCAAACCTGTGAACAAAGATCACCGCCAGCGCCGCCTGGAGTTGATCGAGAGGTTGCAGCCCGGCACGTTTCAGGCCCGGTGCGAAGTAGTGCGCGATCTGGCTGCGCTCGGCTGGATTAAACCGTTGAGCGAGCCGGATGCCGCGTTGCTGCGCGTGACCCGCGACAAATTGTGCCAGGAATGGGCGATGGTGCAGGGGGTGACGCTGGTCGAAGCCATGCAGGAAGTTGAAAACCTGCTTCGCGAAGCGCGACAGGCCCACGGCGAGAGCATCCGTCCCGCCGCCTGAGTGGCTGAATACTGCTACGGCGCATCGCGCGCCGCACATGGCTCAAATGGAACGGGGGCGACACAAGTCGCCCCCGTTTTTTGTGCGTTCCGCGTTGTTGGCGCGCTAACGGATAGAAGCGGCTTTGATCACCCGCCTCGCTCGCGCTGCTTGTGAACCGGTCATGCCGCCCAGCCGCGCCTCCAGCGCCGCAATGAACTCCTGCTTGTTGGCGGCATTGACTGCCACCAGAGTCTTTTCGGCGTGCTGGGGCACTTCCTTGAGGCGGCAGGTGGCGAGGTGCTTCAGCAAGTAAGGGAAGATCGCTTTTCGGCGTTTGGCATCCGTTGAGGCAATGCGCGCCAGCGCCAGCACCCCGTTATCCACGGTAATCACCGAGCCGTTTTCCATCGCCTGCTCTATCTCGGCCATGCGGGGAAACAACTCTTTGGCTTTCAATTCGGCAATTGCGGCCAGCGCCGCCAATTGCTGCCCCATACCAGCCGGTTGTTGCGGTTCTGCAGCAGCCGCAAAAAATCGTCGGCGTAATCGGCGATGAGCGCGGGCTCGAGATACCCAATCTCGTAGAGCACCTTCAGGCAATTGCTCTGCACGTTGCGGTTGTCGCTCCAAAGATTGACGGCGATCTCTTTGATGCCCTTTTTGTTTTTGGTCGCCGCCAGCTCGCCGGCAAGTTCCTGATTGGGAACTTCGTCGCGGCGATTCTGAAAGTAGGCAATGCGATTCAAAACAGTCATGGCCGGCCTCTTCAGTCGATCATCTTTGCTTTCATGAATCGGCGGTAGCCCCGGCCGGTGAGCCGCGCCAGTTCTTTGAAGAGCTTGTCGTCCACGGTTTTGAAATTGAAGCAGGCTTTGCCCTGCATCCGCTTTTTCAGCGCGGGCGATATCCCTTCCAGCAGTTCGGGAAACGCGTAGACGGCCATGAGGTGGTACGACACGTACTTCTTCCGCGTTTGCACCGCGCCGAACCAAAGCTCCCGGCCCCGGCTGAGTTCGGTGGCCGGGCCGACCAGCTCGAAGTTGTCGGGTGTGTCGGCAGTGACTTGCAACGAGCCGCCTTCGTATTTCTGCATGATGGCTCGCAGGCTGGCGTGAACGGCGGGGAAATCGGTTTGCGTTTTGACGGGCATGGGTGTTCCTTTCAACTTGACTAACGGTATTGTACCCGCATACCGCGGAAGTGGTTTCATCCGTTGGCGGAGTCAATCGGTCTGAGCAAGGATAGATCAAACTCGCCAACCCGCTCCGGCCCCAGCGTTTCGAGCGCGGCGCGGACGGCCGCCGCGTCGTGCCGCAGGGCGGCCACGTTCACCCCCCGGCACTGGTCGGGCAGGGGGTCGAGCCACTGGCGGGAGCGCAGGAAAATTTTGATGGCCCCGTTGTAGTTGCCCCGTGTAATCTGAAAATAGGCCACCGCAATTTGCAGCAGCCCCCGGTATAGTTCGCGCCCCGGCCCCGACTCGTCATTCCACGCATGCTCCAGCGCCTCGTGCGCCTCAAAATACTCGGCGCGGTTGAACAACGCAATGCCCTGCCGCGCCAGCGCCGAGAGCGCCCCCTCGGCGGCGGCCTGCGCGATTGCCGGGTCGGGCAGGCGGGCGTATTTTTGCAGAAGCTCCGGCATGGCCGACGAGAAGCGCCCCTGCGCCAGCACCGCATCGCACCCGGCGGCCAGCGCGCGCCCGCGTTGCTCCAGATCGGTATGGCTCCCAAAGCCCACAATCGGAATCCGGCGCACCGCCGGGGAGGTTTTGGCCGCCACTACCCACGTTTCCCACGGCAACGTCTCGCTGTTCAGTTCGACCACGATCAACACCGGCTGAATCTCCACCACATAGGCCACAAAGCTGCGGCCCACCGGATCGGTTTGATCGCTCACAGGCGAGCCGGGGCGGTGCGCCATGGGCGGCTGCGGCGGAATCTGAGTCGCCGTTTCGACGTTCACCCAATCCCAACCCAGGGCGCGGGCGGCGCTTTGAATCTGCACTGAGAAAAACAGATCAGAAACGAGCGAGAGAAGCTTGGGCATGGGGTAATTATAGTGGAGGCGGGGCGGCCCGTTGGGCGGCTGTGTTACAATCTTCGCACCTATGACACCCCTGTTTCCCATACTCGTCCTGCTACTGGGGGCGGGCGTCACGGCCACGGGCCTGTTTGTGCCGCGATTTCGGCTGTTGGTGCTGGTTCCGGTGGGCGTGGCTGCGCTGGCGCTGGCGGCCACGCTGGTGTTGGGCTTGCGCCTGCCCGCCGAAACCGTGCTTTCCAACTGGGGGGCCGACGCGCTTTATGGCGGCGGGCTGGCCTTAAAGACCGACCGCATCGCATGGACGTTTTCGGTGGCGGTATTGCTGTTGGCGCTGGCGGCGTTCCTCACCGGCCTGTCGCGCCCCGGTGGTCTCCGGCTGGGTGCGCGCACGGCCAGTCTCATGATCACCGCCGCGGCGCTGGCCGCCATTCAGGCGCAGGACCTCGTCACGCTGGCAATCACCTGGGCCGTGTTGGACCTGGCCTATTTTGTCAGCATCGTTTTGCTGGCGCGGGGCGAAGCGTTGGAAAAACAGGCCGTGCTTAGCGTGGGGCTGAATTCGGCAGCCACGTTTATGGCTGTGGCCGCCGCCCTCGACACCCTGCACGCCGGGCAGATTGCCTTCCGCATTGGGCAATCGCCCCTTACTCAAAACGGCACGTTGTTTTTGTTGCTGGCGGCCGTGTTCCGGTTGGGAGTGTTTCCATTTCATCTCGGCCTGCCCGCGCAGGCCAACATCCGGCAGGGGCTGGGCGCGCTGCTCAAGCTGGCCCCCGCCGCCGTAGCCCTCAGCCTGCTGGCGCACCTTGGCGATTTGGAGTCGGCGCTGCCCCTCAAGCCGTGGCTCAGCGCCGCGGCGGCCATTGGCTTGTTGGTGGGGGCCGTGCAGTGGTGGCAAGCGGCAGACCCGAGGCAAGGTCTCGCCTTTGTGGTGCTGGCCCAATCCGGCCTGGCCGTGCTGGTTGCGCTGTGGGGCGGCCCGGCGGCCGGCGCCGGGGTGCTGGCCTTTGGATTGTCGCTCTTGCTCGGCGGCGGCGTGCTGTTCCTCTATAACGGTTACAGCGAGACTGAACGGCGATGGGCGGCCGCGCCCCTCGTGGCGACTCTGGCGCTGGTGGGGCTGCCGGCCACGGTAGGATTTGTGGCCGCTTTTGCTCTGTATGGCGGCCTGGTCGCCAGCGGCAGCTGGGTGCTGTTGGCGGTGTGCCTCGTGGGCCAGTGCCTCGTGGCGGCTTCGTGCCTGCGGGTGGCATGGTGGCCCGGTGAGCCGTTGCCCCAGGGCGAGCCTTTGGCGCAAGTGGCGTACCTCTTTGGCCTGGCCCTGCCGTTGACCTTTGCCGTCATCAGTGGGCTAGGGCCGATGTTCTCAGGCGCGTTGGCCGGGTTGGCCGTTCCCTCCATGCTATCGGCTGCCGCCCTGCCTGCGCTGCTGGCGGGCGCCGTCGCGGCGTTGGCCGGGTTTGGCCTGTGGCGCTACGAAAACCTGGTGCGCGCCCCCGGCGAATCGGCGTGGGCGGCTATCACCTCGGTGGCCCGCCTCGATTGGCTGTATTTCGCCTTCTGGGAAGTGTACCGTTTCATCGGGCGCACGCTGCGCACCACCGCCGGGATCATTGAAGGCGAAGGCGGCGTGCTGTGGACGCTGGTGGCCGCGCTGCTGGTGTGGCTGTTATTCCGGAGTCGATAAGTTCTCATGCCGACCTTTGCCGAATTGCTCGCGCAATTTTCGTTTCTGGCTTCCGGGCCTGCGTCGGTGGGTGTGCTGCTCACGGCGGCGCTCATCGTCATCTTTGCCGATTGGCGCATCTCGGTGCTGGCGCTGGCCGCGCAAAGCATCCTGGCCGGGCTGCTCTATTCGCAGATTCTCCCGCCGCAAGTGGCCGGGGTCAAAATGATGGTGGGCCTGCTCATCTGCGTGCAGTTGTTCATCACCGCGCGCACGGCTTATGCCGCGCCGCCCGCCGTCGAAGGTGAGCCGGTAGGAAAATCCGTTGCTCGCAAAGACGCTCGCAAAAACGCTCGCAAGACGCTGGGCGTGTCGGTCGGGGCGCCGTTCCGGGTGGTGGCCACGCTCATGGTGGCCGTGGTGAGTTGGCAGGCCTCCACCTCGCCCGCTCTGCAACTGTCCGAAGTGACCGCGCCGGTGGGGCTGGCCGTCTATGGGCTGATCGCGCTGGGGTTGTTGGGTCTGGGCCTCACCGAAGAGCCGCTGCGAGTGGGTATGTGCCTCATCACGGTGCTCACCGGCTTTGAGTTGTATTACGCCGCCGTGGAACCGGCGCTGGCGGTGATGGCATTGCTGGCGGTGATGGACTTCGCGGTGTCGCTTGGCGCGTGTTATCTGGCCGTCGTGCGTTCGCTGCCGCAAAGGAGCGCCGCCGGATGATCGTTCCGCAGTTTATGATGGCCACTCCGCTGGCGGTGGCGATCATCGTTTATTTCCTGCGTCGCTGGCCCTGGGTGCAAGCCATTGTGGCCGCGGCCACGGCGGCGGTGCTGGCGCTGCTGGCGCTGCAAATTCCGCTGGATCACGTGGCGGTGTTTGCCGGGCGCGATGTGGCCTTCAACGGCGTGTGGACGGTGCTGGGCCGTTCGTTCACCTTTGTCTCCGACGATCGCCCCGCGCTGGCGTTCATCTACCTGGCTTCGATGTTCTTCTTTTTTGCCGGGGCCGCGGCCGCTGGAACTTCGCGCACATTTGCGCCGGTGGGCCTGCTCATGCTGTCATTGCTGGCGGCCACCATTTTCGTCCAACCGTTTTTGTTTGCCGCGCTGTTCCTCGAAATGATCGCCGCCGCCGCCGCCCTCATGCTGGCCGACGACGACCACCCGGACACCCGTGGCGCAATGCGCTTGCTGGTATTCGTGACGCTGGCCGTGCCGTTTATTTTGATGGCCGGGTGGCAACTGGAAGGTGTGGCCACCAGCCCCGACGACCCCACGCTGCTCGTCCGGGCCACCGGGCTGCTGAACATCGGCTTCATGATCCTGCTCGCCATTGTGCCCTTCCACTCGTGGATACCCACCGTGGCCGATAACTCTTCCCCTTTTGCCGCCGCTTTTGTGTTTACCGTGGTGCAAACGGCGGTGATGTTTTTCATGCTCAAGTTCTTCGGCCAGTACGAATGGCTGCGCAGCAATCCCAACGAATTTGCGCTGCTGCGGGTGGCCGGCACGGTGATGGTCGTGGCCGGGGGGGCGTTTGCTTTTGCCCAGCGCCGCATGGGCCGGTTGATGGGCTATGCCGTGATGATCGACACCGGGGCGTCGTTGATTGCCGTGGGCCTCGGCACCCCCGATGCCCTGCGCGCTGCGCTGCTGATTGTGGCGCTGCGCGGGGCCGGGCTGGCCGTGTGGGGGCTGGGCCTGAACTGGCTCTCGGCGCATACCGGCGCCACCGATCTCGATGACCTAGCCGGCAAAGCGTGGCAAATGCCCTTTGCCACCGCCGCCGTGATCGTCGGCGGGCTGTCGTTGGCGGGGTTCCCGCTCACCGCCGGGTTTGCCGGGCGGTGGGCGCTTTATCGGCTGCTGGCGCCGGGCAATGTGGGGCTGGCATTGGCGCTGCTGCTGGCAAGCGCCAGCGTGGGCCTGGCTAGCGCGCGCACCATGGCGGCTCTATTCCGTGGCGGCGGCCAGCGCGCCGAAGGCGCCGAGGGGCTGCTCGCCAACGTCAGCATTCAGGAAGGGCCGGTGGCCGTGGTGATGTTGGCAATTGGCGTGCTGGGCTTGTTGCTGGTGGGACTGTTCCCGCAGTGGATATTGCCTGCCGTGTCCACCGCTGCCGAGGCGTTCAAAGTGCTGTCACAGTGAAAGTGGTTAGTGGCTGGTGGATAGTGGATAGTGATCAGCCCGTGATCTGAGACTATACCTCTCACCTCTCACCTCTCACTTCCCACCTCTCACTTCCCACCTCTCACTTCCCACCTCTCACTTCCCACTTCTTTCAACACCTCCTCTACCCTCGGCACAATTTTCCTCCAATCGTACCGCTTCGCAAATTCATAGCCCGCTGCGCCCAGCGCGGCGCGTTGCTCCTCGTTGTGCAGCAGCGCCACCACTGCGCGCGCAAAAGCCTCGGGCGTGTCGGCCAGCCGCAGTTCGCGCCCGTTAGTCACTCCAAACCCTTCCGCGCCCGCGCGGGTGGACACGATGGCGCGGCGCAGCGCCATGGCCTCCAGCAATTTGAAACGCGTGCCGCCGCCCATGCGCAGGGGGGCCACGTACACTGCCGCACCGGCGATGAACGGCCGGGCATCGTCCACCGCGCCCGTCACCCTCACCCCCGGCCCGCTCGCCAGTTGCCGCACCGCCTTCGTGGGGCTTTGCCCCACCACCACAAACTCAGCCTCCGGCGCCTCGCGGCGAATGGCCGGAAAGATATCGCGAGCGAACCAGACTGCCGCGTCTACGTTCGGGCGGTAATCCATCTTGCCGGTGAAGACGAGTTGCAATTTTGAATTTTGAATTTTGAATTTTGAATTTTGAGGTTGGAAGTCTGAGCCATATTCGTCGAGAAAAATCCCGTTCGGCACAATCACCGGGTCAACGCCCGGCCACAAGCTGCGCAGGGCGGCGGCGTCTTCGCCGGAAACACACAGCACGCGCTGGGCGGACTGGCACACTTGAGTCTCGTACCGCGCGAGGCGGCGCGATTGGATGAGCGAGTACAGCGCGGCCGGCCAACGTCGCGGCTGGCGCAAATCGCTCTCGAACGCGCGGCTCTGCAACATGGTTTCGCAGTTGTGCGCGTCGAAGATTCTCACCACGGAGAACGCCGAGAACACCGAGTCTTTATTACTTTTCTCCGTGTGCTTTGAGTTCTCTGCGGTGAATAGAAACGGCGCGAGTTCTAAGCCCTCACAGAACACTGCGTCGAACGTTTCCGATTGCAGCAGCGCGGCCAGTCGCCCGGCCAATGCCCTCGACGCCAGCCGGTGCGCCAGGTCGGGCAGGGGCGAGGCGGCCAGTTGCCACAGGCGGGCGGCCAGCGTCCGGCGGGGCGGGGGTACGGTTTCGATGCGCCGGCACGCGGCGCGCAGCTCGGGGCTGAGGGCGGCGTCCGGTTCGGCGAAAGTCAGGAGGGTGATGCGGTGGCGCGCCGAGAGGCTTTTGATCAATCCCCAGTTACGAATGGCCGTGCCCTGTCGCGGCGGGTGGGGGAGTTGCGGGACGAGGAACAACAAGTTCATGACAAATGATGAATGATGAATGCCGGTCATACTATTCGTGTTCATTCTTAATCGTTCGTCGATAGACGTTCAGCGTTTCCCTGGCGCATTTGTCCCACGAAAAACTCTTGGCGCGGGTAAAGCCTTTGGCGATGAGCGCGGCGCTGTAGGCTGAATCGGATAGCACAGTTTGTATGGCGTGGGCGATGCCGGCCGGGTCGTCGGGGTCGCACAGGGCGGCGGCGTCGCCGGCAATTTCGGGCAGCGAGGCGCGGTCGGCGGCGATCACGGGCGTGCCGCAGGCAAAGGCCTCCAGCACCGGCAGGCCAAAGCCCTCGTAGTGCGAAGGCAACACCAGCGCCGAGGCCCCCCGGTAGAGCGCGGGCAGGTCGTCGGCGGGAACGTCAGGCACAAAGCGCACACGGTCGGAGAGGCCCAGTTGTGTCACCAAAGCTTCCACTTCGTCGAACAGCCAGCCGGTGTTGCCCGCCAGCATCAGCGGCGGCGCGTCGGGCGGCAAGATCGCGTAGGCATTAAGTAAACCGGAGACGTTTTTGCGCGGCTCGAACGTGCCTACGAAAAGCAAGTAGTCGGAAGGCAAGCCCAATCGGGCACGGTCGGCGGCCACGGCCTCGGCGGGCAGGGGGGCGAAGCGCGAGTCGGCGGCCAGGTGCACGGTGGTGACTTTGTGCGAGGGCGCGTCCAGCAAGTTGATCACATCGGTGCGGGTGGTCTCGGAGTCGGCCAGGATGGCATCGGCCCGTTGCGCGGCGGCGACAACCTGATCGTTATAATAGCGGCGGCTCTCGGCGGTGAGAAATTGCGGGTAGCGCAGAAAGGTGAGATCGTGAATGGTGATGACCGAGCGAAACGCGCCGTGCGGAGCAATGAAATCGGGCGAGTGCAGCAAGCTCAGGCGGTGCGGCCACAGTTCCGCGCCCAGCGCCAGCCGCTCCCACCGGTGGTGGGCCGGGGTGATGCTGCTCAGGCGGCGGGCGTTCGCCGGCATGGGCAGCGTGTCGCGGGCTTTGCGCGAATGGATAATAATGTATTCGTTTTCAGCGTCGAGCGCGGGCAGAAGGGCTGCCAGTTGGCGGATGTAGGCGGCAATGCCGCCCCGGGTGTAAAACGTGAGCCGCGCATCGAGGCCGATTCGGAAACGTGGAGCCATGGCACACAGGATGATACCAGTTTTTGACCGGGCCGGTCGGTCTGGGCTATAATCGCTGTCACCCGTCACTTTTAAGGGAAACTCTATGGACATCGACCAACTCACCCAAACCGTGGACTGGCTGGATAAAGAGCGCCAGAAAGACCAGCAAAAACTGGCCGTGTTCAACGAGCGCCTGGCGACGCTGGCAAACGAAAATACCGCCCTTCAGCAGCGCATCAAGGAATTGGAAAGCGACCTGACTAAGGCCATGACGATTGCCGGTCGGGTGACGGCGGTGAACACCATGCTGGACCAGGTGCGGGCCGATGTGAACAAGCAGATTGAAACGCTGGAAGCCCGCCGCGCCGAGGCCGACCGCGAGCAGGATCGGCTGCGGCAGGTGGAGCGCGAGGCGGCGAATCGCGAGCTGGGCAAAATGCAAAAGACGCTCGATGCCGTGCCGCGGTTGGAGCAGGACATGGCGGGGCGCAAAGAGGAAGAGCGCCGGGTGAGCAAGCTGCTGACGGACTTGCAGACCAAAGTGAGCGACGCCCTGCGGCGCGACGACGAGCGCATCCGGGCCACGGCCGCGCTGGAGGAAGGGCGGCGGCAGGACGCCAAGCGGGTGACCGACCTGCAAGCCGAAGTGCCCGACCTGCGCAAGAAGGCCGACGAGCACCGCACCAAGTTGGAAATTTTGGAAGACCTGGTGCGCCGCAACGACGTGAAAGTGGGCGAAATGCTCACGCTGGAAAACGATCGCCGCCTGAGCCAAATGGCGTGGATGGAAACTCAGGCCATGACCACCGCCGAGCGCGACCGCGCGTGGGCCGACCTGCGCCAGCGCGCCGAAGCCGTCATCCGCGACACGGAAGACTTCAGCCGCCGCATGGAAACGTACAGCGAAACCCACCGCCAGATGAAGAAGGCCATCGAGGAATCGTACGTCAACTTCGAGCGCATCGAGCGGCGCATTGCCGAGGCCGCCGAAATCCAACGCCTCACCGACGAGCGCTTCAAGCAGGAGTGGGCCGCCTTTTTGGCCGACGAGCAGAAACGGTGGACGACCCACATGCTGCTGCGCGACGAGCAGTGGCGCGACCATGACCGCCAATCGGCTAAACTGGCCGAGCGCGTGACCGTGGTGGAAGACGAAGTGCCCGACTTGCGCGAAACCTTGCGCGCCTTGCAAGCCCTCGATCAGGCCCGCCTGCAATCCCTCTTCAACGTCGTGCGCGAGTTGTTGGCCGAGTACGATCAGACCCTGACCAAAGTGCGATAACGCCCGCGCCGCATTCCTCACACCCTCATGCGTGTCATTGGCACCGCCGGCCACGTGGATCACGGCAAATCCACGCTGGTGCAAGCCCTCACCGGCATTCACCCCGACCGATTGAAAGAAGAGCGCGAGCGCGAGATGACCATCGATCTCGGCTTCGCGTGGTTCACGTTGCCCAATGGCGAACCGGTGGGCGTGATTGACGTGCCGGGCCACCGCGACTTCATCGAAAACATGTTGGCCGGGGTGGGCGGCATCGACGCCGCGCTGTTCGTCGTCGCCGCCGACGAGGGCGTGATGCCGCAAACGCGCGAGCACCTCGCCATCCTCGATCTGCTGCAAATCAACAGCGGCGTCATTGCTCTCACCAAAGCAGACTTGGCCGACTCGTCGGAGTGGCTCGAACTGGTGTCCAATGATATATCACAACTGACTCGCGGCACCGCACTGGCCGCCGCCCCCATCCTGCCCGTGTCGGCCCGCACCGGGCAGGGACTGGAAGGGCTCAGGATCGCCCTGGCAACTTGCCTCGCCGCCCGACCAGCCCGGCCCGACCACGGTCGCCCGCGTTTGCCCATTGACCGGGTGTTCACCATCGCCGGGTTCGGCACCGTGGTGACCGGCACGCTGCTCGACGGTTCGTTGGCGGTGGGCGACGAGGTCAGCGTATTGCCCGCCGACCGGCCCGCCCGTGTGCGCGGTCTGCAAACGCACAAAACCAAAGTGGACGTTGCCGTGCCGGGCAGCCGCGTGGCGGTCAACCTCACCGGCCTGCAAGTGGCCGACGTTCAGCGCGGCGACGTGCTGGGGCATTCCGGCACACTCAAGGCCACCGGCTTGCTCGATGTGCAGTTCCGCCATTTGACCGACGCCGAAGCGCCGCTGAAACATCATGCCGAAGTGAAGCTGTTTGTGGGGGCCGCCGAAAGAGTGGCCCGGGTGCGGGTGTTGGCGGGCGAGGCCCTGCAGCCGGGCGACACGGGCTGGCTGCAACTGGCGCTCACCGCGCCGGTGGTGGCCGCCAAAGGCGACCGTTTCATCCTGCGTCGGCCTTCGCCCGGAACTACGCTCGGCGGCGGCGTAATTGTGGACCCACACCCGCGCCAACGGCATAAGCGCAGCGACGCGGCCACCGTGAGCCATTTAGAAACGCTGCTGCGCGGCTCGCCCGCCGAGGTGTTGTTGCAAGCGGTGGAAGCGCTGGGGCCGGGGCTGCTATCGGCGGCGGTGGCAAAGTCGGGGTTGGATGCCGCCGCCGCGGGTGAGGCGGTGGCCGAGGCGGCGGCCACTGGCGATCTGGTGACTTTGGATTCCGAAGCCTCACCGCCGTTGCCCGGATCGCTGGTGGCCTCGCGTGCGGCGGTGGCCCGTTTCACCCAATCCACCGTGGAAATTTTATCGGCGCATCACGCCGCGCACCCGCTGCGGGCCGGACTGCCGCGCGAGGAACTCAAGAGCCGGCTCAAGCTCTCGCCCAAAGTGTTCAACGCTGTGCTGACCCGCATTGTGGCCGGGGGGCGGGTGGCCGAGGCCGGGGCGTTGGTGCGGCTGGCAACGCACGAAGTGCGGCTGACGCCCGCGCAGCAGGCCGGCGCGGAGTCGTTGCTCGCTGTGTTCCGGCGCGACCCGCGCAACACCCCGTCGGTGAAGGAGGCCGCCGCGTCGGTGGGCGACGAGGTGCTGGCCGTGTTGGTGGAGCGGGGCGAACTGGTGCCGGTGTCGCCGGAGGTGCTGTTTCTGCGCGAGACTTACGAGACGACGTTGAAAGCCGTGCGCGATCACATTCGTGCCAACGGCTCGCTCACCGTCGCCCAATTCCGCGACCTGTTCGGCACTTCGCGCAAATACGCGCTGGCTTTTTTGGAGCACACCGACGCGGTGGGCGTCACACTGCGGCGCGGTGATGAACGAGTGTTGAAATAATCAAGGAGACATCATGTCGAATAAACGCAAACAAGCATGGAAGAACAAAGGCGGGGCGGGGGGCGGCGGCAAGCCCAACAACCCCGTGCCCGCAAGCTGGCTGATGGTGGGCGCGGCGGTGATCATCCTCGGCGCGATTGTGTGGTATACCGCCTCGCAGCCGAAGGCGGCATCCACTACTCCGTCGGCTGCGCCAACGGTGGCCGCGGCCGGCGGGGGCAACGCGGCTGCGCCCGCGCTGGTGGGCACCAAGCAATATGCCTCCGCGCCGCCGATGACGATTGACCCAGCGAAACAATACACGGCCACGTTCAAAATGGCGAAGGGCGGCGAGTTCGTCGTTCAGCTTTACGCCGATAAAGCGCCCATCACGGTGAACAGCTTTGTGTTTCTGGCGCGGCAGCATTACTTTGACGGCGTCACGTTCCACCGCGTGTTGGAAGGGTTTATGGCGCAGGGCGGCGACCCCACCGGCACGGGCGGGGGAGACCCCGGATATGAGTTTGTCAACGAGAAAAACGACCTGGCGTTCGACAAAGCCGGTGTCGTCGCCATGGCGAATGCCGGACCGAATACCAACGGCAGCCAATTCTTCATCATGTTTGGGGCCTATGGCTTGTCCGAAAGCGACTACACTATCTTCGGGCAAGTGGTCAGCGGCATGGACGTGGTGAACGGCATCACCCTCCGCGACCCGAACACGAACCCCACCTTTGCGGGCGATGCGATTGAGAGCGTGACGATTGAGGAGAAGTAGAGACGTTCCAGCGGAACGTCTCTACCGTTAACCCATCCCCGCCTCGCGCGCCCGGATGATAGCCTCGGCCCGGTCGGCCACCTGCAACTTACTGAGGACGTTGCTGACGTGGTTGCGCACGGTCTTGCCGCTGAGCACCAGCTTTTCGGCGATCTCGGCATTCTTGAAACCCTGAGCAATCAAGCCCAGAATTTCGCGCTCCCGGTCGGTCAGCTCGGGGAAGACTTGCAGAGCCGCCGCCGGTCTCGCGCCGCTGAAAAACTCCATCATGCGGGCGGCGATGGTCGGGCTGAAGATGGCCTCGCCGTTGCTCACGGCGCGAATGGCGCGCACCATCTCGGCGTGTTTTGCGCCTTTGAGAATGTACCCGCGCGCTCCGGCGCGCATGGCCGAAAACACCGACGGATCGTCGTCGAACATGGTGACCATGAGGATGCCGATATGGGGGCTCATGCGCACGATGCGGCGTGTGGCCTCGATGCCGTTGATGCCCGGCATTTGAATGTCCATGATGATGACATCGGGCTGGTGTGTGTTGGCGAGGGCCACCGCTTCGTCTCCCGTGGTAGCTTCGCCCACCAGTTCGGTTTCGGGCGCGGAGGCCAGCAGCGCGCGCAGCCCCTCTCGAAAGATGGGGTGATCGTCGGCGATGAGGATGCGGATTTTGTCCATTGTTGATTTGTGATTGCTGATTGAACGCGCTCAATCAGAAATCAGCAATCGCCAATCAGTAATTGATCGGCAACCGCGCTACTACTCGCGTTCCCCCTTCGGGCCTATTCTCGATCGCGCACGTCCCGCCAAGCTCCTCGGCGCGCTCGCGCATCGACGACAGGCCCACCCCGGCGTGGCGTTCGGCGGGCAGCCCCGTTCCATCGTCGATGATTTCCAGTTGCATGGCTTGCAGCGACTCCGCCACTTTGAGGCGCACCATACAGGCCCGCCCCTGCGAATAGCGCACCGCGTTAGCCAATGCCTCTTGCGTAATGCGATACACGGCTACCTCAACTGCGGCAGGCAGCAGCGGCAAAAGCTCGGGCGCGTCGAGCGAAATATGCAGGGGCCGGTTCTCGCTACCGCCCTCCTGGCTCAAACGGGTGATGCTCTCACGGATAGCGCCCACCAGTCCCAGTTCGTCGAGAGCGGGCGGGCGCAGGTTGTATACCAGGCGGCGGATGTCGGCTAACGAAGAGTCGATGTCGCGTTCGAGGCCGGCCAGCAGCGCATCGGCGGCGGCAGGGTCGCGGGCAGCAAGGGCGCGGGCCGCGCCGACCTTCAGCGTTTGCGCCGCCAGGGCGGGGCCAAGCCCGTCGTGCAGGTCGCGGCGCAAGCGGCGGCGTTCTTCTTCGCGCGCGGTCACCAGCCGCTCGCGCGAGTGCTGCAGTTCGGCGGTGAGGCGCACGTTATGCACGGCGACTTCGGCTCGTCGCGCGATGTCTTCGAGCAGGCGGCGCTCGGCGGGGATGAAAGGTTCGTCCGACGAGCGCGGGGCGACAAGGAGGTGGCCGATGAGATCGTGTTGGTATCTGAGAGGCAGGGCGAGGGTGTCCGCTTGAGGCAACCCGTAAGCGGCGGCAATGGTTTGAGAGTCGGCGTCCTCGAAAGAGATCGCGGCATAGGGCAGTTTGAGAGTCTGGGCTACGGTTTCGACGATGGTGGGCAGAACCGAGTCCGGGGCGAGAGTCGATTCCAACTGCTGGCCGAGCCGCGACAGCACCGCATACGGATCGTCGCGCTCGCCGTACATCAAACGGTTGACGGCGCGTTGGAGGCGTTCACGCATGGGTTGGAAGAGCACGGCCACCAGCCCGGTGGTGAGGAAGGCAATAACCGAACGGTCGCGCGCCTGCAACAGATCGCCGAGATACCCTACGAGAAGCACGTAGATTCCCATCGTGCCGGCCGTGAGCGCGCCGTACACCATCGCGCGGTTGAGGAGGGTTTCGATTTCGAACAGGTGGTGGCGCATGATAGCGACGGCGATGGCCAACGGAAACGGCAGCAGCAACAACCCCAGAACGCCGGGGCTGATCAATGAATGCCCCAACACTATCGTCGGCAGAATGTTCACGACCAATCCACCGCCGCCGGAGAGCAGGGCGGCGAACAACACCCAGCGGATTTTCTGCCGGGCGGCGCGGCCGGGGCTGGCGCGGTAGGAATGGACGGACGCGGCCAGCAGCAACGCGCTATAGATCGCGGCAATGACCGCCTCCACCGTTCCCCACCGGCCCAACCAGACCAGCACATTCGAGCCGGACGCCGGCCACACGGCCGCCAGATAAGCCGCGTAGATCGCGTAGGGCGCGGCGTATATCCACAGCAGCGCCCGCGGGCGCGCGGCAATCAGTGGGCTGCGCACCGGAAAGACGAGCGCGAAGTGCACACCGGCAATCCAAAACAACACGAACACGACGTGCGAGCTAAGCAAGAATAGCAACAGGCCGATACCGTCCACCAGATCGCTCACGCGCAGGCCGAGCGACCACGTGGTCGCGCTGAGGATGCAGGAGGCCCACAGGAACAACAGCCGCGCCGCCGCGTCTCCGGGCCGCCGCAGAAAAACGTAGCCCGCCACCACTTCCGCCGCCAGCGCGAAGAGGATGGTGCTCCAATCACGCGCGAGCGCAGTCTGCCACGGATACGTCCCCAGCGGAGGGGACAGCGTTTGCAGGCGGCCATCGCGCCGTACGGTGTACGTGACGCCCTGCCCCTCCTGCCAACGCGGACGCGCCGCGCCGGGATCCAGCATCAGCCGCACCCAGGCTTCGATGCTCCGGCCCTCGACCGCCACCACCACATCTCCCGATTGCAGACCACCGGGACGATTTTCCAAAACCGAGACGGCGACTCCTTCCGACCGCCAGACTGATTGGCCCGGCGCCAGCCGCGCGCCGTCGGACGGAGTGACGACGTGTCGCCACAAGAACGCGGCGGCCGGCGAGAGAGCGACGAGCGCCACCAACAGAACGACGAGCGGGGCGCGGTTGGGAAGCTTCATGCCCCCCATTATAGATTGCGCCGCGCCGGCCGCAATTCAATTCACGCCATTTGCGCTTTGCCGCTCTGCCGGAGATACAAACCCACCGAGGCCGCCGCCAGCAAGCCGGTAATCAGATGCGTCCAGTTGGCGATCTCCATCAGCCCTCCGGCAGTGGGGCACGGCGAGGGGCACAAGGCAAACATTGTGGCCAGACCACCTCCGAACCCAAGCAGCGAGAAGCCCAGCGCCCCGATCAATCCGGCCCGGCTGTTCTGCACAGCCGCGAGCAGCGCCCACAGCCACCCGCCGAAGATGGCAGTCATCACCAATATTGCCAACCCCGCCTGACCGGGGCTTGGGGCAAATTCGTTGAAGACGAACTGGAAATCCAGAAACGTGCGCGCCAACATGGAGAGCAACGCGACGGCCGAGAGCATGATCGCTCCGTTGAGTGATGTGAACCAGGGCTTCATTTTGATTCTCCTTTTCTTGTCATCAAATACACCGCCTGCCCTGCCGGCCACTGCGAGTAATCCACGCTTCTCGAATGACACTCAATGTCGAAGTGCGGCCCGAAACGGCGCTCGATCTCGCCAGGCTCGCACGCGAAGCTGTGGAAGAAAGGCCGCTCCCACCAGCGCGGCTTCCATTCGAAGCAGTAGAGCACGAACTGACTCTTCGGATGCGTCAGCGGTAGAACGCTCCGTAAATACTGGTCGCGTTTGGGCGGGGACAGATCGTCGAGCGTGCCATAGTCCACCAGCAGATCAAACGTGCCGCTGACGTGGCGCAGGTCGGTGAGGTCGTCGCGGATGAAATCCGCTCTTACGCCGGCCTCTGCCGCGCGCTTGCGCCCGAGTTCGACGGCCGCCGCCGCGAAGTCCACGCCGGTCACGTCGAAGCCGCGTTGCGCGAGGAAGACGACGTTGCTGGCTGTGCCGCTGCCGAGGTCAATCGCCTTGCACGGTTTGATCCGCCCAGACTCGACCAACTCGACGAGTTCCTTGCGCGGCCCGATGTCCCACGGGGCGCGGAAGCGGCCATAGACGAGTTCGTAGAACCATTTCATTTCTTTTCCAAAATCTCCTTCAACTTCTTGAGACCAGCACCGTTGCCTTGACTTCCAGCGGACTGCCTCCGGCGAAGCAGACAAGACATGCACGGTTCACCCAATGAACAATAAGCCAATCGCCAAGATCAATGCCAAAAACCCGCTGACAAACGGCGGCAAATCCCGCCGCAGCGGGTACACCACCAGCAATGCAATGAGAGCCAGCCCTGCGGCCACCCACCCCACCCAAAAGCCGCTCAATGCCACCGCCAGGCCCCCGGCTGCGAGCGAGAGCAGGGTAGTTACCGTGTAGGTTGGGAAAGCCCACTGATGGGTACGTGCGGGTTCCGCCGGGTAGTTTCGGATCAGATTCTCTATCTCTCGCCCAACCCGCAACCGCTTGGCCGCCAGAAATGACCAGGAAACACCTGCCGCAAAGCTCAATCCGGTCGCCAGGAATGCCAGCCCGCGAGGCGCAGTTTCAGATAGCCCCCCGGCCAGCACCCCCAATCCGATTGTCCATAGAAAAAACGTGGGGACTGAGAAAATGGAATGCAGCCGCCAGCCCTTCACATTACTGGCGACGGCTTGCAGCTTTTCGAGCGGATCGGAGGCGGAGAAAGCTTTGGAGTTGGGCGCCGAGAAAGCATAAATGAAAAGCATACAGCCGAAGAACAGGATGCCTCCGGCGAGTTGGAAGAAAGAAATGTCGAGGGTTGCCATGGGGATCTCCAGAATCGCAATTATGGGTCTGTAGTGAGGGGAACCGGGTTGTCTTTGTGTGCTACACCATTCTTTACGGGTTTATGGGGAAGTAGTCGGCAGTCAAAGCTTGAGCCAACGGTTTGCGAAATCCCCGGCTGTGCGGAATACGTCTCCAGGAACTGAAATCTGCCACATGATCTGGTAAGGGCCACGGAATTCAAGGCGATCAGGCGCATCTTCACTGACTTGCGCCTCCTCCGGCAATCGAGCTCGAACCCTGGCCATCTCCTCCGTGGGCATCGCAAGGCCAATCACATAGATCTGTCCCGGAGGAGCATCGCCTCTGAACAAGGCCAGAACGAACTCATCCTTACGAAGAGCGAGCATGCCTAGCTCAATACCAGCCGCTTCTGCCTCGCCCCAACCTTTGTCGAAGGGAAGCGTATACCACAGGCCGTCCGCAAGTTCAGCCTCGCGTCCGATTAACTCCATATCGAATACCGTTTGGTAATAGCGTTCAGCCGCCCGCAGATCGGGAACAAACACGGCGATATGTCTCAGAGAACTAACCGTCAATTTCACTTGGCCGGGCCTTCCACGGGCGGCAGGCCGTGCAGATAGGCGTACATGGCTTTCAGTTCGTCGTCGCTTGCGACGGCCCGTACCTCCGGCCAAGGCATGATTGGCTCTGTAAACCCGCTGGGCAATGTGAGGATCGGCACCGTACTGCCATCGGGCAATTGGCCGGTGTTGAAGAAGGTCATGAATTGCTCTTCAGTCCACTGCGGCACAATCTGGGTGAGGTTCGGGCCGGGGGGCGGGCCGGGCTGTCCATTGTCCACCTTGCCTTGCAGTTGGTCGCCGTGGCACGACCGGCACCCGATGACATCCACCATATACTTGCCATATTCCGGCGTTCCCGGTTGGGGCGCGGTTACGCTGCCCACCGGCTGCTGCGCGGTCCGAAAATCAGACAGGTTGTTGAACACCGCGCCGAGCAGGTTGAACTGATTGGTCGGGGTGGGTCCGCCGGTGGCGGGCTGCGAGCGCAAGTAGGCGACCAGGGCCTGCACATCGTCGTCGCTCAAGTTCCGGAAATTCTCCGCCGGCATGATGAGCAGTGAGCGGCCATTTTTGTGCACTCCCTCGCGGATGGCGCGAATGACCTCACCGTCGCTCCAATCGGTGATGTCGCCGGTGGGCGTGAGGTTGGGGGCGTAGAGCGTGCCGAGGGGCGGAAAGTCAAACTTCGCCGCGAAGTTCGTGCCAGAGAGCGGCAGTTGGCCATCCGACGTATGGCAGCTCACGCAGATTTGAGCCAGTTTCTCGCCGCGGGCGATTTGGGCAGGGGTACCGGCCACCTGGATGTCAGTGACCGGGTTATTGTGCCGTCCGTTCAGCTTGTAAAAACCAATCAACCCCAATACAAGCAGAGCCGTCGGTATCAGCGTCAGCAGGCCAGTGATGACTACGCCGCCCCATTTCAGGAGGGCGTTTTTCAACTTCCAGGCGCGAGTGGCCAGGAAGCCGAACAAGGCGATCACTACAACAAGAATGAGAACTCCAAGAGTGTCGAACATGAAAAGCTCCTTAATACATCGTGTGGATAGCTATCTTCTCGAGAAGAAGTCTCGCATCGTCAGGAGCAGCCCAAACACGCACATGGCAGCAACTCCGAAATAATAGATGGCGATGGCACAAGCATCACAGGCAACAGTACACTCTCAGGTGTCCCGCTGTCACGGGGCCGGTGTCCCGATTATTGTCCCGATGAGGTCAGGGCAGGGGGCGGGACAAAAAAAGACCCCGAAGGGTTTCAAAGCCTTCAGGGTCAGACATGGCGCGATGTGGGGTGAACTGTCCTATGGATAGCTCCTCTGCAACATCCTCGGAAATGGGTTCGTCTCCCGGATATGCTCCGTGCCACAAATCCAGGCCACGGTGCGCTCCACGCCGAGGCCAAAACCGGAGTGGGGCACGGTACCGTATTTGCGCAGGTCGAGATACCACTTGTAGTTCTCCACCGGCAGCTTGTGATCGTGGATGCGCTGGAGCAGCGTGTCGTGATCGGAAATGCGCTCGGAGCCGCCGATGATCTCGCCGTAGCCTTCGGGGGCCAGCAGGTCGGCGGACTTGCACACTTCGGGCCGGCCCGGCCACGGCTCCATATAAAAGGCTTTCACGACGGTGGGATAGCCGACGATGAACACCGGCTTCTCGAATTGTTTCGTGAGCGCCGTCTCGTGCGGCGAGCCGAAGTCGTCGCCCCATTCGATCTTCAACAATTCCTTCTGTTCCGGGTCATCCGTTTCGGCGGCCAGCTTGCGCAGGCGCTCGACGGCGTCATCATAGGTGATGCGCGGGAAGGGTGGGATCATTTTTTCCAGCGCCGAGGTGTCGCGGCCCAGCGCCTTGAGTTCGGCGGCCCGCTCGCGCAGAACCGTCTGCACAATGTGCGAGACGAAATTCTCTTCAATCACCAGCAGTTGATCGAGATCGCAATAGGCGATCTCCGGCTCCACCATCCAGAATTCGGTGAGGTGGCGGCGGGTCTTCGACTTCTCGGCGCGAAACGTGGGGCCGAAGCAATACACTTTGCCGAATGCGCCGATGTTGGCCTCGTTGTAGAGTTGCCCGCTCTGGGCCAGGTAGGCGTTCTCGCCAAAGTAATCCAGCGCAAACAAGGTGCTGGTGCCCTCCGCCGCCGAGGGGGTGATGATGGGCGTGGACATTTCGAGGAAGCCGTTACCGTCTAGCCACTCGCGGATGGCGCGCATGATGGTGGCGCGGATTCGCAAAATGGCCCACTGCCGCGATGAGCGAATCCACAGGTGGCGCCAGTCCATCAGGAATTCAACGCCGTGCTCCTTGGGCGTGATGGGGTACTCGGTAGCCACTTGCACCGGGCGCACGTCGCTCACGCCCAACTCAAAGCCGCCGGGCGTGCCGGGGGCGCGGGGATCGGCCCGCACCGTGCCGGTCACTTCCAGCGACGACTCCTGGGTGAGCCTGGCAGCGGCCTCAAAAACCTCTTCGGGCACATCCTTCTTGAATACGACGCATTGCACGACGCCCGTGCCGTCGCGCACCTGCAGGAATTGCAGTTTGCCTTTGTCGGTGCGGGCGTAGAGCCAGCCCTGTAATGTCACGGTTTCGCCCAGGTGGGCGGCGATGTCTTGAATGCGGATGATGGGGGTCAAGAAGAGGCCTCGGTATCTGTTTCGTCGTTTTCGTTTTTTTGGGTTTCAATCCATGCGGATGGGGTAAGCAATGGCACAACTGCGGCGCTGCGTTGAATCATCTCAATATCCCACGTAACAAGCGTTGCGCTAGTTTCCTCTGCGAGCGCGACATATACCGCATCGGCGCCCCGGAGGCGATGCATTGCCGCCGTCCGGGCGGCGCGTCGAGCGCGGCTTTCCGTAAGCGGCTCCAACTTTAACCCTTGTAGTGTGTACAGGAGATCAACAAGGCTTTCGGCGAGAGAAGCATCGCCGGTGCGTCGAGCAATCGAAGCCGAATACTCTGCGAGCAGGAGCGTAGGGCAGAATACATTCGCATTGGGAGTCTTTTCTAGCCGACCAAATAACAATACGCTTTCAGCGTAATGAACGTCCGATGCTTGTGCGGCGGACACAAAGACGCTTGCGTCGATGACGTAATTCATCTTCGCATCTCTGCCACAGTTTCAGTTGCGCTCTTGTCGCTGTCCCACTTGCGCGCGACTTCTTCTGCCAAGCGCTGCAGCTTCACCAGCCACTCTTTGGTTTGAAATGTGCTTGATGGTTTGTGTGACTGCTCCTCCTGCAATTGCAGCCAAGTCGTGAATTGCTCGAATAACGGGGTTAGTTTCCCTTTCCCCCCCCCGTAATCAAAATACGTGCCAACGATTGATTCATATAAGCCGGTTCTATTTAGGCGGTTGAGAATAGCTCTGAGTTCGTCAGGGTGGATGTCCACTTCCGACTCCACTGCTTTTTCAAAATCATCCCAAAAACGATTTGCGCGCTGCAGATCGGTCTCTGCCAATTCCCCGTCCCTCATTACTTTAGGTAAATTGGGGTGGGCATCTTCAAGCCGTTTGAGGATTGATAGGATATGAAGTTCCCGCAACGACAGGTCTTCCAGGATACGCAAGAACTCCTCGTAGGTTTCGCTGCCTGTTTGTTCCATCCGTGCCGCGTTGCTGAGGAGGCGTGCGAATAATCCGATCTTCTCTTTTTGCCGCGTATTGACTGCCGCCTTCAATGTGGCGAAGTAGGCGTGCAGGAAGTCTTCTTGTTGAATCGTATCTTCACTCAAGTCGCGCGTTCCTGCCGCCAACTCTTTAAAGAAAACCCTTAGCCGCTCTTCGCGCATATTTTCGATTTTCGATGTCAAGGCGGCGTCAATGGCGCTGCCGATACCATAGGGGACTGGAGACATCAGCAGTTGCACCAATCCGCGCACAAGGGGACTGCCCTCATAAGCGTCTGCGATTTTCTGCAGAGCGTTAGATGATTGAGTCGCAATGCTTTCAGGCATAGTTTCTACGTCCGCCTTTCTTTGAATTTCAGCAGACTTCAAATCATTCAGAATGCTCGGAGCGCGCTACCACTTTATTCTATCACCTTGTTTAATCGATTCCTGATTCCTGCCGGAAGCACGCCGACGAACTGCGCCCGCTCGTCGTCGTCAAACGCGCGCAGAACTGCAATCAATCCAACGTAGGCCGCGCCGCCGAGCGCCAGCCCGACCAGCGGGTGCAACTGCCACCCGGCCCATGTCACGCCAAACATGACCGCCGCGCTGACGGCAAGCCGCCACAACAGTTTGAACCACGGGATGGGGGCGAGGGCGCGGTGCAGGGTGTAGTAAAACGGCAGACCCTCCACCACTTCCGACAGAATGGTGATGACCGCCGCCGCCGGGTAGCCGTAGATGGGAATAAAGATGAGGTTGGCAATCACGTTGAAGGTGAGGCCGATGACAAAGGCCCGGGTGAGGGCGCGCTGCTGCCCCAGGGCAATCAGCACGTAGTTGGTCACACTGTTGATCCAGCCGACGGGTATTGACCACACCATGAGCGTGAGGGCGATTGCGCCCTGCGGCAAATAGGCGTCGCCGGCCAGCAGGCCGATGAGGCCGCGCGAGATGAAGGTGGTGACCACGGCCAGCGGCAGGGCCACCGCGACCAGCAGTTTGACGGCCAGCGTGTACGAGCGGGAGAGGGCGGGGCGGTCTTCGCGCGCCTGCCGGCTCATCACCGGGAAAAGGGCAAAGGTGAAGAACGAGGGGATGATGTTGTAGGCCTCGATAAATTTGTAGCCGGTGCTGTACCAGCCCACTTCCACTTCGCCGCGTATCGGTCCCAGCAGGGTCACGTCCACTTTGAAGAACAGGGTGGCGAGCAGGTGGTTGATCATCAGCGGCCACGACTCGCGCAGCATGGTGCGCTGAAGCGGCATTTCGAATTCAAAGCGCGGCACGAAGAAGAAACGCACCACCAGCACGATCAGGATGACCATGGTGATGGTGTTGACGAGGATGGACACGGCGGCCAGACCCACAAAGCTATAGCCCAGCAACAAGGCCAACGCGCCGAAGGTCACTTTGAGCAGAGTGGTGACGGTGGTGATGGCGGCGGGGTATTCCGCTTTTTCGTAGGCGTAAAAGAGCGCGGTGAGGCCGGTGGAGATGGAGGACGGCGCGAGGCCGATAGCCAGCAGCACAATGGCTAGCGCGGTGTCGCTGCCGAGGTTGGAGAACTGCCCGAGGGCGACGATGATGAGCGCCAGCGCCGGGAATGACACTGCGCCCAGCGCCAGCCGCAGCAGGGTGGTGTTCGAGAGGTAGCGGTTGGCGTGGGTGCGGTCGTGCGAGACCTCGCGGGTGAGGTAGGTGTTGAGGCCGAAGTTCGTCCAGATTTCAAACCATGCGATGAGCACGCCCGCAAAGTAATACTTGCCGGCGTCGCCCGGCCCCAACAGGCGAAGCATGAAGGCCGCGAACACCAGATCGATGACGCGGTTCATCAGGCTGAGCGCCATGGGGGCCACGCTGTTTTTGGCAACGCGGCGGGCGGTGGAGTCTTCGGCGCTTTCGCGGTAGAAGTAGCGCCACAGCCACATGCCCAACGCCAATGCCAGCGCCAGCGCGGCAATGGCCGTGGTAAAGCCCCCGAACTTGACGGCGTTGGGGCTGTATTTGATCCGGATCGTCCAGCCCTGCTCGGTGGCGTCCAGCCGCACGGCGCGGAAGTTGCCGCCCACGCGGAGCAATGGCACTTCCTGTTCCATTTTGGCGTCGGCACCCACGGGGCGCACGAAGGCGCGCCAGTCTTTGGTGTATGAGTCGGCAAGGATGAGAGTGGATGGGGCAATGGGGCCGACGTTGAGGGTGACTTCGTTAATGCCGTAGGCTACGATATCGGCGGGGTCGGGGGAGCAATCGGCGGAGGCGAGAGTGGGCGCGGGTGGGGCGCCCTGTGTCCCGGCGCCGAAGATGGCGAAGCGGCGGGGGTCGTAGGTACGGAGGGCGGTGGGCAGGTCCGATGCAGCCAGGGCGCACCCGGCGGGGAGGGTGAAAGCGCGAGGGGCCACGCCGAGATTTTCGTACACTTTCATTCCGTCGTCGTATACCAATTTGTATTTGGGGCTGTCGATCTTTTGGAGGCTGAGGACGTATTTGACGTTGAGCACATCGAGCAGGGGCGAATCGAGGCTGGCCGGGTTGCTGAGAGGGGCGATGCGGTTGTATTGCAGTTCGCCCTGCGGCTCGATGAGGTTCATGTACTCGGCATATTGTTTGGAGATGATCGAGTCGTAGCCGCGTATGTCGTAGAGGTCGAAGAGCCAGCCCAGGTTGGCGTTGAGGGGTTTGTCTCCGGCGGGGTCGTAGGTGGTGAAGCGCCAGTAGCCGGTGTCTTGCTTGAGGAAGCTGATGACGGGGGGAGTGTAGGCGAGGATGGCCGGGTCGGCGGCGGCGTTGAAGCCTGCGCCGGCGAGGAGGAGATCAAAGGTGACGAGGGCCACGGTGGCGGCCCCCCACAAAGGCCGGGAGGCGAACCGGGCGGCCAGGGCGAGGACGAGGCCCGTGGCGATCAGTATCACACCCAGTTGTCCAAACCACCGGGCTTCGTATGAGAAGAACATGCGCGCATCGGCGAAAGCTTTGTTCGCTAGAGCGAGGTCGTTGAGAGCCTGAGTGATGGCCGGTTCGAAGCGCGGGAAGTTGAAGCGGATGGCGACGAGGCCGGCGAGGAGGCCGAGGCCCGAGGCGATGACGGCCAGGCCGGCGAGGGTGGTGAGGCGGGAGGCGCGGGCGCGAATGGTGTCGAGGCCGAATCCGGCGAGGACGGCGATGGCGAGGCTGAAGGGCCACACCCAGCGGAAGGGCGAGTGCAGTTGGTTGAAGAAGGGCAGGTAGTAGACGAGGGCGTAGAGCGGCGTGCCGAAGGCGAAGGCCAGCGCGGCCGCGGCGAGGGCGGCGAAGAAGACCCTCACCCCCCGGCCCCCTCTCCCTAATGGGAGAGGGGGAGTCAAAATCGAGAGGATGCCGAAGGCAGCCAATAGCAATGGCAGGATGCCAACGTATGCGCCGCCTTCGACGTAGTTGGTGATGGGCGGACCCCAATCTATTTTGGTGATGGACTCGCCGAGGGCGTTGACGGTGGCGGGAGTCCAGTGGAGAGTGAAAAAGTCGAAGTAGGTGTGATGGCTGGGGTTGCCGAAGACGTTGGGGACGAAGAAGGCCAGTAGTTGCCGGGGCGGGTACCCCCAGTAGCGCACCTGTTCCAACGTGGCGGCTCCGGCGCGGAAGTTGAACCGGGTGACGTCGAATAGCGGAGCGAGTTGCACTGCGCCCAGCGCGAGGCCGAGGGCGACCATGCTGAGAAGAAAGAATGACGGGCGGATGAAGGATGAACGATGAACGATGAAGGACATCTGCACTTGCCGCAGGTGCAAGTGTGAACGATTGACGAGGGCAAAGAGGCTGTATGCGCCGGCGATGAGGAGGGTGTAGTAAACGACTTCCGGGTGCCCGGCGAGGATTTGACAACCGAGGGCGATGCCGCCCAAGGCCACCCAGGGCAGAGTGGCCGGGCGACCCCCAAGAGCGGGGCGCTGTTGGATAATCCATTCCACACAGGCCAAAATCAGCGGCAGCCATACGGCTCCGGCCACGATCATCGGGAAGACGACGCTGACGATCATGAACAGGCCGAATTCGTACACGAGGCCGCCGAGGAAGGCGGCGGTGCGGCTCTGGCCGAGGGCGCGGAGGAAAATGTAGGTGAACAGGCCGGCCAGGAAAAATTGCATGACGATGAACCAGCCGTAGGCGCTGGGGATGGGGAGAATGTAGAACAGGATGCTGAACGGGTACAGCCCGGAGTGCTGGCCGGAGGCGAGAAACGGCACCCCGGCGAACTGGTAGGGATTCCACAGAGGCAGCTCACCCGAGCGCAGGGCGTTGAGGATGAATCGTTTCCAGGGGTAGTTTTCGAGCAGCAGATCGGAGACGAGGTCGTTGTGGGGAACTTCCGGCGGCAAGGCGTGGAACTGCTCGCGGACAGCAGACCACGGCTGGAAGAAGAAGAGGTTGTCTGCCGGAACGAGGGTGCGGCTGCCGAAGGTGACCGGCCAGAAGAGGACAAACGGCAGGAGCAGAAAGCCGAGGGCGGCGAAGAGGTCGGAGCGGAAGCGAGACATGGCGCCTAAAAAGCTCTTCTGTCCTTCGGCGTCAACCGCCCGTGCCGCGCGCGGACTTGCCACGTTCGCAGGGCGGCTTCGAGCTTGATGGGCACGGTCATCTTGGATTGGCCGATGCGGCGATCTTCAAAGTAAATCGGGATTTCGAGCACGCGGTAGCCGAGCTTTTCCGCCAGATAGGCCATCTCTACTTGAAAGATGTAGCCGTTGGATCGGACACGGTCGAGGCCGATGCCCAACAGAGTCTCTCGCCGCCATACCTTGAACCCGGCGGTGGAGTCGCGAGTGCGCAGGTTGAGCAAGGCGCGGGTGTAGAGGCTGTTGGCAAACCAGCTCAACAGGTAACGGCCCCACTCCCAATGCTCGTCCAGCTTACCGCCGGCCACGTAGCGCGAGCCGACGACCACATCGTAGTCCGCCAGCCGGTCGATCATCGAGGGAATGTAGTCGGGCGAGTGCGAAAAATCGGCGTCCATCTGGACGATGGTGTTTGCCCCGGCCTGAATGGCGCGGCTGAAGCCTTCAATATAGGCTGTGCCCAGCCCGCCTTTGCCCGTGCGGTGCAGCACGGACAACCGCGCCGGGTATTGGGAGGCCAGGGCATCGGCCATCTGACCGGTGCCGTCGGGCGAGTTGTCGTCTACCACTAGCACGGTGAGGCCGGGCAAGGCAAACAGAGCAGCGGCCAGCGCCGGCAGGTTGTCCGCCTCGTTATAGGTGGGCACTACAACGGTGATAGTCAAGGCAAAATAAAAAAGGGCCGCGAGCCGCGCGGGCAATACTCCCCGGCGACAGCGGCCCCGGCGTCGGCGGCAGGCGGCTAGCCGATGATGCGCTGGATGACCGCCTTGAGCGATTTGAGATCCTCAAACGACCCCTGGGCGGCATTGATCCCTTTGAGGGTAAGCGACAGCCGCTCGGCATTGCCGGGGGGCGACTCTGGCTCGCGGTCGCGGAGCGGGTAGAAATAGTCCATGCTCTGTGTGACCCGCGACTGAATGCGCTCGTTGATTTCGCGGGCGCGCGCGTTGGGCGTGATGACGATGAAATCTTCGTTGGAAAAGTGCCCGACAAAATCGCCCTCGCCGCCGACCTCGCGCACCACGTTATTGATCATCAGACTTACGGCGCGCAACACATCGTCGGCGGCCACGAAGCCGTACAACTCGCGGAACGACTGCAAGCCCCGGACGGCGACCACGAGGGCCGTCCAGCCGGGTGAGGCGACGATCTTCTGGAGCTGCTCGTCCACCAGTTTGCCTTCGGGCAGGCCGGTGACGGGGTTGACGAGCGTTTCCAGCTTGGCCCGCCGCAGGGCGTTGCGCACGCGCAGGCGGAGTTCCTGTATGTCGAAGGGCTTGGTAATGTAATCCACCACGCCAAGCTCAAGGCCCTGCAACTTGTCCACGCGGTCGCGGCGCTCGGTGAGGAAAATGATGGGCAGGCTTTCGGTGCGGCGGTTGGAGCGCAGCCGGCGGCAGACTTCGTAGCCGTCAATGTCGGGCAGGCGGATGTCGAGCAAAATGATGTCCGGCGCAGATTGTTGGGAGAGCTTGATCGCATCCTCACCCCAGGCGGCCGTTAGAACGTCGTAACCCTGCACGCGAAAGTAGGCGTTCAGCATCTCGGCCAAATCGCCATCGTCCTCCACGATCAGGATGGACTGTTTTTCAGCCATTGGTGTTGGATGCTCGTTGGCGCGATCAGTTGATCGGTTCTTTTTGGATGACGAAGGCGCAGACCGGATCGCCCACAGCCACGCACTTCTCTTCGTTGACGCGAAACTCGTGCCCGCCGGAGACCCATTTGAAGGCTTCTTGCAGCAGGCCGGTGGCCGTGTAGCACACGGCCTTGTCGCTGTGGCGTCCCCAGCAGCAGGGGCATTTGTGAATGGTGTATACGTATTCGTTGTCGAATTCCTCGACGACGGAATGCTGATCGGAAACCTGGGTGAAGATTTTGGCCATGGCCGGCAGGCCGATTTTGATTTTCACCGGGAGCGGAAGGACTTTGAAAGCCATGTCGCCCACGCCGGCCAGGGCGCCAAAGTTTTTGAGGGCCGAGGCAAACACCGCGCGGCCGGCGCGCAGGGCTAGGCCGCGCCCGCCGCGCGGGCCGTACATTTCTTCGAGGGCGGCGTGCAACGAGGAGTAATCGGCAAAATCGAATTGGCGGTCGAGGTTGTCCGGCGGGTAGTGGTCGATGAAGTGGGACATGCCGGCCATGTTGAGGATGGCGTTGAGACCGTTCTTGCCCATCACCTCTTCCATGGCATTGATGGTAATGAGGCCGAATTTATTGGGATAGTACAGGCTGCTTTTTGGAATCGCAGGAATTGCCACCGTCGCCTCCGAGAACCCGTCTGTCAGATCATCTTGACCAGGTCGGCTACGGCCCGGCGCATGTCCAGCAATAGCAATCCCAAGCGCGCATCTTTGCGAGCTAATACGGTCAGCACTGCTTCGGAGCCGACGGCCATCAAAAAGACGTAGCCGTTTTCGCCCTTGATGTACACCTGATCCAGGTTGCCCCGGCCCAACTCGGTGGCGATTCGCTCGCCCAACGAGAGCATGGCCGCCGACATCGCCGAGACCCGATCCTCCTCAACCTCCCGGGGCAGTGCGGAGGCCATCGTGAGGCCGTCCACGCTGACGACCGCGGCGGCTTCGACATCCGGCGAGCTGCTTTGCAGGTCACGCAGTCGATCCACCATTGTTTCAGTGCGGGATTTACTCAAGGCCACTCTCCTTCGCTGGATCGGCAATACTCGGGGCTAACGCCGAGTAATTTAGCATAACGCTATACCCTTGTCAAGCAAACAGGGGCGGCGGTGGCTTTAACGTAGGGCTTATGCAGTGGAATCTGCTTTTGTGGTAAAGTTGCGCCCACTGATTACTTGTAAAGGGAAGGTTGCTCAATGCAATTTCTAGATCCACGAACACTCATAGAAACCTTTGGCTATGTGGGCCTGGCGGTGATTGTGTTTGCCGAATCCGGGTTGTTCTTTGGTTTCTTTTTGCCGGGCGACAGTTTGCTGTTGACCGCCGGCCTGTTTGCATTTAAAGGCGAGTTGAATATCTGGGTGGTGCTGCCGCTGGTGTTTGTGGCCGCGGTGCTTGGCGACAATGTCGGCTACTGGTTCGGGCGCAAGACCGGCCCGCCGCTGTTCAACCGCGAAAACTCGCTGCTATTCAAGCGCAAGAATTTGTTGGCGGCCAAGGCGTTTTACGACAAGCATGGCGGCAAAACCATCATTCTCGCCCGCTTCATGCCGTTCATTCGCACCTTCGCGCCCATCGTGGCCGGGGCGGTGGAAATGGATTACCGCCGCTTCATGTTTTTCAACACCGTGGGCGGATTGTTGTGGGGCATCGGGGTGACGGTGGCGGGCTACTGGCTGGGCAGTCTGTTCGCGCCCGAGGTGCTTGACAAGTACTTTCTCGTTATCGTGATTGCCGTGATTGTCATTTCCGTCATGCCCACGGCAATCCACCTGTGGCAGGAAAACCGGCACGAGGTATTTGCCTGGGTCAAGCACCGGATGGGCGGGGCTTCCGCCGACGCCGAATAGCCCCGGGCGTTTCGAGAAAATAAAAGCGGCGCACGATGGATAATCGTGCGCCGCTGTTGCTTAATTGTCAGGGCCGGTTATGGTTGCCCGCCGCTTTGCCACGGCACAAACGCTTTACTGGCGCTCGCCGTCAGGCCGCCGTAACTGGCGTCGGCGCGGTAGAGAATGAAATTGCCGTACACGAAAGACTTGACGGTGAACTCCGCCGCAGCGAAGCCGCTGAAATCTGTGGCCGTGACGTACTTCGTTTCGCTGCCGGGTGCGCCTACGGTGAAGATCACGGTGGCGCCGGACACGGGCAGCTTGGCCTGATCGTAAACCCAGGCCTTGAGCACCTGCTTCTCCACATTTGGCCGCAGAATGGTGTGCGCGGGTTCGGAGACCACGGAGATGGACTGCACGGGCGTAGTACGCAGTCCCGCCGGGGCCGACGGTGCAGTTTCGAGAGTCTGTTGCCCCAGGTTGAGCAGGCGCACAGCCTGATCGGCGGATTGGTTGAGGCTGAGTGCCATCGCTACGTTTTCAAAATACTGTACTAGTTCGCCGCCGGCGTCGGGCCTGAGTTCGGAGACGGGTTGGCCAAACGCCGACACGCCGCCGTTGAACTGATAGAATTTGGAAATCACCGGCGCGACGTTGTGCCCGGTCTGATAAAAGTATATGGAGTTTGCGTCGTCGGTTTGAGGGACGGCCGGTTCCACGCCGCCCAGGGCCTTGAGGCCCAGCGGGCGCACGCTCACGCCCTCGGGCGCGGATGGGTTCTCATAGAGAATGCCGTTGGCGAATACCTGCTCCAGCGCGCCGTCGGCGCCGATGCGCGGCTCGGACATGGCCGGCCCCCACACCCGCGCGCCGCCGTGGGCTTCGTAAAAGCGCGACAGGACGTTGGCCTGGGTTGGCTGGGCGGTGGGGCTGGGCAACGGAGGCGCCCATCCGTTGCTGCGGTTGGAGCCTGTGCACTGTGCAGGCGGGCATGCCCGGCTTCCCAGATTCGCCAGTTGAAATTGCTGTTGCACCGGGCGGGCGCTATCCCACACAATCACCGCGCGCTCGTAAACCTGCACGAAGTATTGGCCGCCGACGATGTAAGCTTCTGAGATGGGGTATCCAAATACCGGCAAGCCGCCGTTGTTCTCGAAGAACGGGCGAAACTGCGGGCTGACCGAGTGGCAGCTTTCGGCAAAGTACAGCGCGCCCGAAGCCGCCTGCTGCGGCTGCAAACAGGTTGGCGAGCCGCCGTAAAGTTGCTGGCCCAGGCTTGAAGGAATTACTTGTTGCCCCTCCGGTCGCTGCGGGCGATATTCCAAACGGGCATTCTGAAAATACTGAACCTTTACTCCGTTCTCCACCGTCTCCGGGCCAATGGCAAAGCCCATGAGCTTCAAGCCGTTGTGGGCGGCATAGTAGTCGGCGAACAACGGGCTAACGGCAAATTCGGGGCGAGCGAGAGTGGCGCGGGCGTCGGTTGCTCCGCCGCAGGCAGCCAGCACCAGCGAGGTGATGATTAGCAGGGCTGTGACTGATCGATTTTGCATGCACCGGTTATTGTATCCTCGCCGTATTGAAGTTTTATAAAGAAAGGGCGGCAATCCATAGGCAGATGCATGATGTCTCTTGCATGCAGTGAGCCGCCGACGGGGCCGGCCGGTTTTGTGTTTCGCGCCCCAGGCGTTATACTGCGGACTATGCCCTCCCTCGAACAACAACGGCAGGAGATTCGGCGGCTGGTGGATGATCGCTCGCCGGCTCAGGCTTTCACTGCCTATTACGCCCTGCATCACGACCCTCGACGCACCGCCTTGTTCATCCATCGCACCGCCACAGGCCGGCCCGACGGATTTTTGGTGCGCGCACAGACGGGGATGGATTTGTTCAGACCGGTAGCGGTGCTGTCGGTGAAGACGGAGGACGCGGCGATCGAATTGTTTCAGGCCGGATTGGTCGCCAATCGGCCCTACTATCTGGTGGCCCCGTTGCAGCTCGGGGCCACGGTCAACCGTGTGCTCATGGTGACTGATGCCGAAGCGTTGCGCGTTTATCGGCTCGACCCGAACCGGTTTGAGCCGCAGCTCAACGTCCTCACCGTCTCCAACCCCGCGCCCGATGGGTCGCCCCGTTTCGAGATCGGTTCCAACGGCATTGTGCACGCTGCCGCCGGGGTCAATTGGCGGTCGCCCAATTTCGCCGAGGTGTATGTTTACACCGAACCGGCCGCCCGCGGACGCGGCTGGGGCAAAGCGGTGGTGTCGGCGCTGGTGTCGGCGCTATTGGGCAGCGGCCACACGCCGCTGTACGTCGTCAACGATCAAAACGCGCCGTCCATCACCCTGGCCGAGAGCGTCGGCTTTGTGGACACGGGCGCCCGTGAGTATGCCGGGCAGGCGGTGAGGCGGGTGACGAGCAGCGACTAGCGAATTGCGAATTGGCAGCTTTCGCCGTTCGTCTGCCGTGTTTCGCCGGGAGGATTTGCATAGATGATTAGCGCCACGCACACATTTCCGCGCGGGTTCAAATGGGGCAGCGCCACCGCGGCGCATCAAGTGGAAGGCCACGCCCAGAATAGCGATTGGGCGCAGTGGGAAACGCTGCCCGGCAAGATCAAAGAGAACGGGTCGGCGGCGGTGGCCTGCGACTGGTGGGGCGGGCGCTGGCGCGAGGATTTTGACCGGGCTGCCGCCGACGGCCAGACCACGCATCGCCTCAGCGTGGACTGGAGCCGCATTGAGCCGCGCCCGGCGGTGTGGGACGACGAGGCCCTCGACCATTACCGGCAGATGGTGAGCGGCCTGCGCGAGCGCGGTATAGAGCCGATGGTGACGCTGCACCACTTCACCAACCCGTTGTGGCTGGTGGAAAAGGGCGGGTGGGAGAACCCGGCGGTGGTGAGCCACTTCGAGCGGTTTGCCCGCAAGGTGGTGAGCGTGTTGGGCGACCACGTGGACTGGTGGTGCACCATCAACGAGATGAACGTGTATGCCTACAACAGCTACGCCGAGGGCATTTGGCCGCCGGGGAAGAAAGACATTCGCCTGTGCTTCACCGCCATCCGCCACATGCTGATGGCCCATGCCGCCGCGTACCGGGCCATTCACGAACTTCAGCCGCATGCCCGCGTGGGCGTGGCCCCCAACATTTTGCTTTTCGACCCCGCCCGCCCCGATTTTGCGCTGGATGCCCGTGTTGCCAGTTTCCAGGCCCGATCGTTTTACGAGGCCATCCCGCAGGCATTGCACACGGGCAAGTTGCTGTTTCCGGTGGGCGGCTGGCGCGAGCGTTTGCCCGGCGTGGCCGGCACGATGGACTTTTTTGGCGTGAACTATTACGGCCGCCGGTTGACCGCGTTTGACTTGAACCATCCGGGAACTTTGTTTGGGCGCACGTTTCATTCTGCGGAGGCGGAAGTGGACAACATGGGATTGAACGAATTGTACCCCGAAGGCTTGTTCCGGGTGATTAAGTGGGCCGCCGGATTCGGCAAGCCCATTGCCATCACCGAAAACGGTTGGGGCGATAACGACGAGGGGCGGCGCACCCGGGCCATGCTGGGGCACGTCCGGCAACTGTGGCGGGCGGTCAACTTCAACCTTCCGGTGCAGGCCTATTTCTATTGGTCGCTGGTGGACAACTTTGAGTGGGAGCGCGGTTGGACTCAGCGGTTTGGCTTGTACGAGTTGGATTTGGAAACACAGGCCCGCACGCCGCGCGCGGCGGCCAAGTTGTACGCCGAAATCTGCAAAAGCAACACGCTCACCGCTGAAATGGCCGCGCGCTACGCGCCGGAGGTCGTTCCGGCTATGTTCCCCGGCTAAACGCTCATGGTATAATCCCGCCGCCAACCTTTGGAGAGGTCGCATAGTTGGTCTAGTGCGCTCGCTTGGAAAGCGAGTATGGGTAACACCATCGCGGGTTCGAATCCCGCCCTCTCCGCCAACGCCAACGGCAACGATGAACGCGGAACGGTGAATGATGAATCCGCGAGCGGCAGAAGGATTCATCGTTCATCCTTCTTCCTTCATCGTTTCCTTGACGGTGCACTTCACTCCGGTTATGATGCTCATGCGACGGTGAGGCGTTGAAGGTTTGGCCCTGCGCGGCCAGAACTTCCCGAATCCCGCCAGGCCCGAGAGGGAGCACCGGTACGGAATTATTCTGGGGTGCCGCAGTTCGCCTAACCGGAGTTTCGCCGTCGCGGGAATAATCAACCGCCGCTCCAAAGTGAGCGGCGGTTTTTTTCGTAGACCTCGAGGCCTGCTCAACGGATTGAACGGAGGGCACGGATATTCCATATCGTCCGTTCAGTCTGTTGACCCAGGGCCTTGCCAGAGTCCATCGAAAAGAGGCTATGCCTTTGCGCGTGGGAGCGGGTTGCACCCGCGACCGGCATGGAATTGCGGCATGCCTGTTCGCGGCTGCAAGCCGCTCCTACCATTTCATGGCGTGCCGCCGACTTTGGAAAGGCCCTGTCCGTTGACGAGGCGACTCTGCGCCCGGCGCGCACTCGGCGGTACAATACTCATCCATGTTTGGCTACCCCCTTCCCCGCTGGCTCATCGTGGCGGCCTTCCTCACGCTGGGCGTCATTCCACTGGCTTTGCTCTCGCTGGCCCAAAAAACCGTCACGGTTGTTGCAGACGGCGCGCCGCCGATCACGTTCAACACCCAGGCCTCCACCGTGGGCGAGGCGGCGGCTTCGGCGGGCATTGCCCTTTACCCCGAAGATATTTTGCAGCCCGCCGCCGCGTCTGCCGTGCAATCCGGCCAGACCATCACCCTCAACCGGGCGCTGCCGGTGCAGGTCACCGAGGGTGGCGTCTCCGTTACCGTCCGCACGCATCAAAAGAAGATCGCCGCCATTCTCACCGAGGCGGGTTACACGCTGGCCGCCGCCGATGCGGTGTACGCCGATGGCGTGCTGGTTCCGCCCGACCTGTGGAATACGCCCGGCGCCGTGCCGCTCACGCTCAATATCCGGCGGGCGATGACCATTACCGTGATGGAAGGCGAGCAGTTGCGCACGGTGCTGACCTCGGCGCTCACGGTGGGGCAGGCGTTGGCTGATGCGGGCATTGCGGTATACGCCGCCGACGCGACCACGCCCCCCCTGGCTACCCCGCTCACACCAGGGATGACAGTGGCTCTGAATCGGGCCGCCCCGGTGTCACTGGAAGTGGATGGTCGCACTTTGCAAACACGGTCGCGCCGGGGGACCGTCTCCGAAGTGCTGGCCGATGCGGGCGTGGCGCTTGTGGGCCTCGATTACACCGTCCCCGATCTCACTGCCGCGCCCCCGACCGACGCTTCGCCCATCCGGGTGGTGCGGGTGGTGGAGCAAATCGTCACCGAGCAGAAGCCTATGCCGTACCCGGTGCAGTATCAGCCGGTGGCCGATTTGGATCTAGACAGCACCCAACTGGTGCAGGGCGGGGTGAACGGCGCGCAGGCCTCGCGGGTGCGGGTGCGATTGGAGAACGGCGTAGAGGTGAGCCGGGCGACGGAAGACCAGTGGGTGTTGGCCGCGCCGCAGCCGCGCATCATCGGCTATGGCACGCGCATTGTGCTGCGCACGGTGGATACGTCCAACGGCCCGGTGGAGTATTGGCGCGCAGTGCAAATGCGCGCCACAAGCTATTCGGCGTCGCGCTCGGGCACCTCGCCCAGTTCGCCGTGGTACGGCCACACGCGCTCCGGCAAGGTGCTCACCGTGGGCATGGTGGCGGTGGACCTCAATGTGATGCCGCTCGGCACGCGTCTCTACATTCCCGGCTACGGCATGGCGACGGCCGAGGACACGGGCGGAGGGGTGAAGGGCAAGTGGGTGGATTTGGGGTACGACGATTGGAACTACATGTCGTGGCACGGCTACGTGACCGTGTACTTTGTGACGCCGGTGCCGCCGGCGGATCAAATCAAATGGGTGTTGCCGTAATGGATTGGCGGGCCACACTGCGCCGCTTTGGCGTCACTCCCAAAAAGAGTCTGGGGCAGAACTTTCTGTTCGACGAGGCGGTGCTCGACCGCATTGTGGCCGCGGGCGAGGTGACGAAGGGCGACACGGTGCTGGAGGTGGGGCCGGGGGCGGGCAGCCTCACGCGGCAGTTGGCCCGCGCCGCCGGGCGCGTGGTGGCTGTGGAACTCGACGACCGGTTGCTGCCGGTGCTGGCTCACACGCTGGCCGATTGCCCCAACGTCGCCGTGATCCACGGCGACATTCTCAAGCTGCAACCGGGGCGCGATTATGCGCCGCCGGGAAAAGTCGTCGCCAACATTCCCTATTACCTCACCTCTACCCTCATCCGCCATTTGCTGGAAGCCGATGCCCGGCCCTCGGTGATTGTGCTCACGGTGCAGCGGGAGGTGGCGCACCGCATTTGCGCCGCGCCGCCGGACATGAGTTTGCTGGCGGTGAGCGTGCAATTCTACGGCGCGCCGCGCCATATGGGCTATATTCCCGCCGGGGCGTTTTACCCGCCGCCCGATGTGGACTCGGCCATTGTGCGAATCGATCTCGCCGAACCGCCGCTTTCGGGCGCGGCGGTGGATAAATTTTTCAGAGTGGTGAAGGCGGGGTTCGGGCAAAAGCGCAAGCAGCTCAAAAACTCGCTGCTGGCCGGGCTGGGGCTGAAAGGCGATGCCGTGGAGGCCATGCTGCGCGAGGCGGGCATTGATCCCACGCGCCGCGCCGAGACGCTGTCGCTGGCCGAGTGGCTGCGGCTATACCGCAGCAGGGCAAGCTAGTAGTCCGCCAATGTTAGAACGCTGTGTAGCTTAGCGCCTTGTGCGCGTGCGCCGCCCACAAGGGGCTAGGCTACGACTATGCGATCCAAATTCGGTGAACTACTAGCCGATTATCCTCTCGTCGCATTCCTCGCGCAGGCCGCAGCCTCGACAGCGCGCCGCCGATTGGTGCGAGCGCTCCACATGCTCCGCTGTTTCGTCGGCGCGCATGGCTTCCAGCACTTTCAGCAAATCGGCTTCCAGTTCGGGCGTGTAGTCCACGGCCACTGTTTGATCGTTGTATTTGATGAGACCGTGAGTGGGGCGGCGACCATAGGCCTCGGTCACCAGCGCGCAATACGCCGCAAGCTGATACACGTGCGAGTCGTACGGCCTGCCCGCCGGGGCGCGGCCCGTTTTCACTTCCACCGGAATGATTGTCGCGCCGTCGCGCACCAGATAATCGGGCTTGCCGGTGAGCTGCAATCGGCGCGACACGAGCGGCCTCCGCAAACGGCCCCATCCACCGGCGTCCGTGTACACCACGTCGCCCGTGGGCAACCCGGCGGCCTGCTGCGTGCGCTGCGACAGCACCCACAGCACAATGGCGAGGAGGATGAAAACGACGGCGATCATTTTCCGCCCCAGTTGAGCAACACCCAGGCCATCGCCAGCGCCACCAGCGCGATTGCCGCCCAGCGCATCAGCGTCGCCATCCCCACCCGCCGCCCGTGGGCCGCGTGGGCGGCCGTGCCCGCCGCCATTTCGCGCACGTTCACCGAGGCCAGCCCCAGCACCTGCCTCAGCCACCACGCGCGGCGGCAGTACAAGTATTCCCCGATCTCAGAAGCGCGAATGAGGCGCATGGGCAATGACTCCCGGTTCTTCCGGTGCTTTTATCCGCGTTCTTCCCACCGGGCCGCGCCGTTGCGAATCTCCTCAATGCGCGGGTCGCCGGTGTACACCCCGTGGTATCGCTCCGGCAGCAGTGCGCCAATGCGGCACATAATCTCGTGCGTGAACTCTTCCAGCAGCTTGCTCTTGTTTGGGCCTTCGAGCGGCGGCAGCATGAACGTCGGGCCAATGTTGAAAACGATCTTCGGCCGCCGCAGCCGCCTGAGATCGGAGAATACCTTATCGGTGCCGGCGATGCCAATGGGCAACACCGGCACGCCCACTTTGCTGGCAATGAACGCCGCGCCGGTCTTGCCCTGCATCATCGCGTGCGTCACCCTGCTGCGCGTGCCCTCCGGCGATATGCCCAAAATCATGCCTTTGCCCAGCACCTCCACCGCCGCTTTGATGGCCCCCCGGTCACTCGAGCCGCGATTGATCCACACCCCGCCCACCGTTTCCACCAGCCACCGGAAAAACGGGTTGGTGCGATAGGTGTCGGCGGCCAGCGCCACCATGCCCGGGTGGCGCACCCCGACCGCCACCAACGGCGCGTCTGTATAACTCAGGTGATTAACTACGATCAGGAACGGCCCGTGCTGCGGAATGTTCTCGCGCCCCACGTAGCGAGTGTGCGATAGCAGCTGGAAAATCCAATCGAAAACTGTGATGATGGCCGTTACGATGGGTCTTTCAGTCATGGCGCCCGTCCCTGTGCGACAACGGCCCACCGGGCCGCGTTGTTCACGCCCGGCAGCGCCACAGAAAACGATTGACTTGCCGTGCCCTCTAGCGATCCGGTCAGGCTTACCGCGCGATAGCCCGTGACCTGGCCTGCCGCATTATACAGGGTTGCCACCACCGTCACCGAACGCACTGCGCTCGCGGTCGGATTGGTCACCGCGCCGCTGAGCGTGAACCCCGCCGCAGCGGGCGCGCCGGTCACCTCACTCACCGTGAGCCACACAAACCGCGCTGCCAGCCCGCCGCCGGGGTCTGCCGTGAGCACGGTGGCCGCTGCCGTGGCCGCGCTGCCGGCCGCAAACACCGCCGCCAGCGGCGTGGCGCTGCCCGGCGGAATCACATCCAGCGGCGCATACGCCACCGCCCACTCGCCCGACTCCAGCGTCGCCTTTACCGAAACATTGGCAACGGGCTGAGCCGTGGTGTTCACAAACTCCGTGAGGCACAACAGACTCGCGGCAGGTGTGGGCCTGCAGGCAAACGGCGGCACGCTCACCGCTAGCGGCCCGGCGGACGCCGGCGCGGTATTGGCCGCCTCGGGCGGCAGCAGAATCGTTTGCCCCGGTTTGAGATTCGCCGGATCGATGCCCATGTTCAACGCCTCCAGCGCCTCCAGCGTCACGTTGTGTTGCGCCGCAATGCCAATGAACGTGTCGCCGCTCTGCACCACGTAGGGGATGGGTGCGGGCGTGGGGGCCGCCCGCGCGGTGGGCGCAGGGGCAGGGGTCGCGGCGGGCAGGGCGGTGGGGCCGGCCGCCAGCGTTGGCGGCGGGTGAGTGGGCAGCGCCTTCAACGCGGGCGTCGGGGCGGGCGTCGGGGTCGGGGTCGGCGTCCCCGCGCACCCCGCCGTCAAAAAAAGAATGAGGGCCAGTCGTTTGATCATCGGCGCGATTATATGCCACTACTCCCTGAATTGACGCAGCGTGGGCGTGAGGGTGTGAATGCCCACGGTGGCCAGCAGACAAACAGCGCCGCCGATGAGCACCGCCGTCGGCGCGCCCAGCCATTGCGCCAGACCGCCGATGAGCAGACTGCCAAAGGGCGCGACGCCTTGCAGCGCCCAAAGGTAAGTGCTTATCACCCGTCCGCGCAGTTCGTTGGGCGCCGCCAGTTGAATGAGGGTGTTGGTCATGGCGAGCTGCGTCACCAGCCCCCAACCCACCAGCGCCAGCAGCGGCAGGGTGACAGCCAGCGTTTTGGTCAGCGCCAGCGCCATCAGCCCGGAGGCAAACATCAGTTGCCCGGCGATGAGCAGCCGCCCCTTGTGCCGTGTGCCGCTCAGCAGCGTGAGCGACACCGCCGCCACCAGCGCCCCCACGCCCACAGCAGTGACCAGCATACTGTTGCGCGTGGCCACTGTGGCCGCCGTGTCGGCGGCTTGCCGCAGCACGCCCCGCGCGAACACGGGAATCTGTTGCGAGAACGGCACGCCCACCAGCCCCAGCATGGCGGCCATGCCGATGAGCAGCCGCACCACCGGGGTGCAGGCCACATAGCGCTGCCCTTCGCGGAACTGCGCCATGCCGCTGACTCCCTTTGGCGCGGGGACGGGGGGCGTGCGTGTGCGGATGAGCAGCAGGCTCACGATCACAAATAGGTAGCTGACGCCGTTGGCGAGGAATGCCCAGCCCTCGCCGTTGTCTTTCAGCAGCACCAAAAACGGCGCGGAGGCCATTGGCCCCAGCACCCGCGCCGCGTTGAAAATGGTGGAGTTCAGCGCGATGGCATTGGGCAGCGCCTCTTTGCCCACCAGTTCGATCATCAACGATTGCCGCGCGATGATCTCAATGGAATTGGCCGCGCCCAGCACAAAGGCCAGGGCCGCAATATGCCAGATGGAAATGTGGCCGCTGAGCGCCAGCGCCCCCAGCGCAAACGCTTGCAGCATCATCACCGTTTGCATCACAATCACCACCCGGCGCTTGTCCATCCGTTCCACCAGCACGCCGCCGGGCAGGGTGAGCAGCAACGCGGGCAGCGTGGTGGCAAACCCGATCACCCCCAGAAAAATCGGCTGGCCGGTGAGGCGATAGGCCAGATAGGGCTGAACGGTGCTTTGCATCCAGGTTCCGATGAGCGAGATTGCCTGTCCGGACCAAAACAGCCGGTAGTCGCGCGAGGCGAATGCGGGAAAGCGAGTAGAGATCATAGGTGAACAGCGAGAGAGGCCCTGCATTGTACCCGCTTCCAACTGCCCCTTGCTTATAATTGTTCTGCATGTTATATCCTCCTCCACACCTTATGCTATTTCCAAAAACGCTCTGCCTCATTCGCGGCGGCGGCGACCTTGCCACCGGCGTGGCGCATCGCCTTCATCAATCGGGCTTTCCGGTGGTGGTGCTCGAACTGCCCCAGCCGCGCGTGGTGCGCCGCATGGCCTCGGTGGCGCAAGCCGTGTTCGACGGCCAATTTGTGATCGGTGATTTGCGCGCCCGACGGGCGGAACTGCCGGATGTCCTGCCTGCCGCACTGGCAGGCGACATCCCTGTGCTGGTGGATCCGGGCGGGGAAACTATGGCCGCATTGCGGCCCTCGGTGGTGGTGGACGCGCGACTCACCAAAGCCCCCGCCGACTCGACGCTGGACGCCGCCTCGCTGGTGGTGGGGCTGGGTCCGGGGTTCGTCGTCGGGCAGAATTGCCACGCCGTTGTGGAAACCAATCGTGGGCACGATCTGGGCCGGGTGCTGTGGGCAGGCGCTGCCCAGCCCGACACCGGCCGCCCCGAGCCAGTGCTGGGCTTCGAGGGGGAGCGAGTGCTGCGCGCCCCGGCAGCCGGCAGCCTGAAGGCTTACGCGCAAATTGGCGACAGGCTGCACACCGGCGATCTCATCGCCACGGTGGACGGCCAGGCCATTGCCGCTCCCTTTCCGGGCGTGCTGCGCGGGCTGATTCATGACGGGCTTCCCGTGGCCGCCCGCGAAAAAATTGGCGACCTCGACCCGCGCGGCCAACGCCGATTCTGCTTCACCATCTCCGACAAATCGCTGGCCGTGGGCGGCGGGGCAGTGGAAGCGGTGCTGACGTGGCTGGGAAAGTTATGAGTTTTGAGTGTTGAATGTTGAGTTGATCCTGACTCAAAACTCAAAACTCGAAACTCAAAACTTATGCTGTTTTCGACCGCTCTCCGCATCCTCCCCGGCAGCGTCGTGGCCTTTGTGGGCGGCGGGGGCAAAACCACCGCCATGTTTTGCCTAGCCGATGAGTTTGTGCGGGCGGGCGGCAAAGTCATCACCACCACGACCACGCGCATCTTTGCCGCGCAGAGCCGCCTGGCCCCGGTTCACGTGCAATCGTTGGCCGCGTTGCAGATCGCGCTGCAAACTTCGCCGCACGTGCTCATCACCGGCGAAGTGAAATGGCAGGAGGGCAAAGCCTACGGGCTTGCGCCCGAGGAGGTTGATAATCTGCGATCGCTCCCCGGCGTGCAGGCAGTGCTGGTGGAAGCCGACGGCTCGCGCACGCGGCCCTTCAAAGCCCCCGCCGATCACGAGCCGGTCATCCCGGCCTCGACCACTCTCGTCGTTATCGTCGTGGGCATTGACGCGTTGGGCCAAGCCCTGACCGCCGAACACGTGCACCGGCCCGAGCGGGTGGCCCGGCTGTTTCCCGGCGAGGTGGTGTCACCGGAGATGATCGCGGCTGTGTTGGCTCATCCGGCCGGGGGGCGGAAGAACGTGCCCGCCGGCGCGCGCTGTGTCGCACTGATCAACAAAGTCGAAACTGAGTCGCAACGTCGCGCGGCTGATCATCTTTCCACATTGTTGCTGAGCCGGCCGGGCATCGACGGCGTGGCTATCGGCGCAGTCGCCCATCTAAACAACCCCATCCTTGACTACACAGAGCACCGATGAATGCCCGCGCGGCGTCGTCCGTCCATACAGATGAAACTATTGGCATCGAGTTGGGATTTGTGCTAATCTGGATCAAACTATTTCGACAAGGGGAGACACGATGACCGATCGCATCCGTGAATACCATAGGCCTTCAGACGTTGCCGACGCGCTGGCCTTGCTCAAACGCAGCACGGTGCGCACCGTGCCGATTGCGAGCGCGCCGCGCGTGCCGGCGGAGCCTTATGCCGGGGCGCAAGCCGTGGTGGATTTGAGTCAACTGCACTTAAGCTACGTGGCCGAAACCGGCAGCGCCGTGCGCCTCGGCGCGCACACTTCGCTGCAAGACCTCGTCACTTATCCGCGCTTCAAAACTTTCGCCGGCGGGGTGCTGTCGCAAGCGGCGTACCTCGCCGCGCACCCCGGCCTGCGCCAACTGGCTACCGTGGGCGGCGCGCTCACTGCGCCCGACGGCCCGCCGGAAATGTTGCTGGCGCTGCTGGCCTTGCAGGCGGCGGTGGTCACGCAAGGCGCGGAGTTGCGCGAGACTCCACTGGCTGGATATGTCCCCGCCGATACTGAACTGATCGTGGAAGTGAAATTT
>JACRBQ010000029.1 GCA_016213135.1 Chloroflexota bacterium | reverse complement strand
AGTCCGTATGGCGATCGGCTTTGAACGATTGAAATGAAAAAATGAAAAGTAGAAACGGTCAGTAACATCAGCAAAAATCATGGTTGACAGCTAAATAAGTGCTATCAAAAACTATCACGACTGAATTTCAAAACAACCTCTGAGAGATATCCCGCTCCCGCCGAAAGGCATTACCTTCAGCGATGCTGTCACCTTCTCCGGCCTGCCGCCCGGCTATCTGCCAGCCAGCGCGCAAGTGTGCTTCTCCACCACCGACTCGAAGGCGGTCATCTATTACTTCGACAACAGCAAGCTCATCAACCGCTGGGTGCTATTGCGCACCCGTTACGATGCCACGACCAAGATGGTCTGCACCAACGTGCGCTTCGGCAACGTGACGTTTGCGCTGGGGCACAAGTAGCGGTTGTCAGCACGGTGTCTGCTGAAGCGATCTGCGCCGACCCGCACCCCCCGCCTGCATGATCCTGTCTCCACAGATTGGGATCGGTAGCGAGGAAGTGCTGACACCTTGATCACCCAAAGGGCGGGCGCTCTGAGACGCTGGGTGCCCGCGCTGGTGGTGGCCGGGGCGTTGTTAGCGATATACGGCGTTACACTGGCTCCCGGTCTCACGTGGCTCCATCATGGGGCCGACGGGGGCGACCTGATCGCAGCGGCGGCCGGCGGCGGGGTGGCGCATCCCACGGGCTATCCGGCCTATCTCCTTCTGCTGCGACTGGCGCTAGCCGTGCCCGTGGGCAGCCCGGCGCTGCGGGCCAACACTCTTTCGGCAGTGTGCAGCGCGCTGGCTGCTGCGGTGGTGGCCGACGTGGTGCGGCTGGGGTATCCCGGCAAGCGCGGCCTGACGCAGGCCGCCGGCATGCTGGCCGGGTTTGCCCTGGGCCTGTCACCGTTGTTGTGGTCGCAAGCGGTGATTACCGAGGTGTACGCTTTGCACGCGCTGCTGGCGGCGCTGAGTTTGCGCGCGCTGCCCATCTGGGGAAGGCGTGCGCCCCCAGCGCGGGCGTTTGGGCTGTGGGGATTGGTGACCGGGGTGGCCCTCGCCAACCATCTCACGTCGGCACTGTTGATTCCGGTGGGGCTGGTCTATGCGGTGGGCAACGGGCAGGGGCGGCCCTGGCGGTTGCTGTGGGCTGCGGCCGGGCTGGCGGGCGGGGCGGCGCTGTATCTGCTCTTGCCGCTGTGGGCCAGCGGGCATCCGCCTATCAACTGGGGCAACGCGGCGCGCCCGGCAGGCTTGTGGTGGGTCATCAGCGGCGGGCCGTATCATGGGCTGCTCTTCACTAGTGGCGCGTTTGTGCTGCCGCGCTTGCGGGCGCTGGCCGCCATGCTGTTGGGGCAGTTTGGGATTATCGGGCTGCTGTTGGCACTGGCCGGCCTGATTGCCGTGAACAGTCGGCCACAGTCGGCGCAGTGGGCGCTGCTGTGGGTGTTTGCCTCGTTTGCCGCGTTCGCCGTTGGCTACAACACCGCCGATTCGGATGCCTACTTGATTCCGTCGTTTGTGGCCTTTGCGATTTGGATGGGGTGGGGTGTTGCGGCGGTGCTGGATGTCCTCCGCGTGGCAAACCCGTGGTGGCAGCCGGTGGCGGTGGCGGCGCTAGTGCTGGCTACATTCGCCAACGCCATCCCGGCCATGGCCGGCGCCGACGCCTCGCGGAACCGCGAGGCAGAGGCCTACGGCGAAGCGGTGTTGCGCGCCGCGCCGCCGGGAGCCATCATTGTGACGGCGGAAGACCGCGACACGTTTGCGCTGTGGTACGAGCGCGAAGCGGCGCAGTCGCGCCGCGATGTGACGATCGTGGTGGAGAGCTTGCTCGGTTTCGACTGGTATCGCGAGTCGTTGCGCTGGACGTATCCGAACCTGCAATTGCCTGCGGGCGGCGCGGCGAACGTGGCCTCGTCGCTGGCGGCGTTGAACGGCGGGCCGGTGTGCCGCACGGTGCTGGATAGCGCCGCTGTTCTGAATTGTGACCGTTAAGGCTGGGCGGCGGTGGTTGGCGGCGCGGCTGGCCGCCAGTGTGTTGCTGGCCGGGGGGCTGGCGCATCACCTGCTTTCCCAATTTCCTGTTTACTATCCATGCTCAATTACCCAACCTTCGGCCCGGGCGCAGGCTCAGTCCACCCTGGTGGTGCCGGGCGCGCCGGGGACCGCCGGTGCGCCCTCTGCGTCCGCTGCCCCGGCGGACGTTTTTGATCTCGCGGCGGTCACCTCGCCGGAGAGCTGGCGGTTCGGGGCGGGCATGTCCACACGGTTGGATGTGCCCGCCTGGCTGCCGCGTTTGGGCGCGGGTTGGTGGTACGACTGGAGCGTGCGCTCGCCCGCGCCGTCCACGGGCGATTACTGGCAGATGATCCGCATGACGGGGGGGCGCTTGGATCCGCCCGTTACCATGTTCGCCGCCGAAGCCGCCCGCCTGCCGGGGCAGGTGTGGATTGTGGGCAACGAGCCGGACGTGATCTGGCAGGACGGGGTGTATCCGGCGTGTGCGGCGTATCTGTATCATCAGGCCTATGCCGCGCTCAAGCGCGCCGACCCCACGGCGCGGGTGGGGCCGGGCGGCATTACGCAGGCCAGCCCGCTGCGGCTGGCATATTTGGATGCGTGGCTTGATGAATACCGCGCGCGTTACGGCGCGCCGCTGCCCGCCGAGGTGTGGACGATGCACGCCTTTGTGCTGCGCGAGGAGCGGGGCAGTTGGGGCGTGGACATTCCACCGGGGCAGGATGTGGCCGCCGGGTGGTTGCTGCCGGTGGACGATCACGACAACGTAGAATCATTCAAATGGCAAATACTTACCTTTCGTCGTTGGATGGCCGACCGGGGGTACGGCGACCGCCCGCTGGCGATCACCGAGTTTGGAATTTTGATGCCGCCCGATTACGGCTTTGGCCCGGAACGGGTGGGGCGCTTTATGACCGCAACGTTTGACTTTTTACTTTCGGCGCGCGACCCGGCCATTGGCCTGGCCTCGGACGGGGGGCGGTTGGTGCAGCAGTGGGCGTGGTTCAGCCTGGCCGACCCGCTGTATCCCACCGGCGATCTGGTCGACGCGCGCCACAACGGACTCACGCCGCTGGGGTTAGCTTATCGGCAGTATGTGGCTGCCACGGTGAGACGATGATTGACTGGGCGGGCGTGGGCATCGGGGCGTTGTGGGTGAGCGGGCTGGCGCTGAACCTGGCCGCGCTGAGCCTGGCCGACTATTGGCGGGCGCGCAGCGGGCGCAAGTGGCGCGAGGTGTGGGCCGGGCGCCCGTACCAACTGGCTCATCACTTTGGGCTGCTGTTGTTTTGCCTGGGGCTGCTGGGCAGCGCCGGCACGGTGTGGGAGCGCGCCCTGTGGGCGCTGCTAGCGGCGGCGTTTGCGGTGATGGGGGCGGCGGGGCGGCGAGAGAAGCGGGGGAAGTAACTCCGTCCGAGCCGAAGCGGTGTCCCGCAGCGTCGCGCTCGGCGCCATCTTGCCGCCGTTGACCGGCACTATCTTCAGCCCGTATGCCAGCATCACCCGGGTCGACATGGCCTATTACATGGCCCGGGCCTACGCGGTGGCCACCGGCAGCGAAGCCGCCATTAGCAGCGGCCCGCCGGAGGGGTGGGAGGATATTTCGTTGCTGACGCAACAGCAGCAGGACGATGTCAACCGCATCTGCGGATTGGGCGTCACCAACGGCGCCACCTCCACCACGTTCAGCCCGTATCTCGACGTGAGCAAGGAGCATATGTCGCTGCTCCTCGCACGCCTCATGCGCTCCACCGGCAACTGAGTTGCCGCCGTGGCGCGTCGCAACCCCTCAAGGGGCAGGCTCTCAGGCCTGCCCCTTTTTTTGTGCGTTCAGCATGTGTCGCGGGTGGTGGCAGACCGGCGAGTGCCAGCCGAGCATCGCCAATTGTTGCTTCAACCTGGCAGCCTCAATGCTCCATTAGCCTGTGGCGCAGGGCCACGCTTTCCACCAACCCAATGGCAAACATGAAGGTGAGCAGCGAACTGCCGCCGTAGCTCAGAAACGGCAGCGGCAGGCCCGTCACCGGCAGCAAATTCATGTTCATGCCGATGTTGAAAAAGGCCTGGTAGAACAGCATGGCCGCCACCCCGTAACACACCAGCCCGCCGAACGGGTCGGTGGTCATGCGGGCCACGCGCAGGATGCGCACGATGATCAGCGCCATGGCGATGATGACCAGCATCGACCCGATGAATCCGAACTCCGACGATAGCGCCGAGAAGATGAAATCGGTGTGGCGCACTTTCAAGAAGCGCCCGCTGATCTGCGACGCGTGATTGTACCCCTGCCCGAACCAGCCGCCCGAGCCGATGCTAATGAGCGCCTGCCGGATGTTGTAATACGACCCCGGGTCCAGCGACGGGTTGATGAATTGAATGATGCGCTGCTTTTGATAGTCGGCCAGCGCCAGCCACGCGGCGGGCACGGCCAGTATGCCGGCGCCGACAAAGATGGCAATGTGCCGCCATTTCAGCCCCGCCGCGAACAACAGCGCAAACCAGATCACCCCGATGATGATAGCCGTGCTCAGGTCGGGTTGGGCAATCACCAGCGCCGCCGGGATGCCCGAGTAGGCCGCCGAGGCCAGCACCCACTTGAATTCCTTGATCTTCTCCCGGTTGCGGCTGAAGTAGTCGGCCGTCCACAGAATCGTGCCAATCTTTGCCAACTCGGACGGCTGGATGAAGAACAGGCCGAAGAAGTTCGCCCAGCGTTGCGCGCCATACAGCACTTCGCCCACGATGAACACCCAGGCCAGCGCGGCCAAAATGAAGAAGTACATCGGGCGCGAGAGCGGCTGCCAGTAGCGGTAATCGATGGCGGCCACCACAAACACCACCGCCAGCCCCAGCACCGCCCAGCGGATCTGCACCAATGGCAGCGCGGCCAGCTCCGGGCTTTCAAAAGTAGCCGAGCGGATCATGGCGATGCCGAAGATGCTGAGCAGCGCCACCAGCGCCAGCAGCCAAATATCAAAATACTGCCACAGGCGGCGTTGTTGCGTATGCAGGATCGCGGTCATTTTAGCGTCGGCGGCGAGGGCTTTTGAGCAGGGGAATATCGGCCACGAGGCGGCTTTCGGTTTGCTCCTGCGTCAGCTTGATGTCCACGCCGTCGCGGTCAATATCCACAAATTTGGAGATGACGGCAATCAACTCGTCCTTCAACTGTTCCAGCACTGCCGGCGACACGTCGGTGCGGTCGTGGATCAGCACCAGCTTCAGCCGATCTTTTGCGACTTGCCTGCTGGGGGGTTGCCTGCCAGTGAGGCGGTTAAATAGGTTGTTCATATCAACCTCCGGGCCGGATCAATTTGCCCAGTCGGGCTAAGAAGCCGTCTTGCTTGTCCAGGTCCATCAGCGGCAAGTTCTCGCCCGCCAGCCGTCGCGCAATGTTGCGGAAGGCCTGCCCGGCGCGCGATTTCTCGTCCAGCGCCACCGGCGTGCCGCGATTGCTGCCCACCACAATCTGCTCGTCCTCCGGTACGATGCCAATCAGGTCAATGGCCAGCACGTCCAGCACATCGTCAATGCTCAGCATGTCGCCGCGCTTCACCATGTCGGCCTTGATGCGGTTGATGATCAGCGACGGCGGCCCCTTCTGCTCGCTCTCCACCAGCCCGATGATGCGGTCGGCATCGCGCACCGCCGACACCTCCGGGTTGGTCACAATCAGCACCTTGTCGCTCGGCGCCAGCGCATTGCGGAAGCCGCGCTCGATGCCCGCCGGCGAATCGATGATGATGTAGTCGCACTCCGTCCGCAACTCGTCGCAAATGCGGATCATGTCCGACGGGCTGACTGCCGACTTGTCGCGAGTTTGGGCCGCCGGAATGAGGTAGAGATGGGGCAGGCGCTTGTCTCTGATCATCGCCTGTCGCAGCTTGGCTGTGCCTTCCACCACGTGCACCAGATCATATACGATGCGGTTTTCCAGCCCCATCACCACATCCAAATTCCGCAGGCCGATGTCGCCGTCGATGCACACCACCTTGGCATTCTGCGCCGCCAGCGCCGCGGCAATGTTGGCCGTGGTCGTCGTTTTGCCCACGCCGCCCTTGCCCGATGTTACCGTAATTACTAAAGCGCCCATATCATTTCTCTCTCTCATTCGGCTTCCACCGCTCTGCCACAACCTGCCCGTCCTTCACCCGCGCCAATTCCGGTTCGGGCTTGCCGCGCCGCTTGGGCGAGGTGGCAATGGCGTTGCCGATCCGCAATTGCATGGGGGCCAGGTCCAGCGCGCAAATTACCGCCTCCGCGTTCCCGTTTATTCCGGCTTGCACCGTGCCGCGCACCCGGCCCCACACCACGATATTGCCCCCGGCGCTCACCTCGGCCCCGGCATTTACGTCGCCAATCACCACCACGTGCCCCGGAAAGTTGATCGAACGGCCCGACCGCACCGTGTGCTGCACCAGAATTGCCTCGCTGCCGTCTTCCAGCGGATCAATGGGCGGCAGTTCGGGCGTCACCGCCGGCGGCTTGGGCAAACTCGTCTCCAGCCCCAGCGCCTTGGCTGCGTTCCCGGTCAACGCCGATTCCGAAAGCACCGTCCACAACTGGATATTCAAATCTCCGAGCGACGTTCGCAGCTTGCCCAGTTCGGCGGCCCCCAGCGCCCGGCCCCCCAACTGCAGCACTAACCGCGCCCCGCGAAAAAACTCGCCCCCCTCGCGCAGCTTCTCCAGCAGAGTCGGCCCGGCCTCGGCCCAGTCGCCATCGCCCACCGTCACCAGCAGGCCTTCCTTAATTCCCTTGATCGCAATTGAAACAGCCATAAGCGTGGGCAGGATTATACAATGGCGGAGGATAAATGACGAATGATGCGTGAAGCGTGATGAGAGAAGAGAGATGAGAGATGAGAGGTGAGAGGTGGGAGATGAGAGGTGAGAGACGAGAGATGAGAGATGAGAGATGAGAGGTGGGAGATGAGAGATGAGAGGTGGGAGATGAGAGGTGGGAGATGAGAGGTGAGAGATGAGAGGTGGGAGATGACTGCTGATAGCTATCGACCCACTGCCAACCCGCTCATCAAAAACCGGTCATCAATCGCCGCCCCACTTGCGTCCAACACCGGCAGCCGATCCAGCGTCGCCAGCAAATACCAGCCCACCTCCACCGAATACTCCCCCGGCGGCGCATCGTCCGGCACGCGAACCTCAAAGCGGTCGTCAATCGTTTCGTTCGGCGGCCAGCCGCTCGTCGGCAGCGTCCCCTGCACCGGCCATGCATCCACCTGCCCATGCACCCGCCCGTCCGGCCCCAGCAAATGCACGAACACCGTGTAGTCCGCGTCCATCGCCCGCAGCCCGCGCCAGCGCGCCGTAACCACCACCATCTGCCCCGGCGCGGCCGCCGGCGTTTCAATCTTCAAACTTTCCAAAATAATTTGATTGTCAAAATTGATGGCCTCGGCGGCGATGGCGGATCCCTCCACGGCAATGGCCGGCAGCTCACAAACCCCGCCGGACGCCGCCCCCTCCGCCCAACCGCACACGGCGGTGGCGCTTGCCACGTTCACCGCCAGTGGCAGCCGCCCCGCCACGGCGGGCAGGGTCACCGTGTGACGCGATTCAAAAATACGCCCCGCAGGTTGGGCCGCCAACACCAGCACCACCGGGCTGCACACCCCGTCCGCCGGACACACCCTCACCTCCACCGGATCGACCATCCCCGGCGGCCGCTGCCAGAACAGGGTGATCGCCGCTTGCGAATTGGGCGCAGCAGAGGCCGGCACATCGTATCCCATCAGCCACAATCCGTTCGAGAAACGCGCCCGCATCGCGTGAGCAATCGGCGGGTCGGTCGTCGGCGGCAGCACCGTTAGCGTCGTCAATGTCAGCCACGCGCCCAACCCCTCGGCGCTGAACGGGAGAAACAGCCCCACCTGCAACGAATACCTCCCCGGAGTCAGCGCCCGATCCAATTGCAGCGATTGAAAGTCGCTTACCACATCATCCACCGGCCACGCCGCCGTGGGATACATTTTCCCGGCGGGGACATTGGCCGGGCCGGTGAGCCGCGCCACACCGTCCGCATCGATCAGCCGTAGCGTCACGCGATAATTTCCCGGCGGCGGCTTGAGCGCCTGCCAAAACAGAGTCAGCTGCGCAGCATCGTCGGCGGCCACGGTGGCCGAGTCGAGCGTGTAGCCGCGCAACCTGATCGCCCCGCCGAAATCCTGATCCACCGGCGTCACGCCATCGGGCAACGTGTGCGCCGTTGGCCCGGCCTCCGTCAGCGGGCCGAGCGAGTGCAAATAATACGCGTCCGACAGGTGCGGCAAATAGCGCCCCAAATATACCGTTTGCCCGGCGGCGACGCGGGCGTCGAGTTCGGCCCGATAGGAGTCCTCGTCCGGCAGCACCATCACCTCCAGGTCGGGCCGAATGCCCTCGGCCACCTGCAAATAGTAAAGCGGGGCGATCAGTTCGCTGTCGGCCAGAATGGCGGCGCCCGGGTTGAGCGGCCGGCTGAGAATGTATTGCCCCAGCCGGTATTCGCCCCAGTTGCCCGAAGCGTCCACGCGCGGCAGGTTGGACCAGAGCAGGCCGGCAGGGATCAGGACGAAGGCACAATTCACAATGCACAAGGCATAGAGCCGGGCCGTTTGTGATTTGAGAATTGTGAATCGTGCATTGACAATTGCCGTGATGCCCAGCGCCATCCACACCACTTGCACAAAATGCGCCGGCAAAAGGAACGACGAGTAATCCGGGTCGGGCACGTAGAACGACAGGCCAAAGAAGGCAAAGGCCCCATAGGCCGCCAGCGTGATGAGCGCGGCGACGGGCTTACGGCGGGCCAGCGCCCCCAGCCCGATGAGCGCCGCCGCCGCGCCCGCCCAGCCAAACTGATCCAGTGCCTTGCGGGCCACAATGCCGTAACGGCCAAAGTCGGCGTGCCAGGCGTTCAGCCGCAGCGCGCCCTGCGCTTCCTGCCCGGTGATGAAGTGTCGGAACAGCTCCCACGTCATCGGTTCGCCGTGGTTTACGGCGGGCCAGCGCAGCGGCAAATAGAGGTACACGCTGAGGCCGAGGGCAAAGCACAGCGCAGCAATGAGCAGTTGCCGCACTGTGGGCCGCGCGCTGCGCCACTGAGCGGCGAAGGCAATTGCCACCGCCGGCGCGAGCAGCACAGTAGTGAGATGGTTGCCGAGCGAAAGGCCGAAGAGGAAGAAGAGCAAATGCCAAATGCCAAATGTCAAATGCCAAACTTTCTGACTTCTGACTTCTGACCTCTGACTCCTGAACGCCAACAGCAAAATGACTCCCACCAGCGCGACGTGCAAGGTATAGACCTCGGCCTCGACGGCGCGCGACCACAGGCCGATGGACAGGGCGAGGCTCAGCGCGGCGATCCACGCGGCGGGGCGAGAGGCTTGCAGGGTACGGGCCACGGCATAGGCCGCCAGCGCGGCAGCCACCCCAAACGCCGCCGCCGACAGGTTGATGCGAAACGCCGCCGTGCCGCCCACGGGCAACAGGCTGAACAGCTTGGCGAAGATGAGATAGAGCGGATAGCCGCTGCCGTGCGAGATGCCGAGCCGGAGGGCGTTGACTTGAAATTCAAACGTGTCGGCAGCGCCCACGGTGGGGGCCAGCGTGCGAAGGTAGAGGACGGCGACAACGGCAGTTAAACCGGTCGCATACACGGAGGAAAGGGCGCGGGCCGTGAAGCGGTCGCCACGGGAGAAGAGGTGCACCAGCGTCGTTCCGCCCAATCCCGCCGTTATCAACGTCCAATCGCGCAGCGGATTCACGCTTTGATCGATCAGCCCAATCACCGGGAGGAGCAGGGGGATGAGGGCGGCGAAGCGGAGGGGCCACCGGGCCGATGCGGAGAAAGCTGCGGCGGCGATGATGAACGCGGCAATCGCCGCGGGCGCGGGGCCGACGGCCGCTCCGCGTTGCAGCGGGAATGTTTCGAAGAGGGCGCGCCCGACGGCGAGGGCGCAGAGGCCGACAGCGGCGGCGGATGCAAGTCGCTCGCGAAGCGTCATGGCAGGCGCGCTATCGACCGTGCGAGCTGTCAATCTGCTTGAGGTCGAAATAAGCTTGCAGCACTTGCTGCACGATAGGCCCGGCGACGAGCGAGCCTTCGCCGCCGTTGTACACAAAGGCCACTACGGCAATCTCCGGGTTGACGGCGGGGGCGTAGCCCAAAAACCATCCGTGCGTGGGCCACGCGCCAAACTGGCACAGGTTCTTGCGCGCGGCGATGTCGTCGCAGTATTCGGCGGTGCCGCTTTTGCCGGCGAACGTCACACCCTCGATGGGGTCAAGGTCTTTGCCCGTGCCGTCGCGGATCACTCTCTCCATTCCGGCGCGGACGATGGCGATGGTGTCGGCAGAGATGGGCACGGGGTCCAGTTCGGGCGTGGCGGGGTTGCCGTCGCGCATTTGAACTTGAAACGGCGTCACCACGTTGCCCTCGCCGTCCACCACTTCTTTGATCAGCGTGGGCTGGATCAGCCAGCCGTTGTTGAGGAAGGGCGTGACGGAATCGAGCACTTGAAGGGGGGTGGCGACCACCAGCCCCTGCCCGATGGCCGCGATGTAGGTGTCGCCGGTGGACCAGTTCTCGCCGATGTAGATGCGTTTGTAGTCGCGGCTGGGGATGAGGCCGCGCAGTTCGCCGGGCAGTTCAATGCCGGTGCGGCGGTTGAAGCCAAAGTCGTTGGCGTAGTCGTACAGGCGGTCGATGCCCAGCCCGGCCACGCCGTCCGGTTCGTAGCCGCCGCCGATTTTGTAGAAGTACACGCTGCACGATTCGGCAATGGCGCTGATCATGTCGATATCGCCGTGGCCGCTCTCCTTCCAGCACACCACCTTTTTTGCCTGGCCGGGGTCGTTGGGGAAGTATTTATTAGCGATGATGATCTCGCCGGGGTCGTTCAGCGTGCGGGCCGGGTCAATCACTTTGTCTTGCAGCGCGCCGGCGGCCACGACGATTTTGAATACCGAGCCGGGAGCGTGCTGGCCCGATACGGCCTGATTGAGGAAGGGCCTGGAGGGGTCGGTGAGGATGGCGCTGTAGTAGTCGGCGGGGATGAGGCGCGCGAACTTCTCGTTGTCGTAAGTGGGCCACGACACCATGGCCAAAACCTCGCCCGTGCGCGGGTTCATAGCGATGACCACGCCATTCTGGGACACGGTGCGATTGGCGCGCAGGTTGATGGAATTGATCATATGCGTAAGCGCCGCTTGCGCCGCCGCTTGCAGGCGCACGTCAATAGTCAGCACAAGGTTGTTGCCGGGGACGGGGTTCACCGGCTCGCCGATGGTGCGCAGTTCCAACCCGGCCACGTCTTCTTCGATGTACTTGTAGCCGTTTTTGCCGGCGAGGAGGTCTTGCTCCCAGGCCTCTATTCCGGAGTAGCCGATCTTGTCGCGCGAGGGGTCAAAGCCCTGGTCAATGTAGGCTTGTTCCACTTCTCTGGTAATCGGCCCCATGAAGCCGACGACGTGCGCGGTGAGGGCGCCGGTGGGGTAATCGCGCAGGGGGGTGACGCTGATGCCCACGCCGGGCAGGTTGCGCAGGCGTTCGCGGATGGTGAAGGCCACGTCGGTGGGCACGTCTTTCTTGACGATCACCGGCACGTAGGGGGCCAGGCTTTCGCCCTGACTCACCAGGTCGGTGATGCCGCACGGCGGCGTGTCGGTGAGGCCGCAGCGCGTGCCGGTATCCAGCGGCGGGGTGTGGATGGGCACGCCGGTGAGTTGCGAGATGTAGCGGTAAAGCTCCTGCAGGCGGATTTCATCGTCCGGCATGTAGGCCGGGGTGATGGTGACGTTGAATGAGGGAACGTTGCGCACCAACTGCACGCCGTTGCGGTCGTAAATGATGCCGCGCGGGGCGGGCAGGTTGACGAGTTGCTCGCGGTTTTCCTGGGCGGCTGCACTGTAATCCGCGCCTTTGACGCCCTGCAAATAGACCAGCCGGGCTGCGAAGACGATGATGGCGGCGACGAGCAGGCCGTAAAACGGCAACATCCGATAGGGGTCGATGGGCTGTTTGGTTGGATCGCCGCCGGAGGCTTCGGGTTGGCGATGGGGAATTTTCAAACCGTTTTTCATGGGGCCGCTTATTTGACCGGCGGCGGGGCGATTTGCCACGACAGCCATTTGGCCGCCTGATACACCGGCAGCATCAGCAGAAAGTTGAGGATGGTCGAGGGTAGAGTCACCAACGTAAGCGCGTCGGCCAGATTGACCGCCCGGCCCGCCAGCGCCAGCACGCTTAAGTATATCAAGTGATAGAAGATCGTGCCGATGAGGCTCGCCAGCAGCGCCACCAGCATGTTGGCCTGGTAGAACCGCCCTTCGGTCAGCGATATCGTCAGGCTGAGCAGAGTCAACCCCAACGTCGAAGCCCCGAACGGCCCACCGGAAAGGGTGTCGGCCAGCAGGCCGCCGATCAGCGCCCACAGGGGGCCGTCGATGTTGCGCCGGACGAGATTCCACGCCAGCACCAACACCAGCACCAGATCGAAGCCGCCGCCCAAAAATCGGACGTGCGTGAGCACGGCGGCTTGCAGCATGGCCGCCAGCGCCAGCAGCGGAATGGCAATGGGCAAGCTTCTCATGGCGAGGCGTTAGGGCGCCGGGGTGGGCGTGCCCAGCAGCGGCCCCAACTGCGGCGGCTCAAAGTTGGTGATGATCAGCACCGTTTCCAGTTGGTCGAAATCAATGGCCGACTGCACGTCCGCTTCCTGAAACACGTCAAAAGTGCGCTTGCGCGTCGACACCACCCGGCCCACCACCAGGCCCGTGGGGAACTGTCCGCCCAGCCCCGAGGTGAGAATGATCTCGTCCGGCTTCAAGTCCACATCCACCGAAATGAAGTTCAGCCGCAGCTCGCCCGATTGCTGCCCGGTGACCATGCCCTCGGCCCGCGACGTTTGCAGCCGCACCGCCACCGCCGAGGTGGCATCGGTGATCAGCAGCACTTTGCTGGCGTTGGGTGTGACCTCGGTAATCTGCCCCACCAGCCCTTTGTCGGTCACCACCGGCATGCCGCGCACCAGGCCGTCGCGCGAGCCTTTGTTCAGCAACACATAGCGCAGGAACAGGCTGGGGTCGCGGCTCACCACGTCGGCGGTGACGTAGCGCCGTTCCGGGCTGCTGCTGGCGTAATCGAGCAGCGCCGACACAATGGCTAACTGCGCTCTGGCCTCTTGCAGTTGCACGTTCTCCGCCGCCAGGTCGGCCAGTTGTTTTTCAAGCTCGGCGTTCCGCGCTCGCAGCGCCTCCAAATCCGAGGGCGCGTTGAAGGCGTTGGATACCGCGCCGACGATGCGGGTGATGAACGTCTGCGCCGGAATGAGCGGGGCCAGCACCGTGCCTTCCAGCGGGCCGAGCCAGCCGCGCGCGCCCAGCACCAGCACGGCGATGCTCAGCACCACCAGCGTCACCGCCAGCCCGCGCCGATCAGCCAGCAATGACCATATATTGAAGCGACGCATTTGGAAAAGGATGAACGATGAACGATGAACGATGAAGGACAAACTCAAAACTCATCATTCATCCTTCCGCCTTCATCCTTTAGTGTGAGGTGCTGCCGCGCTGCAACCCGACGAGGAAGCGCTTGAGGTGTTCGAGGTCTTCGAGAATATGGCCCGCGCCGCGAGCCACGCACGTCAGCGGATCTTCGGCCAGCCACACGCGCACTTTCAATTCGTCGCTCAGCCGCTCCGTCAGCCCCTGCAATTGCGATCCGCCGCCCGCCATGCAAATGCCCATTTCCATCAGATCGGCGATGATCTCCGGCGGCGTCTCGTCAATGGACTCCTTCAACGTGTCCACAATCGTCTGCACCGACTGCGATAGCGCCTCGCGAATTTCAATGGACGACACCTCAACGGCCTCGGGCAGGCCGTTCACCAGGTTTCGCCCGCGCAGCGTAAACGTCTTTTCCTCGCGCAGCGGATACGCCGAACCGATGGCTATCTTCACGCGCTCGGCCATGCGCTCGCCGATCAGCAGATTATATTTGTTGCGGGCATAGCCGATGATCTCCATATCCATCTCGTCGCCCGCCACCCGCAGCGAGCGGCTTACCACGATGCCGCCCATCGAAAACACAGCCATCTCGCTGGTGCCGCCGCCGATGTCCACGATCATCGTGCCCTTGGCCTCGCCCACGGCCAGCCCGGCGCCGAGGGCGGCCGCCATTGGCTCCTCGATCAAATACGCCTCGCGGCTCCCGGCGGCCATGGCCGCATCGTACACCGCCCGCTTCTCCACCTCCGTCACGCCGGACGGAATGCCCACCACCACTCGGGGCCGGGGGATGGGCACAATGCTCTGCTCGTGCGCCTTCGAAATGAAATACTCCAGCATCGCCTGAGTGATCTCAAATTCCGATATCACGCCATCGCGGATCGGCCGCACTGCCACGATGTTCGCCGGGGTGCGGCCCGCCAGCTCCTTGGCCTCGGCCCCAATCGCCAGTGGGCGGCGCGTCTTCTTGTCGATCACCACCCAGGATGGCTCGTTGAGGACAATGCCTTTATTGCGGACGTATACCAGCGTGTTGGCCGTGCCCAGATCAATGCCAATATCGAGCGAAAACAGACCCAACAGCCAGTTCAGCGGACTTGGGGGCAAGAGTCATAATCTCCAAAACAAACCTACTGCCCGAGGAACCGGGCACTCCCGTTCGACGCGCAAATCGGCCGTCGGGCACGCTCCAGAAATTACAAGGCAGTAGGCAGTATCGTTGCGACCGCCTACTGCCTACCGTAGCGTTGGGATTATACACTATAATCCAAACGTGCTTTTCAATGCTGTTTTTGCCTATATTCAAAGGCATAAGCTACTTTCGCCCGGCCAAATCGTGGCTGTGGGTGTCTCCGGCGGACCCGATAGCCTCGTCCTCCTCCATCTCCTCAACCGCCTCCGCCCCCTGCTCGACCTTCGCCTCCACGTGGGCCACTTGCACCACGGCCTGCGCCCCGACGCCGACGCCGACGCCGAATTCGTCGCCCAAACCGCCGCCGAGTGGGGCTTGCCCTGCACCGTCGAGCGCGCCGACATCGCCGCCCTCGCCGGAGCTATGCACCTGTCCATCGAAGAAGCCGGGCGCATCGCCCGCTATGCCTTCCTTGCCCGCCTCGCCCTCACCGTCGCCGTCGGCCACAACGCCGACGACCAGGCCGAAACCGTCCTCATGCACCTGCTGCGCGGCGCGGGCCTCGGCGGCCTGCGCGGCATGTTGCCGAAGACAGGCAACGTCATCCGCCCACTCCTTGCCACCCCGCGCGCCGACATCGAGGCCTATGCCGCCGCTCACGCCCTCGCCCCGCGCACCGATCCCACCAACGCCGACACTGCCTACTTTCGTAACCGCCTGCGTCACGAACTCATCCCCATTCTGCAAACGTACAACCCGGCTATCCGCAGCATCCTCAACCGCACTGCTCAAGTTGCTGCCGGCGATTACGACCTCCTGCAAACCGCCCTCGACGCCGCCTGGGCCGAGACCCTCGCCGCCCCGCCGGGGCAAGTCATCAGCTTCCGCCTCACCCGCTGGCGCGCCCACCCTGAGGCGCTTCAGCGCGCGCTCCTCCGCCGCGCCGTTGCCCACTTGCGCCCCGGCCTGCGCGATGTCGATTACATCCCGATCGAAAATGCCGTCCGCTGGATTCAAAACGGGGAATCGGGCCATACTGCCGATTTGCTCGGCGGACTCTGTGTGCGACTCGCCGGGCCGACCCTCTCGATCGCAGCGTGGGCCGACACACCCTCCCTCGCCGACGAACCAATTGAAACTTCGCTCGCCCTCCCCGGTGTCACCCGATTCCTCCAGTGGCAAGCCACCGCCACACTGGAAACTGATTCCCCGCCGCCCCGCGCCGCCCCGTGGACAGCCCACCTCGACCCCGCCCTCGGCCCCTTCGTCCTCCGCACCCGCCACCGTGGCGACCGCTTTCAACCTCTGGGCATGAACGGCCACACCCTCAAACTTTCCGACTTCATGATCAATCGCAAAATCCCCGTTCAAGCCCGTAGTCATTGGCCGCTGCTTGCCAACTCTACCCACATCCTTTGGGTACCCGGTCACCGGCTCGCCGAACAAGCGCGGCTCGCCACCGGCCCCGGCCCGCTCGCCAAAATCGTCATTGCCCCGATAGACTGAACCTGCTCAGGGTACAATCCCTTTATGACCTTACGCGCCAAAGGCATCCTCATCGCCCTCGCCGGCACCACCGTGTGGGCCACCACCGGCATCATCATCAGCTACCTGCTCAAGCACTACACGCTCCAGCCGCTCACGCTGGCGTTCTGGCGCGATCTGATCATCGCCTGCACCATGCTGCTGCTCTTGCGCGTGGCCCGGCCCGAGGCCCTCCGCATCACACGTCGCGACATTCCCTTCTTTCTGCTGTACGGCTTTGTGGGGCTGGCGGCCTTCAACGGCATGTGGACTTTCAGCGTGCAGTTCAACGGCGCGGCGGTTGCCACCGTGCTGGCGTATAGCTCGCCGGCCTTCACCGTGCTACTGGCGCGGCCCCTGCTTAAAGAACCTCTGACGCTTCGCAAGCTGGCGGCCGTGGCCCTGAGCATCGTCGGCTGTGTGTTCGTGGCCAGGGCCTACACCGCCGAGGCCTGGCGTGTGAACCCGGTGGGCATTGCCGTAGGGCTGGGCACCGGGCTGGCCTTTGCTTGTTACAGCCTCGCCGGCCGCTGGAGTTCCAACCGCTTCACCAGCCCGTGGACGGTGACCGCCTACGGCTTCTTGTTCGCGGCGACGGCGCTGGGGCTGACGCAAAACCCGGACACGCTATTCACCATGAAGGCCTGGGACGGCTGGGCTATCCTGATCCTGCTGGCCGTTGGCCCGTCGCTCGTGGGCTTCTCGCTTTACACCCTCAGCCTGCGCTATTTGCAGGCCAGCATGGCCAGCCTCATCGCCACACTGGAACCGGCCCTCACTGCCGTCATGGCCATTTATCTTCTGAGCGAGCAATTGCTGCTCTGGCAATGGATCGGCGCGGCGCTCATTCTGGCGGCGGTAGTGCTCGTGCAACAGGCCGAGCCAGCCCGGGCCGCCGCGTAAGGAGGTTTTACCCATGCAACCCAAATTCAACCTCTGGCTCGAGGCCGACGGCGAAGTGGTATTCTCCGCTTGGCGCGCAGTGCTGCTGCAAACCGTGCAAGACACCGGCTCCATCAGCGCGGCGGCGGCCAAGCTGGGCGTGCAATACCGCACCGCATGGCAAAAGATCAACGAAATGGAAACCCGCCTCGGCGTGAAATTGGTGGACACGCAAATCGGCGGGCAGCACGGCGGCGGCGCGCGCCTCACGCCGGCCGCGCTCGATTACCTCGACAAGTTTAACCGCCTCAACACGGCGCTGGAGGGGACAGTCAATGCCACATTCCGCCAGACGTTCGGGTAGAGCATTTCACGAGTCCGCGCCCTGTCACGCTGAGGCCCATTGGGCCGAAGCATTTCCCCGCCCAGAGCAGGGCGTCCTCACGGCATCCACACGTTCCCTCCCCTCTCTCCTCTCTCTTCTCTTCTCCCTCCTCTCTCTCCTCGCTGCTTGCGCCGCGCCGCCTGCGCCTCAGTCCGCCGGCTTGCCCACCGCCGCGACGCCGCGCACCCTCACCGTGTTTGCCGCTTCCTCGCTGCTCGATGCTTTCACCGACCTCGGCAAAGCCTACGAGGCCGCGCACCCCGGCGTGACCGTGGCCTTCAACTTCGACGGCTCGGCCAGCCTGCGCGCCCAATTTGAGCAGGGAGCTGTGGCCGACGTGTTCGCCTCTGCCAATCAGAAGGAAATGGACACCGTGGCCGCCGCCGGGTTGGTTGTCAGCGGCGCGGCCAAACCGTTCGCCTCCAACGTGCTGGTGGTCATCCTACCTGCCGACAACCCCGGCAACGTGCAAACGCTGGCCGACTTGGCCCGCCCCGGCTTGCGGCTCACCCTCGCCGCCGAGGTGGTGCCCGTTGGAAGTTATTCGCGGCAGGCGCTGGAAAAGCTCAACGCCCGTTATGGCGCATCGTTCAAAGAGGGTGTGCTGGCCAACGTCGTGTCCGATGAAAGTAACGTCAAACAGATCGTCGCCAAAGTGAATCTCGGTGAAGCCGACGCCGGGATCGTGTATGCCACCGATGCCCGCGCCGCGCTCACCCTCATTACTCTTGCCATCCCTGCCGAATACAACGTTACCGCCCGTTACCCCATGGCCGCATTGTCTGCCGCGCCCAACCCGACCCTCGCCGCCGACTTCGTGGCCTTTGTGCTTTCGCCCGCCGGCCAAACGACTTTGCAAAAGTGGGGCTTCCTGCCCGTCACCCCATGAGCGATCACTTTCTCCCCCGCGCCGCCATGCGCGGCAAGTCCGTTTGGGTGTTCGTCCTGCCCGCCAGTGTGCTGTTGTGCTTGCTCGGGGTACCGCTGGCCGCCCTCGTGTGGCGCACCGCCGCCTCCGATTTCATGCCGAGTGTTTTTGCGCCCGCGGCCTTTGACGCCATGCGCCTCAGCCTGCTCACCAGCGCCGCGACGATGGTGGTTGCCATAGTTTGCGGCACGCCGCTTGCTTACGGGCTGGCGCGCTGGCGGTTCCGTGGCCGGGCCGTCATCGAACTGCTGGTGGACTTGCCCATTGTGTTGCCTCCGGCGGTGGCAGGATTGGCCCTGCTGATGGCCTTTGGGCGACGCGGGGTGCTAGGCCCGCTGTTGGGCGGGGCGGGCATCAACCTGCCGTTTACCACCGCTGCCGTGGTGCTGGCCCAGACCTTTGTGGCCGCGCCTTTTTATGTGCGCGCTGCGCGCATCGGCTTCCACGGCGTGGATGCCCAACTGGAAGAGGCGGCCTACACCGAAGGCGCGAACCAGTGGCAAGTGTTTCGCTACGTCATGCTGCCGCAGGCCGGCCGCGCGCTGCTAAGCGGAGCCATCATGTGCTGGGCGCGCGCCCTCGGCGAGTTTGGCGCGACCATCCTCTTCGCGGGCAACATGCCGGGCCGCACCCAAACCATGCCGCTTGCCATTTACCTCGGCCTTGAGCGCAACCTCGGCGTGGCGCTGGCGCTATCCGCGATGTTGCTGGCCGTGTCGGTCGTGCTGTTGGCCCTCGTGCGCTCGCTCGAGAACCGCTAGCAGCAGAACCAAACTCCCACTCCGTCATCCTTTTATCAACTCCATATCAAGACTCCTCCCCTTCTTTGGCCTACAGTGCAGGCAAGGTCAAAAAGGAGGAGTCCATGTTTCCCCTGCGTCCGCACCACAGCTTTATTTTGCTCGCCGCCCTCGCCCTTGCCGCGTGCGGTGGGGCCGCGCCCCGGCTCATCGGCGCGTATCCGCAGGCAGGCGGCAACAGTCCGCCGCCGATCACGGTATACCCACCGGCTCCAGCCAACCTGTATATTGCTTACAACGCATCGGTGGAGCTTGAAGTGCAGGATGCTCGCTATGCCGTTTATCGCATCCGGAACGAAGCCGAAAACCTGGGCGGTTACCTGCTCACCTCGCGCACGTGGATGCAGGGCGGCGACGAATACGCCGAAGCGACGGTGGCCGTGCCCGTGTCGAGTTTCGAGACCATGCGCGCTCGCTTGCGCTGGATAGGCGATGTGCGTTCTGAAAGCGTGTCGGGGGAATTGCGCGACGTCGGGCCGGGCGTGTACGGCGGCGCAGAGAGTTACTCCAACATCACCGTCAGTTTGCGCCCGGCTTCAGCCAATGGCTGGAAGAAGATCGGGGGCTTCTTCACGGGCGCGTTTCGGGTTGCGCTGGCGGCCACACCTCCACTGCTCATGCTCATCGGCTTCCTCACGGTCGCCCGCGCGGCAATCGGTTGGATTCGCCGGCGGCGCAAGGTTCAGTGAGCCGCCGATGCGGGCCGTCAAAAATCGTGCCGGTGCGACGGCTGCGGTCTGGGTTCGTAGTCAGGCCCCAGGATGTCCGGATTGGGTGTGCCCACTTCTTCGAGCGTCCACGTTTTATCGTGGAAGCGGGTGAGGTCGCGCCAGTTTCGGATGTATACCATCCACTCGTCGTCGGCGATGCTGTCGAGGATAGTGCGAACGCGCTGAACCTTTTCGTCGGTGCCGTTGAGCAAATGGAGCAATCGTTTGGTTTCGCTGTCGGGCCCGACCTTGCCACCCCTGGCGTCGCGTTTCTTTGCGGCATCGTATACACGTTCGAGGTCGGTGGCGGTGCGGATACCATACCGCCGCAGCTTCTGCAAGGCCACCGTTTTCTTCTGCGCCTCCGCTGTCGACTGCGATTCAACTTCTGTCACGTCGACAATGTGCAAATACAGAATGCCTTGATCGACCCAATCCACCAGTCGCGGCAGTGGGATGCGAGTCTGGAGCAACAGGTCAATGAGATCGTGGTGCGTGAGGTTTTCAATGTTTTCGATTCCCTCGTCGAGCAGACGCGCCCGGTTGTAAAGGTTTACACCCTCCAAATCGTTGAGCGGCAGTTTCTCTTGCAGGGAGGGGATCCGGTCGGCGAGGAACTTCTGGCTTCGCAGATACTCCTGGATGATGGCCGTTCCTGTTTCGGGAACGATGCCCACGAAAAACGCCAGGATGAGCAGCAGGGGGCCGGGCTGGCTGGATGCCGGTTCCTGTTCAGCCGTGCCCGGTTGGGGAGAAGTGGCGGCCGGCTGGGCCGCAGCCGGCGCCCCCGAGAGACTCGATACAACAGTCGTCGCCGCGTCGCCCACGGCGGTCACCGTGTTGCCCACCAAATCCGGGATCAGGCTCAGCACCCACACGAGGACGATCACCGCGAGAATGCGAACGGTGATGTGGCTGTAGGCTTTGGGTTTGAGGTCGGCCAGCAGGTAGCGGCGCAGGATCATGTTGATGGCGAAGAAATATGCGCCCAGAAAGCCCAGGTTGACCGGCGTCCACTGGGGAACGAGGAGCGCCAGCACCTGGGCAAGCGTAGTGATCGGCTCCGGCTTTCCGAACGGAGACAGCGCCAGAATCCACCCGTGCGTCACTACCAGCGTGGCTACAAAAATCGGCCAGCGTGTGCCCGATAGGAAACGATCCCCGCCGCCCGATTTGTCGTCCGGCCCGTAGATTTCTTCGACTCGCGTGCCGTGAATACTCCTGGCATCGTTCAGCGTTTCGACGGTTGGGTCAAGGATCGTGATGTCTCGAAAGAACGACTCGCGCAGAGTGCCCAGCCGTTGACGGTCGAACAGGAAATACAGCCCGGCCGGGAGAATAGAGGCTATCGAAATGAGCGCCCACTGCAGCAATCGCCCCAACAGAGCGAGTGAAAGATACCTGTCCTGATCGGGAACGAATAGCTGCAAGCCGCCGCCAAAGAAGAGAATGACGGCGGCGGGCAGGCCGATGCCCACTCCCAGATTCAACAGCAAATTGATCCATTGCGTTAGCCACTGCCAGAATTGGCGCAATAGTTTGGCCCAACTGGCTTTGACAAAACCATAAAGCGAAACGCCGATCACAATAACGGCCAGCACTCCCCAGTACCACAGGCTAGTTTGGAGGCGTGGCACAAAAACCCCGACGGGGACGCCAAGCAGTACAACCCAAAACAAACAGCCAATTGCGAGGTAAGAACGGTCGCCACCCCCCTCCACGGGCGCGACCTCTCTATCGATATTGATAAGGTCCCGTTCTGCCCATGCGGCGAAGTCGAATCTCGCCTCCGTTTGTGGCGTCACCTCGCGTCTGCCAAAAGGCGGGAGGACAAACTCGACTCCTTTGGAGCCACTGGCCGTGACGCCAATTCGCCGCGCCGTCAGATTTTGCACGGTGGTTTTCACCCCGACGGCCGGACGGCCGAGCGGTGGAAGGCCCTGTTCGCCCGTTTTTTGCGTCTCCCCAGTGGTTGGACCAGGTGTGGCTGGGTTGTTGCCTGGGAGCGGGCCGGTTGGATCAGTCATGTTGCCTCCTCTGCGCAGGTTGGGGCCGTCAGCGAAGATTTCCAATAGTGTAGATCAAAGCCGGCCAGAGTCAACTGCGACCGCGCTGTCATCCGCTTGTCAACCGGTTATCAAGGCGACATTCTCCCCTTGTCGTACGCTGTTTGCAGTCGTAGAGCAAATAGCCAATCGGCCAGCTCACAAAGGAGAAATGCCATGAACGCCAAACATCTGCTCGTCATCACCCTCGTATTCATGTTGATGGCCAGCGCCTGCGGCGGAGCCGCGACGACCGCACCGGCGGCCACCGCCGGGCCGTGGGTGCTGTCCCCCATCATGGAAGCCACGGGGGCCCCGTACCCCGCGCCGCTGCCCACCCAGCCGGTTTCAGCCGCGCAGCCGCCCTATGCCCTCCCGCTCTCCACCGCCACTGCTCCCGGTGGCAACACCTTTCAGAACCCCGGCGTCAACCCCTACGTCCCCACCGGGGCCGATCACCTGTCCACCTTTGCGCTGGACGTGGACACGGCATCGTACACTGTCGCCCGCCGCTACGTCTCGGACGGCAACATCCCGCCCGCCGAGGCCATTCGCGTGGAAGAGTTCGTGAACTACTTCCAGCAGGATTACGCCGCTCCGCCGGAGACCGCCTTTGCGCTGTATGCCGACGGCGCGCCCTCGCCCTTTCAGCGCGACGGTACCTACATCCTGCGCTTTGGCGTGCAAGGCTACATCGTGCCTGAGTCGCAACGCAAGCCCGCCTCGCTCACCTTCGTCATTGACGTTTCCGGCTCAATGGAAATGGGAAACCGTCTGGGGCTGGTGAAGCAGTCGCTGCAACTGCTGGTAGACCGCCTGCGCCCCGACGACACGGTGGCCATCGTGGCCTTTGGCACCGAAGCCCGCGTCGTCCTCAACCCGACCAGCGGCGAAGACCGGGCCACTCTCCTCAATGCCATCTACGGGTTGCGCACCGAAGGTGCGACGAATGCCGAAGCCGGGTTGCGGCTGGGATACCGGATCGCCAACCTGGCCTACCGCGCCGACGGCATCAACCGCGTCATCCTCTGCTCCGACGGCGTCGCCAACGTGGGCGCCACCGGCCCCGAGGCCATCCTCGAGTCCATTCGCGGTTATGCCGACGCGGGCATCACCCTTACCACCGTGGGCTTTGGCATGGGCAACTTCAACGACGTGCTGATGGAGCAATTGGCCGACAAAGGCGACGGCAACTACGCTTACGTGGATACGCTGGACGAGGCCAGGAAGCTGTTCGTGGACGACCTGACCTCCACGCTGCAAGTGATTGCCCTCAACACCAAGGCGCAGGTGGACTTCAACCCCGACGTGGTGGAAGCCTACCGGCTGGTGGGCTACGAAAACCGCGCCGTGGCCGATCAGGATTTTCGCAACAACGAGGTGGATGCGGGAGAGATCGGGGCCGGGCACACGGTCACTGCGCTGTACGCCGTGCACTTCAAGCCCGCCGCCCAGGGCCGCGTGGCCACTCTCAGCCTGCGCTGGGAAGACCCCCAGACTCACGCCGTGCAGGAAGTCAACGGCAACGTGAACACGTGGGACATAGCCCCCACCTTCGACAGCGCCTCGCTGCGCTACCAGCTTGATGTGGTGGTGGCCCAATACGCCGAACTGCTGCGCCACAGCCCCTATGCCACCGAGACTACCTTCGACGATCTGCGCGTGCGCGCCCAGCGGCTGGCCGCCCAATTGGCGGGCGACCTCGACGTGAGCGAGTTTGCCCAACTCGTCGCCCGCGCCAGCCAGATCAGCGGGTGGTAGAATGGGCCGCGTGTATATGAAGTCATTCGCTTCCCGTTGGGCCCCTGCGCTGGGATGGATGGTGATTATCTTCATCGTTTCATCCCAGCCGCGCATCTCACTGCCCGACTTCGGCGGGTGGGATTACGTGATCAAAAAGAGCGCGCACCTTGCGGAGTACGCGCTCCTAGCGATCTTTATGCTGCGGGGCGTGCGGGGCAGCGCCCCCTTGCGCCCGGTTCACGTGGCCTGGGCGCTGGCCTTCACCGTGGCCTACGCCGCCACCGACGAATACCACCAGACTTTTGTGGCCGGGCGGCAGGGCCACTGGCCGGACGTGCTCATCGACGGCCTGGGCGCTACGATAGGTTTGGCTCTCCTTCGCTGGCCGCCTCTGGCTCGTCTTCTTTCTCCATCTCCGAATAAATCTGAACCGAATCGTCGTTGATCCAGTTCCCCACCGGCTCAATCACAATATCCCCGAACAGCTTTTCCTGCACGGCGCTCACCCGGCGCTGCTTCACCAACTCCAACACCGCCAAAAACGTCACCATAATCTCCACTCGCGAGGTAGCGGTTTTTAGCATTTCGAAAAACCGCGCCCGGCCCTCGTGCCGCAGCGTGAGCTGAATGCGGCGGATGCGGTCGCGGATGGTGATCCTGGGCGGCGCTACCACCGACGACACGGGCGGGGCCTCGGGCAGCATCGCCAGAGCGCGGCGCACGGCCTCCCACAAATCCACCGGCGTGACGTTGGATAGATCGAGCCTGCCTTCCACTTTGGGCGGGGTCGCCAGCCGCAGATAACTGCGCAGGCCGTCCACCTCGCGCTGGTGCAGCGTTTGGGCCACCTCTTTGTATTTTTTGTACGCCAGCAACTGCCGGGCCAGTTCCTCAGCAGGGTCTTCTTCGCCGGGGGCGCGCTCCGGTGGCCGGGGCAAGATGGCCTCGGATTTGATGAGGATGAGCCGCGCGGCGATGACTAGAAAATCGGCGATGTCGTGCAGGTTGTGTTCCTGCATGGCCCGCACGTGGGCTAGATATTGATCGGTCACTTGGGCCAGCGCCACTTTGGTAATGTCCAACTCTTCCCGTTCGATAAGTTGCAAAAGCAGATCGAGCGGGCCTTGGTAGACCGGCAGAGACACGGGAAACGGGGCGAAGGAGTGGGGGAGGGTCATTTATCGCAAATTCAAAAACACAAGCGCGCCGGCGAGGGCGCACAGCACCGCTGCCCCGACCAACACCGCCATAATCAACAGCATATTTTGTTGGGCCTTTTGCCGCGACCGGTCTTTTGCCATCTCAGCCTGCCGCTGCCTTTCTTTTTCCCACATCACGGCTAACCGTTTCTGGCTGGCGGCTTCCTCGCCCGCCTTGAGCGAACCGGCCTGCTGCCGTTGTTGCTGCAGCGTGTCTTTGAAGCCCTGGGCATAACGCGAGGTGATGATTTCCAGCGTATCCAGGTCGCGCCCACACTGCGAGCAGAACTCAGCCCCGGCCCAGTTTTCGAAGCCGCAGGCCGGGCAGGAGCGCTTGAGTTTTTTGCCGCACTGCGCGCAAAAATCGGCGTGGGGATCGTTCAGCGTGTCGCAGTGCGGGCACGGCACGCGCCCGTCGGTGGAGTACCCGTGGCCGCAAAACTTGCAGACGAGCGCGCCGTCGGGCTGCCGGGGTTCAAGGCCCGGCGCGCCACAGGACGGGCAGGCGAGATCGTGGAGCATCGGCTCCTCCTTATACGGCGGCCTCAGGGCGCGGCGGGCCGGGGCTTCAATATGCGGTACGGGAACCCGTTCATGATGATCGTTTCCACCGATTGATATTTTTGCCCGATGGCAACCAGCACCGGGCGCGGATAGAACTCGGCCTTGAGCACAATCACGTCGAAGGCCTGAGCGTTGATCATGCTCACCATCGCCGATGAGTCTAGCATGGATTTTTTGGCGAGGTTGAGCAGTTGGGTCGGGTTGCCCACCTGCTCTTTGCCGGCCAGCAAACTGAAGGCCGCTTCTTCGGTGAGTACCGGGCCTTTGGCCGCTTGAGTGTAGGCCAGTATTTTGTGGCCCTGCGCGATGTCGATGGCATTGGGCGGGCGGCCCAACTGGGTGTAGCCCTGCGAGTCGTAATACGGCTGATCGGCGGGCAACCCCAGCGCGCGAGCCAGCGGCTCGAACAGCCGCCCCTGCGTGGGCATGTGGATGAGCTGCCCTGCCTGCGCGATGAGCAGCAGCGGGATGGCCACGGCGGTGGCCCAACGGGCATCGGCCCGCCACCCGGCGCTTTGTTGCCGCCAGTGCCCCAGCAGCATACCGCTGCACAGGCACACGGCGGCGACGGCGGTGGTGAAGTACGCTTCGCCCGCGCCCCATTTGCCCGACGAGATTCCGTTGATCACGGCGACGATCAGCCACAGCACTTCCAGCGGCACGCGCCGCCGCGACAGTTCGATCAATCCCCACAGCGCGGCGAGGCAGATCAAAACGAGATGCAGGTCGAGCCACTGCAAATATAACCCCTGCGCCTGGCCGGGAACGAATTCGTTGATGTTGGCGACGATGGTGTTCACCCACCATTGCCCGCTCGTGGCAATGTTGATGAGGCCGAACAGGGCGCCGGCCACTGCCGTGAAGCCGACGGCCACAATGAGGCCGCGCCGCCACCCCATGCCGATAATGAACAACAGGCACGCGGCCACAGTGGCGTAGGCCAGTTGTTTCGTGTATCCCGCGGCCAGCAGGCACAATAGCCCCCAGAAGAGTCGGCGTCTATCGGTAGGAGTGTCGCCGCGTCCCAGCGGAATCAGGATGACCACGGCCAACGCCTCAAACATCACCATCGAAATGTGCTGGCGAAACAACGGCCCGATGTGATAGACGTAGTTCGACGCGAGAAACGCCAATCCGGCGAGGACGCTGATGGGCTTGTCGCGCGTGCGGCGATGCACGGCGTAGGCAATGGCCCCGGCGGCCACCAGCGTGGCGAGGAACGAGAGTAACCGCCCGTACCAATAGGCCGGGCCGAAGGCCCACACAAACGGCACGAGGGCCAGGTGGTAGAGTGGCGGATAGTTGGACGAATAAAAGGGGTAGACCTCGTTGCTGCGGTAGGGCCACTCGCCGCGCGCCAACAGCACCGAGTCGTTCAGCTCGAAGCCCTCGCCCTGATCGTAGTCGAACGGATACTGGAGCAGGGCGGTGGTGTAGCGAACGTAGATGAAACTGTAGCCCAGGTACGCGGCCAGCGCCAACCCCAGCAGGGCGGCGCTCACAACTTTGAAACTGCGCCGTGGCACATCGGCGCGAACCGCCGCGCCGGTCATGCTTTGCGGCCCGCAGCTAGAGTGAGACTCTCGCTGCCGAAGAATACGCCCGCCGCATCGGCCTGCTCAAGACCCGCGCGCCACCGCGCCAACTCGTCGGCGGTCACGACCCCGGCGGCCAGCGCCTCGGCCTCCACTCGATCCATCACCGACATTAGCCGCCAGAAGGCGTAGTTGTCAAAGTAGCCCGCTACGATCTCAATCGAAATCTCTGCCAGCCCGTGCTGCGCGAACAGCCGCCGCAGTTGCCGCCCGGCGAAGCCGTTGTGAAACATGCGTCGCACGCGGAAATCCGCCAGCTTGCGCTCGACCGCGCTCTCCGGCGTGTCGGTCGACCACGTGCCGTGATCGGTATCCAGCACCACCACCCAGCCGCCGGGCCGGGTCACGCGCACCATCTCGGCCATGGCCGGCTCGGGGTTTTGCAGGTGCTGGAACAGCCGCTCGCTGCGGCACGCGTCGAACAGGTTCGAGTCGAAAGGTAGGGCGGCAGCGTCGGCGTGGCGATGCTCCGTCCACGCGCTCACGCCCTCGCGGGCCGCGTGCCGGTCGGCCTCGGCCAGCATGGCTGCATCGGTGTCCACGCCCACCACGCGGCCCGCCGCCCCCACGCGCACGGCCAGCGGCACCGTGTCGGTGCCGGGGCCGCAGCCCACATCCAGCACGCGCTGCCCCGGCTCAACGCGCATCAATTCGTACGTGCGTTGTTTGATCGGCGCAAGCAGGTGCCTGGCGGCTTGCAGATATTTTTGATCGACATACCCCTTCAACTGCGACACGTCGACTAACTCCCCACCTGCTCGGCCAGCTTGGCTCGCGACTCCCTGGCCGCGGCCAACCGCGCCCGTTCCTTTTCCACCACCCCGGCCGGCGCTTTGTTTGCAAAGTCGGAGGCCAGCAGTGTTTCGAGCTTGGCAATCTGCTTGTCGAGATCGGCCAGTTCCTTCGTCATGCGTTCGCGCTCGGCGCCGATGTTCACCATCCCCGCCAGCGGCAAATACACCACCGTGCGCCCGACCACCATCGACACCGCTTGCCGGGGCTTCTCGGGCAGTTCGGCCAAAATGCGGAACTGCATCGGCTCCACGCCGGCAAGGCGGGCGATGGCATCGCGTTGGTCGTTCAGCAGCGATTCGTCCTCGGCACTCCCGGCCACCAGCGTGGCGGCGATCTTCCTGCCTAATTCTACTTTGTTCTCCGCGCGCGCGTTGCGTATGGCGCGGATAATGTCCATGATATGCGGGAAGTCGGTGGTTGGTAATTGGTAATTGGTAATTGGAGTCGGCCATTGGGCGATGATGAGCGCGTCCGGCCAGCCGCCGTCCGGCGCAGGTCGTCCCGGCGCGAGGCACGCTTTGCGAAGGTGCTGCCAGATTTCCTCGGTCACGTACGGCGCAAACGGATGCAACAGGCGCATGGTCTGATCCAGCACCAGCACCAGTGTGTCGAGGGTGTTGTAAATCCGGTCTTCACCCTCACCCCCATCCCCTCTCCCGCCGGGAGAGGGGAGTAGTTGCAGCTTGGCGATCTCAATATACCAATCGGCAAACTCGCTCCAGAAGAAATCGTACACCTGCCGCCCGGCCTCGCCATATTGGTAATTCTCAAACAGCCGGTTCACGCCCGCAGTCACCTGCGCCAGCCGCCCCCGAATCCAGCGGTCGGCCAGCGTGCGGTCAGGCTCCCCTCCCGTGTCGCGCTCTCCGACGGGGGTGGGGGCCTCCGGGCATTTGTCGAGGTTGCCGATGATGAACCGCGCCGCGTTCCACAGCTTGTTGGCGAAGTTGCGGTTGCCCTCCACCCGTTGCAGGCTCAAGTTCATGTCGTTGCCGGGGGTGGCCGCGGTGAGCAGCGTGAAGCGCAGGGCGTCGGCGCCGAACTCGTCCATCACTTGCAGCGGATCGATTACGTTGCCCAGCGTCTTGCTCATCTTGCGGCCGTCGCCGTCGCGCACCAGCCCGTGCAAATACACCGTGTCGAACGGCGCTTGCCCGGTGAACTCCAGCCCCAGCATGATCATCCGCGCCACCCAGAAGAACAAAATGTCGTAACCCGTCTCCAGCGTCGAGGTCGGATAAAAGTAGCTCAGGTCTGCGGTTTGCTCCGGCCAGCCCAGCGTGCTGAAGGGCCACAGGCCGGACGAGAACCACGTGTCCAGCACGTCGGGGTCCTGGGTGATATTGTGGCTGCCGCAGTGGGCGCACGCCGCCGGATCGATCTCGGCGCAGGTCTGCTTGCCGCAGTCGGCGCAATACCACACGGGGATGCGGTGCCCCCACCACAACTGGCGCGAGATGCACCAATCGCGGATACGCTCCGCGTCCATCCAGTTGTAGTACACCTTCTCGAACCGCTCCGGCACAATGCGGATGCGGCCATCTTTCACCGCCGCTATCCCGGCCTCGGCCAGCGGCTTGATTTTCACGAACCACTGCGTCGAGATGATCGGCTCGATGATTTCGCCGCCGCGCTGCGAGCGCGGGATGTTCATGGTGTGCGGCTGGGTCTTCAGCGTGAGGCCCGCCTTTTGCATGTCGCGCCACAGGGCCTCGCGGCAGGCGAACCGATCCTGCCCCTCGTACGGCCCGGCGTCCGCGCTCATCGTCGCGTCTTTGTTCAAAATAGAAATGATCGCCAGACCGTGCCGCTGTCCGATGGCGTAGTCGGTGGCATCGTGGCCCGGGGTCACCTTCACTGCGCCCGTGCCGAATTCCCGATCCACCGCCGCGTCGGCCACCACCGGAATCTCCCGGTTGAGGATGGGCACGATCACCGTCCTGCCCACCAGCGCCCTGTATCGCTCGTCGTCGGGGTGCACCGCCACTGCCGTGTCGCCCAGAATCGTCTCGGGGCGCGTGGTCGCCACGGGGATGTGTTCGCCCGACTCCTTCAGCATGTATTTGAAGAAATACAGCGTCCCTTGCTCCTCGCTGTATTCCACTTCCACATCCGACACCGCCGTCTTCAGCCCCGGCGACCAGTTGACGAGATACGTGCCGCGATAGATCAGCCCCTTGTTGTAGAGCGACACAAAGGCATGGCGCACGGCTTTCGAGAGTCCGTCGTCCAGCGTGAAGCGCACCCGATCCCAATCGCACGATGCGCCCAGCCGCCGCACCTGGTTGTAAATGATGTTGCCGTATTTTTCCTTCCACTGCCACACGCGGCGCACGAACTCCTCGCGGCCTAACTCCTCGCGGGCCACCTCTTCCTCGCGCAGCAGCATCTTTTCCACCTGCAACTGTGTGGCAATGCCCGCGTGGTCCGAACCGGGCACCCACAGCGTCGACTGGCCCTTCATGCGGTGGTAGCGGATCATCAAATCCTCCACCGCCACAAACATGGCGTGGCCCAAATGCAACTCGCCCGTCACGTTGGGCGGGGGAATGGAAATGACGAACGGCTTTTGGCCGGGATCGATTCTCGGTTTGAAGTAGCCTGAGGACTCCCACCACGCGTACAGGCGTTGTTCGGTCGAGGCGAAGTCGTAGGTTTTTGGCAGTGGCTCGGTCATGTTATGGTCCCTGATCTCACCCCTACCCCTAACCCCTCCCCCCTCTCCTGCGCCGAAAGCGCAGGAGAGGGGGGAGGGGAGTCGCGTCAGCGACGGGGAGGGGTGAGGAAAATAAAAGTCCCTCTCATCCAATCAAGGACGAAAGGGACTCTTCCGTGGTACCACCTTGTTTCGCCGTTCTTTGGCGCACTCGTTAGCTATAACGGGCTTCCCCGGATTGGCTTACTTTGGCCTCCACCACGGAGGCCGCTACTTTTCAACCAATCAACTCCCAGGCGACCTTCGGCGCATTGTGCTGTGGGGGCTTCCAGCCAGTGGCCCTCCGTCTCTATCAGCCTGCCGCGCTTACTCCTCCTGCTCGGCGTTGTTGTCTCTATTTAATTGCCGCGATTATATCACGACTGTACGGTCATGTCTTTCGCGAACTGGATCCGGTTGCCGTCGGGATCGTAAAACGCGCCCAACGAGACCATGTTCGGGATGTCCATCACGTCGTCACAGCGGACGCCTTTGGCGCGCAGCGCCGCCGTCACCTTGTGCGCGTCGTCCACATCCAGCACCGCGCCGCCGGCGGAGGGCGGCGGCATCGGGCCTTGCTCGGTGTTCCACAAGTTAAGGCCGATGTGGGGCTGATGTTCGTGGCCAAACTCCAGCCAGCCCATCTCTTCTGCGCCAAAGGCGGTGGGCCACTCCAGCACTTCCGTGTAGAATTTCTTCGACCGCTCCCAATTGCTTACGTTGTACGAAACCACTGAAACCTGTTTGAACATTGACATTGCCGGGTCTCCTCAAATAGAATTGTGGTGTAGAACATTTGTACAGTAATCTACACCAAATTAGTCCGGTTTGTCAACAGGATTCTTGCGCATTGCCCGGCGAGACAAGTGCGGCTAAGATAGCAGCCAAGTGGTTAGCAGCCGCAACGCCAATAATGGACATTCTCTTCGGCCAATCCTATTACCTGCGCTTCGACCCCAAGCTGTGGGCCGCCATGCAACCCTACCCGCCGCTTGGCACGCTCTACGCCGCCAGCTACGCGCGAAGCAAAGGCTACTCGGTTGCCCTCTTTGACGCCATGCTGGCCGAGAGCGAAGAGGAGTGGGGAGCCGCCCTCGACCAACACCGGCCCCGCTTCGCCTGCATCTTTGAAGATAACTTCAACTACCTCTCAAAGATGTGTCTCCTGCGGATGCGTGAGGCCGCCTTTACCATGATTGACATGGCGAAAGCACGCGGTTGCGCCGTCATCGTCTGCGGCGCGGACATGACCGACCATGCCGACCTCTACCTTCAGCGCGGCGCGGACTTTGTCCTCCTGGGCGAAGGCGAACTTACGCTGGGAGAACTGCTCGACTCGCTCACCGGCAAATCGTCACAGCCTCTCCACGGAATTCTCGGACTCGCCACCAACGCCGAATACCGAATACCCAATACCCAATCGTCTGCGCCTGAGATTCATCCTTCATCGTTCATCCTTCATCCTTCGCACCGCCCCGACATTCGCGACCTCGACTCGCTCCCATTCCCTGCCTGGGATCTGGTAGATGTTCCGCGTTACCGGAAGCTCTGGCGCGAGCGGCACGGCTACTACTCGATGAACATGGTGACCACGCGCGGCTGTCCCTATCACTGCAACTGGTGCGCCAAGCCTATCTGGGGTCAGCGTTACAACTCGCGCTCGCCGGAAAACGTCGTTGCCGAATTGAAATGGCTGAAAGAAAAGTATCGGCCCGACCATATCTGGTTTGCCGACGACATTTTTGGACTCAAGCCCCGCTGGATCGAACGATTTGCCGGCCTTGTCAGGGAAGCGGGTTCCAGCATCCCCTTCAAATGCCTCCAGCGTGCCGACTTGATCAACGAAAGCGTAGCAGCGGCCCTTGTGGCCGCCGGTTGCAAAACGGTTTGGCTCGGCGCCGAATCCGGCTCGCAGAAAATTCTGGACGCGATGGACAAGGGCGACACCGTGCAAGATATTTACAATGCCGCCAAATGGTTGAAACGGACGGGCATAGAAGCCGGCTTCTTTCTGCAATTCGGCTACCCCGGCGAAACATGGGCCGACATTCAACTCACGCTCAAGATGGTGCGCGAGTGCCGGCCCGACGACATCGGCGTCTCGGTCAGCTATCCATTGCCCGGCACAAGATTCTTTGAGCGGGTAAAGATGGAACTGGGTGAGAAGCAAAACTGGATCGACTCCAACGATCTGGCGATGCTCTATCGTGGGCCGTTTCCACAAGAGTTCTATCGTATTCTGCATGGCCGGGTGCATTACGAGTTTCGCCTGCGGCGGGCGCTGAAGCGGCCCGGCTGGCGCGCCCCGGTTTCCGTCCTCCGAAACCTGCCTGGCCTGCTTCGCTCGGAACTGCGATTGCGCCGGATGGTTGCCGCCCGTGATTGATATTGAAAGCATCAACGCCGGTTTCTCGCGCAAGGCGCAAGTGTACGACGCCTATTGCGAGAACCACCCGGTGATTCGCTGGGCGCGAGGCCTGGCCCGGGCGCAAATGCTTGCGCATGTGCCGCCGGGCGGCGCGATCCTTGAACTGAATGCCGGCACCGGCGCAGACGCGGCATTCTTCGTCGAACGAGGCTATCGGGTTCACGCGACGGACGTGGCCGATGGCATGGTCGCCGAGATCGCGGCGAAGATTGAAGCTGCCGGCCAACGCGAACGGTTTACAGTTCAGCAATGCTCATTCACGGAACTCGATCGTGTTTGGGGCGGGCCGTACGATGCCGTTTTCTCTAACTTCGGCGGGTTGAACTGCATCCCCGATTTGCGCGACGTTACCAGAGCGTTGCCGAAAGTGTTGAAGCCGGGCGGGTTTGCCGTGTGGGTGGTCATGCCGCCGATTTGCCCGTGGGAGTTGGCGCAAGCCTTGCGCGGCCACTGGCGCACGGCGACACGGCGGTTGCATCACGGGGGTGTGTTGGCCAACGTCGAGGGCGCAAAATTTTTGGCGTACTACTTTACGCCCGGCGCTGTGGCGCGCGCCTTCGGGCCGGGGTTTCGGCGTGTGGCGTTGCAAAGCTTCTCGCTCTTTTGCCCGCCATCCTACATGGATAACTTCCCGAAACGCTTGCCATCGCAAACTCGCCGGCTGATGGGGCTGGACGAAACGCTATGCTCACGCTGGCCGTTCAACCAGTGGGGCGACTACTTCATTCTAACCATGCAGTTTATTGCGTAGAGCAATTGCCAATTTGCTCTGCATCCTCCATGGACTTTGACTCCGATATCTATTTGCGAGTGCGCGAGAAGGAGGGGCGGCTATATTCTGATGACGTGGTGGGCCGCCTCCCCGACCTCCCCGGCGCGCACCCGCTCTGGACCGAGTGGCGGGCGCGGGCGGCCTCGGCGGCGCGGCTGTGCGCCTATCTAGCCCGATTATCGAGGCCGCTTACCATCCTGGAATTGGGGTGCGGCAACGGCTGGCTGGCGAACCGGCTGGCTCGGTTGCAAAGTTGCCGAGTCATAGGGGTCGATCTCAATCACTTCGAACTGTCGCAAGCGGCGCGGGTATTTGCGGGCAATCACCGTCTCATGCTTCTAAAAGCTGATATTTTTCAGGCTCCCTTTTGCGAACGGAGTTTTGATACGATTATCATCGCCAGCGCCATTCAGTACTTTGCTGATCTGCCCATGTTGATTCAGCGCCTCAGGCCGTTACTCTCGGAACGCGGCGCGATCCATGTTTTGGATAGTCCGCTCTATGCACCCTCTCAAGTTGCCGAAGCACGCGCGCGGACACAAGCCTATTACACCGCGCTGGGCTTCCCGGAGATGGCTGACCACTATCATCATCACACGCTGGGCGCGCTGGCCGAGTTCCATCCAACGCGGCTGTACGATCCGGGTTCGCCAATCGCCCGCCTTTGGCGGTTGTTTCGTTTTGTCGACTCTCCCTTCCCATGGATGCGATTGCGGCCGTGAGCGCCAGACGCCTCGGGCTGAACTCGCTCTGGCTGTTGCTGGCCCGGGTGCTGACGCAAGGGTTGACGCTTGTCTTCATTGCATTGATTGCGCGCCGGCTCGGCGTGGCCGCGTTCGGGCAATATGCGGCCATGGCCGCCCTGGTCTTCCTCGGCAACGCGGTGACCACCTTCGGCGCCGACATGCTTTTGATTCGGGAGACGGCGCGGGCGGGCGGCCTCACCCCTCTTGCGCCCGTTGCCCTCTGGCTTCAATTGGCGTTGTCGGTGTTGTGGATCGGAAGCGTGATGGGCATCGGTTTCGTTTTCCCGGCGGTTCTGCCGGCGGCGCGCCTGCCTCTGATCGTGTATCTGCTGTCGCTGTTCCCGCTGGCGTTCTACACCGTGTTCAGTGCGCTCTTGCGCGCGTTCGAGCGCATGGAATTATTCCTGGCCTTAAACTTGCTGACGGCATTGTTGCAGACGATTGGCGCCGCAGTGTTGATCCGGAGTCAAGACGATCTCTTGAGACTATGCGCCTGGCTGACTTTGACTCAATTGGTCGCCGCCGGGCTGGGTGGGGTGCTGTGTTCGCGGCTTGTAACCTTCGCCGCTCTGTGGAGACCTGTAAGGCTGGCCGAAGTTTGGGCGTTACTGCGCGTTGCCTGGCCGCTGGCCGCGCTTATGGCCCTGGCCCTCTTTTCTCAGCGGTTGAGCGTGCTGATGCTTCTGCCGTTGGCAGGCGATGCGGCCACCGGCTGGTTTTCTGCCGCCGCCCGTCTGGTGGAGGGACTCAAGATCGGGCATTATGCCGTGTTGGGCGCGTTACTGCCAACATTGTCGCGCCGATCCTCGCCTGAAGCCGGACGACTTTTCCGCAATTCATGGGCGGCATTGTTGGCGCTGAGTGCCCTGCTGGCCCTGGCACTGACCCTGTTGGCCGATCCGATCGTGATGTTGATTTACGGCTCACGTTTTGCGCCCGCCGCTCACGTTTTGCGCCTGCTAGCCTGGAGTCTCATTCCATACACCTTCAGTGCGTATCTCTCGCTTGACTTCGTCACCCGTGGCTTGGAGAGGACGGTTTTGAAAGTGACGATTCTCGGCGCGGCTGTGTCTGTTGGCCTGTACACCTTGTTGATTCCGCAGTTGGGCGCTTCGGGCGCGGCGTGGGGGATGTTGGCGGGTGAGGGCGCTCTGGCAACGCTTCTCTGGTTGAGCAAGAGGCGAATCCATGCTGCCTGACGACGAGCCGATCTTCTCGGCGGTTGATTTTTTAGCTTACAAGCGTGCGCGAGGCGCGCTCCCGAACATCGCCCCGCCGCAAACCGTCATTCTGGCGTTTCAAAAGAGTCTGGTTGATTATGCGATCCGGCATCACCCGACGAAGAGGGTGGGCGGCTTCTATGGCGAACTCTTTTTGCTCAAACGCACAGGAGAGCGAGTCGCGCTGGCAGGTAATTTCGGGATCGGCGCGCCGGTGACGGCGGCGCTGGCCGACGAACTGGCCGCGTTTGGAGTCCGGCGGTTTGTGGCGATTGGGCTGGCTGGCGGCCTGCAATCTAGTCTGAAGCCGGGCGATCTGGTGATCTGCGAGAGCGCCTTGCGGGGCGAAGGCACTTCCGCTCACTACCTGCCGCCGGGAGAATGGGCGGCGGCGGATGCGGAGATGACACACGGCTGGAGCCGCGCCTTAACCCGGCGCGGGCGGGCGCACACCCTCGGCCGGACATGGACGACTGACGCCCCTTTCCGTGAGGCGCGCCGCACAGCGACCGAGCATCAGCGAAATGGAATTGCCACTGTTGAAATGGAAGCCGCCGCGTTGCTGGCGGTGGGGCAAGCCCTTAACCTGCCCGCCGCCGCCGCGTTTTCCATCGCCGACACATTGGCCGATGGCCGGTGGCAGTTGAAGCGCGACCCGCGCCCGGCGCAGAAGGGTTTGGAAGCCTTGTTTGAGTCAGCGCTCGACTATCTTGCGAGTGAACGATGAAACCGGCAATCGTGCTCAGCGCCTACAACCGGCCTCAGGCGCTGGAGCGGCTGTTGGCTTCTTTGCAGAAGGCGGCCTATCCGGCAGAGGGCGGTATCCCCCTGGTCATTTCTATTGATGGCGGCAAAAACGGGATCCACCCCGAGGTTAGGAATGTCGCGGAGCAATTCGTCTGGCCATTCGGCCCAAAAGAAGTGCTGTGCCACGAGCGGCATTTGGGGCTGGTAGGGCACGTCTTGTTTTGCGGCGGGCTGACCGGGACTTACGGCGACGTCATCTTTCTCGAAGATGATCTGCTGGTGTCGCCCGTGTTTTACGCCTATGCGACGCAGGCTCTCGACTTCTACCGTGATGATGAGCGCATTGCCGGGCTGTGCCTGTACGCGCTGTGGTTCAACGGTTACACCCAACAGCCGTTCGTGCCGCTGGCCGACGACGGGGACTCGTTCTTCGTTCAAATCCCGTACACACAAGGGCAGGCCTTCACGGCTGGGCAATGGCAAAGCTTTCTGGCCTGGCGTGATTCGGGCAACCGAAGATTGACTCCGGCCGACACGCGAAGCGTGCATGAAGCGTTTTTTCACTTTGACGCCGAAGAGTGGTTCCCGTTGTCTGCAAAATACGCGGCGGACACGAGCCGTTACACCGTTTACCCGCGCGTCTCGCTCACCACCGGCGCAGGCGACGCCGGAACGCATTTTGCCGGACGATCGGTCTTCTTTCAGACGCCCTTGCAACGCTTCAAGACACTTTACGAATTTCGAACACTCGACGACTCCGTCGCCGTTTACGACTCTTTTTTTGAGATTCTGCCGGAGCGGCTCAACCGTCTCTGCAATGCCTTGAGCGATGTCGGGTACGACGTTGACTTGTACGCGACGAAAGCGCCCCGCAACCTGCAGGCCGAGTATGTGTTGACCACGCGCCTCTGCCGTAAAACCATACGTTCGTTTGGGCAGGCAATGTGGCCGATGGAAGCCAATGTGATCGACGGCGCGCCCGGCACTGAGATCAGCCTGTGCCGCCGGGAAGACTTGCGCTGGGATTGGCTGGCCGAACTGGAGGCCCGCAAGCGCAACCACGACTTTTTTACGCGCCGCCGTCATCCGAGCAGGAAATTGCGCCTGCAATTTGCCCTGCTGGACTGGTTGCAGGCAGCGCGGCGCCGGCTGGGCCGCAACCCATGACGCGCATTTTTTCACGCACTCGGTGGCTTCTCTTCCTGCTCACATTTGCCGGCGCATTTTGGCCGATCTGGCTCTGGCGTCAAGTTCTGGATGACCGCCCCATCTCGACTCCTTTCAACAGCTTTACACTGCATCTGTCGACAGCTTTGGGGTTGATGTTGTGCGCGGCGATGTTTCTGGAAACGGTTGCTAAAAAACGCCAGTGGCGCCGGGGCGATCGGATCCTCACGCCGGTTTTGATCGGCATTGCTTTATGGGGGACACTGAGCGCTTT
>JACRBQ010000032.1 GCA_016213135.1 Chloroflexota bacterium | reverse complement strand
GTTCTTTGGTGTTCGTGCCCGACTTGTCGCCGCGCGAGGCAAACGGCGCGGATTTGGCCGCGATCTGTGTGAAGGCTTCTATGCCTGTAGCGAGGTCTTTGATGCCCGCCGGGTCGGCCTGCGGGCCGACGATGATAAAGTAGTTTTACATCACAACGAGGCGGTTCACGCCGTCGCCACCGGCTACGAATTTATCCTCCTGGGATCGGGCGTGCACCAGCACCACATCGGCATCGCCTTTGGCCCCGATGGCTATTGCCTGCCCGGTGCCCACGGCCACCACGTCCACTTTGGCACTGTACCTGGCTTCGAAGTCGGGCAGGATGGCGTCGAGCAGGCCCGAGTCGGCGGTGCTGGTGGTGGTGGCGAGGCGGAGGGTTTGGGGGGCGGCGGCAGTCGGTGGCACAGCCGTGGGGGCTGCCGTGGGAGCCACGGTGGCGGCGGGGGCGCAGGCGGCCAGAATTACCATCAGCGCCATCAACAGATGGGTCAATTTGAGTCGGGCCATTTCCGTTTCCTTTCCGCTATGTTTGAGCATCATAGCGAAGGATGAGGGAAATGTCAACGACGAGCTGAACGGTTTTACAAGTTTTGCGCCAGTGAAGCGGCGGTGAGATAGAGGCTGTGCCGGGCAAAGGGGGGCAGGTTGGAATACTTGAGCGCGCCGAGGCAGGCCATGAACAGCGCGAGGTGATATTCGCGCGGCTGCGAGGCGTTGAACAGGCAGCGGGCCGCAATGGCGTGCATGGCCGCCAGCAGCGGGTCGGCGCCGGAACGCCACAGCGGCGCGAACTGCGCCGGGTCGCTCAGGCGGGGGGCGATCACGTGCGCGATGATCTGCGCTTCGAGGTGGGCAAAGTCGAACAGCGGGTGGCCGTCGCGGGTCTGGGCAAAGTCGATGAGCCACACAAAGCCGCCGAGGCCCACCAGCACGTTTTCCAAATTGAGGTCGCCGTGAATGGTGGATTGGCTGCCGATAATGCGCTCGTCGAGCAGGCGCGGCCACAGCGCCAGCGGGTCGGGCAGGCCGTAGCGGTCGAACCCGGCGGCGAGGTTGCGCAGCAATGTGTCGCGGGTGGCGACGACGCGGGCGGTGGCGTTGTCGAAGGGCGCGGTGCTCTGCCAGCGCACGCGCACGGGCGGGTGCCCCGGCACGGCCACGCCGGTGAGGGCGAGCGAGCGCCCGTCGGGCCGGTGTTCCACAAAGCGGAAGTTGCGCACGGTCACTTCGTCGCCCACTTGCAGTCGGGCCTCGGAGGGGGCGGCGCGGCCATCGAGGGTGCGCGCCGATTTGCCGGTGACAGGCTCCAGCACAAAATGGGCGGGCAGCATGCGGTCGTATTCCTGCGCCAGCCGGAAGGTGTACGGCTTGCGCTGCATCCACCAGTTGGGGCCAAAGGTTTCAAACAGCTTGTCCAGCAGCGCCAGGTCGGGGTTGGCGATCAAAGCCTCACGCAGGCTGGCCGGGGTGCGGCCCGGCTCGCCGATGAAGGTATAGCGCAGCGCGGCGAGGCCGCCGCCGCGCGGAGTCTCCACCGGCGTTTCCTGTATGCGCGCCGTGATGGGCGGCAGAGTGTCTTTCACAAACGTCTCGTAGTTTTCAAACTCGCGGCGAATGGAGTCGCGCTCGCCGATTTTGGCGATGGTGTAGGCATCGGCGCGGCCGTCGGCGCGCACCGGCAGGGCCAAAAACGTGCGCGCCCCCGAATAGCCGGAATGGAATTCAGCCTCCAGCGTGAGCCGGGCATAGCGGCTGAACAGGGCGCGCAACAGCGCCGTGTCCGCCGGAGTGAGATTGAATGAAGGATGCCGCTCGATGACCAGCGAGGGGTTGGGCTGTTGCAGTCGAAGCGAGGGGCGGCGCGGGCGCAAGGCATAAGCGGTGAGCGGCAGGCTGAGGGTAACGCCAAAGGCCAGCCCAACCACGCCCATAGCCGCCGCCTGCCGCGCGGTGAGCCCGAAAAACGACGTGATCTGCACGGTGAGGCCTTTGGAATAAATCTGCGTTTCGTGCGCCGGGCCGGCGTTGCCTGCCTGCGGAGTCCAGCGCAGCTTCACATCCACCGACAGCCGGTGCTGCCCCGCCGACCCGGGCGTGAGCGTCCAGCGAAACGTGACCGGCTCGTCAAGCGGCAAACCCTGCGATTGTTCGCCTTGCGGCGCAAACTCGAAGCCCACAGCCTCCAGCCGCGCCACCGCCGACAGATCGAAGCCGCCGGGCCGGGGCACGGGCACGGTGTGGGTGATGGTGGTGTGATCGGGGAATTCGGTGGTGACGGTGTAGCCGTTCTTCGAGTGGATGAGCGACAGCCGGATGAGGTCGGACTCGCCCAGCTTCATGCGCGGCGGCCATTCCAGTTCAATCACTCGCTCTTCGGGGACAGGCGTGGGCGGTTGGGCGGTGGGGACTTGCAGAGTGGGCGCGGGTGCGGGCGCGGCAGTGGCGGTGGGGCGTGTCACCACGGTGGGCGCGGGCGAGGCGGCAGCGGCCACTGGCTGGGTAGGCTGGGGCACAGAGGTAGCCGCACCGCCGCAGGCTGCCAGCGCCACGGCGATCACGGCCATCGCAAGAATCCAAAATCCGCAACGCGACTTCATATCCACCCGAGCATAAGTGCCCAGCTTTGCGGCGGGGCGAACAGCGTGGGCGGCACGGGCACTTGCTGCCGCAACGTTTGCACCGGCCACAGCCAATAGGCGAGCGCCGCCAGCGAGAGGGCCACCAATGCCAGCCCCAGCAGGGCCAGCGCCACACGCACGCGAGGGGTCATGCCATTAGTATATGATCGTTTTGCTCTCGCCACTTGACAAACCTCTGAAGAAACGACGCCGCCCGGGCGGCGAAAGTTGCCCCGGCAAAAAGGTTTATACTTTGGCTATGTCCGTTTGGGATGCGTACCCTGCCGATTATCGCGCCGCCGAAGTGGGCGCGCTGGCCGCTGCCGTGAACGCGGGCGAGTGCGTTTCGGTGGTGGGCCTGAGCGGCGCGGGCAAGAGCAACCTGCTCGGCTTCATCGCCAACCGCCCGCCGCTCGGCGGCGTTCGCTTTGCGCTGGTGGATTGCAATCGTTTGCGCGAGACCGCGCCGGGGGCGCTGTTCAAATTGATCCGGGCCGCGCTGGATGATCCCGCCCCGGCCGAGGAGGAGTGGCCCGCGCTTGAATCTGCCGTGGCGCATCGACTGGCGCGGGGGCCGCTGTGCCTGCTCTTCGACCGCTTCGACCCCCTGGCCGAAAGCGCGGCGCTGGCGGGCAACCTGCGCGCCCTGCGCGACGCGCACAAATACGACTTGACGTTTGTGATCGCGACGCGCCGCCCCCTGCCCGCCCGCACCGAACTGGCCGAACTGTTTGCAGCGCACACCCTGTGGCTCGGCCCGCTCAGCCCTGCCGATGCGCGGTGGAATGTGGAACGGTACATGCAACGCCTGGGCCGGCGGTGGGGCGATGAAACCGTTGCGCGGCTGATCGAGTTTTCCGGCGCGTACCCCTCGCTGTTGCGCGCCGCGTGCGAGGCCTACGCCGCCGATCCCGACCCGGATTCGCTGGCCGACCATGCGGCGGTGCGGGCGCGGCTGGAGGAGTTCTGGGCCGATGTGCCCTCGCCCGACGACCTGCGAAGCAGCGGACTGGCGGGTCACCCACTGCTGGCCGCGCTCACGATGGCGCACGTGGCCACGTCGCAGTTGACCGCGAAAGAGAATTTATTACTCATCTGCCTACGCGCACACCCCGACGCCGTGTGCGAAAAAGACGACATCATCGGCGCGGTGTGGCCCGAAGACAAAGTGTTCGAGCGCGGCGTGCGCGACGACAGCCTGGCTCAACTGGTGCGCCGCCTGCGCGAGAAAATCGAGCCGGACCCGGCGCATCCGCGCTTCATTCACACCGTGCCGGGGCGCGGCTATGTGTACCGCCCCGCCGGGCCAATGGAACCAAGTCGCCCGTAGCGGCGTCTAAATACAGGTGACTATCACTGGGCGCAAAAACTCGTCCCGCCCAGTGACAGTCACCTGCGAGAAAGGTCAACCATGAAATCTCAACGCCTCCTTCAACTTATCACCGCCGTTGCGATGGTCGCCGCGCTCGCGGCATCGCCCGCCACGGCCGGCGCCGCCGCCCCGGCACAAACGTACACCCGCCCCAACGTGGTCACCCTGGCCCGCCCGTTCACCCCCACGGTGGATGGCAACCTAAGCGAGTGGGGCAGCCTGCCCTATGCCATCAACCAGGTGGTGTACGGCTCGCAAAACTGGACGGGGGCCGCCGACAACAGCGCCACTTACGCCGTGGCCTGGGACGCCAACAAACTGTACCTCGCGGCCTACGTCAAAGACGACGTGTTCGCCCAAACGCAGGTCAACGATCAGATTTTCAAAGGCGACAGCCTGGAATTGCTGTTCGACACCTACCTCGCCGGCGACTCCGGCAGCACGGTGCTGAGCAGCGACGATCACGAACTGGGCTTCTCGCCGGGCGGCCTCACCACGGGCAACAACCCCGCGCGGCAGGCCTTCCAATGGTATCCCAGCAGCCAGTGGGGTGTGCCATCCGGCGTGACCGTTGCCAGCGCCAAAGTGAGCGACGGCTATCAAATGGAGGTCGCCATTCCGTGGTCGGTGGTGGGGGCCAGCCCCTACGCCGGAGGCCGCTACGGCTTCGCCCTGTCCACCTCGGACAACGACAGCAGCAGCGCCGTGCAGCAAACGCTGGTGTCGTCGGCGAGCACCCGCAAGCTCACCAACCCGGCCACGTGGGGCACGCTCATCCTCGACAACGTGACCAGCCACGCCACGCGCCTCAACACGCCCCCGGCCATTGACGGCAACCTGAGCGAGTGGGGCACGCTGGCCTACACCGCCAACCAGGCCGTGTACCTGCCGGGGAACTGGACCGGGGCGAGCGATGCCAGCGCCACCTACTCGCTGGGTTGGGACGCCAACAAGCTGTACTTCGCCGCCTACGTGAAAGACGACGTGTTTGTGCAAACGCAGAGCGGCAGCCTGCTCTACCTCGGCGACAGCCTCGAATTGATGTTCGACACGCAACTCGGCACCGACTCGGGCAGCACGGTGCAGAGCAGCGACGATTATCAATTGGGCATCTCGCCCGGCGGCCTCACCACCGGCAACAACCCGCCGCCGCAAGCCTACCGCTGGTATCCCGGCAGCCTGCGGGGCGTGCCTTCGGGCCTGAGCATCGCCAGCGTCAAACTGAGCGACGGCTATGCCGTCGAGGCCGCCATTCCGTGGTCGGCCCTCGGCGTCACACCCTCCGGCGGCAACACCTTCGGCTTCGCCTTCTCCGTGTCGGATAACGACGCGGTCGGCACGGCACAACAGCAAACGCTCGTCTCGAGCATCGGCACGCGCAAGCTCACCAACCCCACCACGTGGGGCGTGCTGCTGCTCGACAACTGAGTTGCCAATCAACCGGCCTACCATAGAAGACGCGCTCCGGCGCGTCTTCTACCTTTGAGAACAAAATGACTCGCAAGCCAATCCTTTTCATCCCGGCCATCATGCTGCTCGCCGCCGCGCTTGCCTGCGCCGTTCCGGGGGAGACAAACCCGGACACTGCCGCTGCGACACTCGATACGGCAGTGCAGCAAACGGTGGCCGCCGGAACGCCCCGCCCCACCGTGCCAGTGCCCCCCACCTTCACCCCCGCGCCCGCCATCAACGTGACGCTTCAGTGGCCCACCGACACACCCGGCCCGGCTACGCTAGCCCCCGCCGATACCGCGCAACCGGCGGCCACGTCGCAGCCCGCAGCGGCAACGCCCACCGTGGAGGCGCTCTCGCGTCCCGGCGGCGAGTTGCACGCCATCCACTTCAGCACACCGCCGGCTATTGACGGCGACTTCACCGATTGGGGCGATCTGACGAACACGATTAGCACTGCCGTGTACCGCCCAGAAAACTGGACCGGCCCCGCCGACAACAGCGCCGCCTTCGCTCTCGGCTGGGACGCCTCGGCGCTGTACCTCGCCATTCACGTGACGGACGACGTGCACGTGCAAACGCAACTGGGCGCGCTCATCTTCAAAGGCGACAGCGTGGAACTGCTGCTCGACTCCGACCTCGGCGGCGACTTCGCCTCTACTACCCTCGGCGGTGACGATTATCAAATTGGCTTCACGCCGGGCGAAAACATGATCGGCGGGCCGGATGCCTACCTGTGGTTCCCGGCGTCTCAGGCCGGGCGGCCCAACGCTATCGTGTCGGCGCACGGGGATGAAGGCGGCGGCTTCTACCTCGAGGCGTCCATCCCGTGGTCAGTGTTCAACCTCGCCCCCTCGCCGAGGGGCCGCTTCGGCTTCGCCGCCTCGGTATCGGACAACGACACACCCGGCGCGGCGGAACAGCAAAGCATGATCTCCACCGCGCCCGACCGCAGGCTCACCGACCCCACCACCTGGGGCACGTTGGTGCTGGATAACTGAAATTCAACAGAACCCTGCGCGCCGCCGGAGGCTTCCACTTCTCCTCACCCTGTTTCTGCTCCCGGCGCTGGCCTGCGCCCCGGCCAAACGCCCCCGCGCGCCAAACCGGCCTACGCCGCGTTCAAATCCTTCGTCGCCCGAAGCGTTTCCCCTGCCCGTTGATCAATTGCTGCAAAATGCTGTCGGCTAGTTTCGCGAAACGGATTGAGCGGATATTGCATCGCCATCCGTGCAACCCGTAGCGGCTCCCAGAATCCGCCGACGGTGCGCCGCCGACACTGGCTGGCTCCAGCCTCGCAATTACCCCGCCTCGTCGTTATTGGGTGTTGCCTTGTCCCACAAAGGTTGTAGAATACCTCCAATTTGGCGGTTGAGGGCAGAGATAACACATCCTCATTTGAAGGAGACCTACCATGTCAATCGAAAGCACCCGCGAAACGATGCTGCGCTATTTCAACTCGGAACATGGCGACATCAGTATGATAGCGGAGGATGTCGTCTTTACCATCATGGCGACAGGCCAGGAACACCACGGGCCCGACGCCGTGCTTGGAATGCTGAACTATTTCTACCGCTGTGCGTGGTGTATGACCTGGCAAACGACCAAATCAAGCGCGGCGGCGTCTATTTTGAAATGCCTACCCTCCTCCAACAACTTGGAGTGCCAATGGGTTAAGCAAATTTGGGGCCGTTAACCGCCCTTCTGCGCCCTGGTGCGGTAGCGCAGTCCACAATTGATACAGTACCGCAGTGCGGCGGCTAACACCGGCTTGCACCCGACGCTGCTCCGCCGCGCTTCGCAGCGCGCCTGAACCCGACCGTTGGGCCGCCAACCGTATCGCGCCCGTCGGCGAGCTCATCGGTTTCACCTCATGCACTCTGTACTTGGCGCCATGATTCAATGGGCGGAAGTCGAAGGCATGAGATACAGAAGGAGGTGCCAGAAAGTCAAAATTCTTCTCATCAATAGTCGCTGATCGCTATACGTCAGTGCGCCTCCTACGAGGTGCACGCCAATCGCTAAAGGAGACTCAAATGCCAAAGTATCTCGTTCAAGCCAATTATGTTGGCGAAGGCGTGAAAGGGTTACTCAAAGAGGGAGGCACCAGCCGACGCGCGGCCGCCGAGAAGCTCGTCAAATCGCTAGGCGGCGCCCTGGAAGCCTTTTACTATGCCTTCGGCGAAACCGATGCCTACATTATTGCAGAATTACCGGACAACGCCAGCATGGCGTCGCTTGCCCTGACGGTCAGTGCCAGTGGAGCCGTCACGGCCAAAACGACCGTCTTGATGACCCCCGAAGAGGTCGATGAGGCGGCGAAGAAGGCGCCCAGTTATCGACCCCCTGGACAGTAAGGGGTATCAATCTCCAGCCACTGCACTTGAAGTTGCCGCCGGCCTGCGTCGGAGGTCGGCGGCGATATGACCGCCACGGGTAATTGAGTGGCTGCACGCGGGGAATCGCGGAAGGTGCAGAGCGGCAAAAGGCGTCCCAACACTTCGTGTACCCGACGCGGCTACCGCCTCGCCCTAGCGAAGGTTCGTGTACTTCCAGGGAGTCTTCTCCACGAAGGAGTCGTTAGTTCACCGCCGAGCGGGTGAAGCTAGCCGTTGGGCGGGCATGACAGACGCTCTGCTCCACACAAAAACCCTTCGTACTTCGCGGTCATTTATAGAGAAGTACCTTATTCCTCAAACATCCTCACCCGCTGCCCCACCCCTCTCTCTTTAGCCAACTCAAACACCCGCGCTCGTTCAGCACAAATGCCCATGAGTTTCGAGCAGTCATCTCTTGCGAAAGCGCAGTGATTTGTTGTAGACTGAGAGCGTTCAACGGAGTGGAAATCAGGCAAAGCGTTGTGAGAGCATTGTTGTCAACTTAAGCATCTGTAAAGGGAGAATCGATATGTTTGATACAGGCAATACCGGCTTCATGTTAGTGGCGACCAGCCTGGTCATGTTGATGACACCGGGTTTGGCGTTCTTCTATGGCGGTCTGGTGGGACGGAAAAACGTTTTATCCATCATGATCCAGAGCTTCGTATCCATGTGCTGGACCACCTTGTTGTGGTGGCTCGTCGGCTATTCGCTGGTGTTCAGCGGCGGACAGGGCGGTGTCATCGGCAACTTGGATCATGCCTTCCTGCGTGGTATCTCGCCCATGGACGCCCTGTCGGCCAACAACAACATCCCACTTTTGGTTTTCATCGCCTACCAGATGATGTTCGCCATCATCACCCCGGCCTTGATCACCGGGGCCTTTGCCAACCGGGTGCGATTCAGCGCTTACATGATATTCCTGACGCTGTGGCTGGTGTTCGTCTACTTCCCGGTCGCCCACATGGTTTGGGGCGGCGGATTGTTCGCGACCTGGGGCGTGCTGGACTTTGCCGGCGGCACTGCCGTGCATACCACAGCCGGTTTTGCCGCGTTGGCCTCCGTCCTGTTCGTCGGAAGCCGCAAAGTGGCGGAGCGCGGCCCACACAGCATCCCGCTGGTTGCGCTCGGAACAGGTTTGCTCTGGTTCGGCTGGTACGGTTTCAATGCCGGTTCACAATTGCGCGTTGACCAAATTACCGCAACGGCCTTCCTGAATACGGATATTGCCGCCTCCATCGCCGGATTGACTTGGCTGTTCATCGCCTGGAAAGCAGAAAAGAAACCGAAGTTCGTCGGCCTGCTGACCGGGGCCGTTGCCGGTCTGGTCGCCATTACTCCGGCCGCGGGCTACGTGAGCATCACCGGCGCCATCATCATCGGGGTATTGGCCGGCAGTGTGTGCTATCTGGCCGTGGCCTTCAAGAACCGCATGCATCTGGACGACGCTCTTGATGTCTGGGGCGTTCACGGCGTCGGCGGCGTGCTGGGATGTATCTGCACCGGGTTGCTTGCCACCACTGTCTGGAATCCGGCTGGCGCCAACGGCCTATTCTTCGGCGGTGTCAATTTCTTCCTGGCCGAGACGCTCAGCGCAGTCATCACCGCCGCGTACGCCTTTGGCTTTAGCTACGCCGCGCTCTGGCTGATCGATAAATTCGTCAAAGTCAAAGTGACGGACGCCGAAGAGCAAGAGGGGCTAGACGAAGCCCTCCATGGCGAAACGGCCTACGAGATGATTTAGACCGGTCGCCAATTCCGATTTCGTTCAGAGGCCATTGATAGGGTAGCTAAATCATGGACGACCTCATCGCACGAGCCAACAAGTACGCGACCAGCGCGGGCCGAACCGGGGAAGGCCAGTACCGCGCTGCGGAGAAAGACGAGCGCTCTGCCCGATGGTTGGGCTGGGTGAGTACGGCGCTCAGTGCGGTAGTGGGCGCCTCGATCTTTGCGCAGTGGGTTCAGGCGTATCCCCTTCCCTTCGGGCTCGCGGCAATCGTTGCTGCCGCGTTAACCGCAGTACAACGCACATCGAAGCTTGACGAGCGAGCCGAGGCTCACCGAGTGGCAGGGGCGGAATACGGGCGACTACGTCGTCGAGCAGACATGCTCCGGTTGCGGCTGGAGGGTGGTGATGTCAAGAGAGCGATGGGATTGGTGGAATTGGAGCAGATCGGGGAGGACCTGTCTGAGCTAGCCAAGAAAACGAGAGCCTTGCCCGACAGCATTTATGAACCTGCCGCTAAGAAATTCAACGAGAAGCATCCGGAATATTCCATGATCGCGCCGACTCATGCCGGCGGGGTAGTGGCCCGCAGCGAGGGCACTACGATCCAGTACCTGGTCGTTCAAGCCAAAAAAGGGCCGCGCGAATGGGTGCTGCCCAAGGGTCACATTGAACGCGATGAATCGCCGGAGCAAGCTGCCCGACGGGAAGTCCTGGAGGAGACCGGCGTTGAAACGGCCGTGCGGGATGTGCTGGACACAGTTGAGTTTTCGGCTCCGAGTGGGCGAGTCAAGGCTCAATTCTTCCTGATGGAGGTGGTGGGGGAGGGCCCGCCTCGCGAAGGACGAGAGCGGAAATGGCTGAACTTCGATGAAGCCATGGACGGGCTCCGGTTCAAGGAGGCTCGACGGCTAGTTTGCCAAGCTCACGCCTTGTTGCGGAATACGACCGGGAACAGCGTCCGCTCCTCCGTCGCTCCCGCTTCCGGCAGCGGCTGACGCTCACGTTCGGTGGTTTGACCATCAGCCCGGCCAGTCGCGTCGCGACACGGATTCAGCGGATATTGTGCCTGCCACCATCCGTTCGGCGTAAAGCGGCTCCCGGAATCCGCTGGCCTGCGCCCCGGCCCAACGCCTGCGGCCAACAGCCACTGTCGCGCCGCTTCCCGCCACCGCGCAGCCCACGCCCGGGGCCAGATGGCGGGAGGTTGTAAGGAGTGCAGACCTCGCGGGCCTCGAAGACCCGCGAGGTCTACACAATGAGGTAAGATAGTGCCGGGAGATGCCCATGACCACCCAATCACCCGCCGCCGAGAAACAAAGGGAGGAACCCCGGCCCCACATCGCCATTCCGCGCGAGCAATTGGCCGACTTCTGCCGCCGCAACCACATCCGCTGGCTGGCGCTGTTCGGTTCTGCGCGACGACTTCGGCCCGGACAGCGACTTGGATGTGCTGGTGGAGTTTGAGCCGGAGGCGCACGTTACCATGTTCACTCTGAGCCATCTCAAATGCCGCCTTGCTCGAAGCCTTGAGCCGTTGGAGCTATCAGGTCGTTACAGTTGTTCTGGATAAAAAGGCGCATCGCGACCAATATAGCGTATGGCGCTACCATCCTTATCACTATTGCCTGGCCGTCATGCTTGAGCGGTTTGTGCTTTTCCTGCACTACAGCCAACAGCGCGGTGACGTGATGGTTGAGGGTCGGGGCGGCGAAGAAGACGAAAAACTCAAAGAATCTTATCAGCGCCTTTACCTGAACGGCACTGACCACGTACTCGCTGAACGCTGGCAGGAACGGCTCACCTCCCGCGAGCTCAAGGTCAAACCTAAAACTGCCGACATTGCCGGTCTCCAACTGGCAGACCTGATAGCTCACCCCTCGCGGCGCGAATTTTTGCTGGAAAATAGACTCATCGCCGATGAGCGTGATACATTTGGTGATCGGATTTGCGCCATCCTGCGCGGAAGCAAATATCTGCGCGCCCGCAACGGACAAATTTATGGTTATGGCAAAAAGCTAAATGCCAATAAATGCCAGACGAGTCTGGAAACAACTGGGAACCGACTAATGCCCCACGACCTCATAGACAACCGCAGTGAACCCCCCTGCGCCGCGTTCAAATCCATCGTCGCCCAAAGCGTTCCGCCGACCCGTTGATCAATTGCCGCAAAATGCTGTCAGCGGAATTTTGGAGCCCCTTCGGGTTGAACGGATTCCGCCGCGCAGCATCCGTTTAATCCGTTCTCGTAATCCGTTGACAGCAACCCTGGAAAAGCCCGTCTCGTCGTCATTGGGTGTTGCGTTCTCCCAAAAAGGTTGTAGAATACTTGCAGTTTGGCGGTTGAGGGCAGAGACGGAGCATCCCTGAAGGCTGTGACAAAAAATTGGGTGGAATCGTATGCCAACGGTCTTGCGAATTGGGCGTTATCGCTTTCTCTTTTTCAGCAACGAAAACAATGAGCCGCCACACATCCATGTCAAGGCCGAGAGCGATCAAACCAAGTTCTGGCTTGACCCTGTGCGCTTGGCAGCCAATTACGGCTTCAAAGCACACGAGCTGAACGAGATTGAGCGGGTTATCCGAGAGCATCAAACAGAGCTATTGGAGGCATGGCATGAGCATCTTGGTTGAAAGCCAATCTAAACCGAAACTAAAATTCCGACGGGCCTACCGGCCAACAACCGCGCTGGCGAAAACCGTAAAGTTCAGGGATGAGATGATGGAAGTTTATCTGACCGATGGGCGAATCATCAGTGTTCCCATTATCTGGTTTCCCTTGCTCCATGAAGCCACTGCTGAACAGAGAGAACGCTATGAAATTGGCGGT
>JACRBQ010000006.1 GCA_016213135.1 Chloroflexota bacterium | reverse complement strand
CCATATTCGGGCAAAATAGCTTTTGTGGGTTCATTGGTTTCTCGCGCGATTTGGAAGTCGCAAGAGTTTGCCAGTGAACCCCATTTTCTGCAAGTTTTACGCACCACCAGGGCACCACCACGCTTTAGTGGGGTGCTACCAGTCTTTCTGCCCTCGGCGAAAATGGGGGGAACGAGGGGGGGCGCAATGTCTTGAAGTTGATTCTCAGGCTCGATGCTGCGCTCTTCGCAAATCCGCAAAAAGATGATGCGGTCAATGATCATTTGCACGGCGTAATTCAAACCGTTCAGGTCAATCCATGCATTGTTTGAAGCGATGTTCTTTGCGAGCAACTCACGCCACCGCTCGATCTCCTGTAGGAAGTCGTCGTCCACATCCGCTGTGCCTCTTTTGCCTTTAATGCTTTTGGCATATTCGGCCAACGAACCCGCGCGGATGGCTTCACGCGAAAAGAGGGACGCGATCTCGTCCCACCTTTCGAGATACTCCTTGTAATGGATCAGCGTATGACGATTGAGGACTGCCTTCTCCCCATATTTTGGTTTGACGCGGCAATCGTACACTGCGAAATGTTCAAAGTCGGTCAGGATGTTGATGGGAATTCCCGCGCTCCACCCATAACGGCGAATTTGAAACGCCGCGTCCAAACTGGATTCAATTTTCACCGATGGCTTCTTCGCCTCGACCAGAAAATCAAATTTTTCTGCGATGGAAGAATCTCTTTTTATGCGAAAGGCATAATCCGCTTTCTTTTGCTGCCCCTCAATCTCCACCGAAAACTCGTGCGCCACTTCCTTATCGGCTTCTCGCGCGCCTTGAAGGTTATCCACGTCCCAGCCCAGAGCGGTAAAGAACTTATCCAAAAACTCGCGGCGCAACTCCGTCTCGTTCTTGCTCGAACGATACTCGTCCAAATTCTTCTCGAAAGTTTCAACTAATTTATGAATGGTCGCGGGCGCGGGGGTTTTCATTTTAGATGCCATTGCCAGATTTTATCCGATATGAAAAAATGAGATTATTGTGCAAAGGGCGTGCCCACGGTTTGCGATCGCGAAGCACCCTTTAGGGTAGCGGCGGCTGGGCGGGCGTGACCCTGTTTGGGAGCGAGATTCTGCCGACTCGTGAAGAATGCTTGAAAATGTCGCAGAATCCCAGCCGTCGGCTGCACGCCGTGGTGAGTCGCCGCCTATCTTAAGCACAGGATGCGTTTAAGCAGGAACAGCGTGAGCCTTCACTTCGCGGTTGAGCCGATTGGCAAGCGCATCCGCTGTGACATCCAGATCGTAATCCATTTGCAGGCCCAACCAAAACTGCGGCGACATCTGGAAATAGCGGCCGAGTCGCAACGCGGTATCCGCCGTAACACTTCGCTTCCCCAAGACAATTTCATTGATCCGTCGAGGCGGAACGCCAATGTCCAGCGCCAGGCGATTCTGGCTCAGAGTCATGGGCTTTAGAAATTCCTCAAGTAACACTTCGCCGGGATGAACCGGCTTCAAATCTTTTTTAGGCATGATGCTTCCCCTTAATGGTAATCCACAATCTCGACGTTCTGAGCGTCGCCAGCTTCCCAGTTAAAGCAAATGCGCCATTGATCGTTGACGCGACAGTCAACACCCCCATACAGCAGCCAGTATAAGCCCAATCCCCGGCTGCAAGCAACTCCCAAACCTGCTGAGGCCGGGTTAGCCGCCCCTCCCGCCCTGCTGTTGGATGAGCTTGGCTACCAGCCCCGTCCACCCGGTCTGGTGGCTGGCCCCGAGGCCCGCGCCGCTGTCGCCGTGGAAGTATTCGTAAAAGGGCAGGTAGTCGCGCCAGTGCGGATCGGTTTGAAACAACTCGCTGCCGCCGAACACGGGCCGCCGCCCCTGCGCGTCGAGGGTGAACAGGCGAATGAGGCGGCGCGACAACTCGTCGGCAATCTGGCTGAGGGTGAGCAACTGCCCGGAGCCGGTGGGGCATTCCACTTTGAAATCGTCGCTGTAGTAGTGGTGGAACTGCTGGAGCGATTCGATGATGAGGTAGTTTACCGGGAACCACACCGGCCCGCGCCAGTTGGAGTTGCCGCCGAACAGGCCGCTGACGGACTCGGCGGGCTGGTAGTCCACGGTGTAGCGCGCGCCGTCCGTGTCGAACTCGTAGGGATGCTCGGCGTGGTAGCGCGACAGGGCGCGCACGCCATAGGGCGAGAGGAATTCCGTCTCGTCCAACATGCGGCGCAGCACGCGCTTCATGCGGTGGCCGCGCAAAATGGCGAGCAGCCGCCGCGCGCCCATGCCCGGCTCCTGCCAGCGCGAGACCAGCCTGGCCAAGTGCGGGCGGTTGTCCAGAAACCATTCGAGCCGCGTTTTGAATTCCGGCAGTTCGTCGAGCACGGACGGATCCATGGTGGCGACGGCGAACAGCGGGATGAGGCCCACCATCGAGCGAATCTTCAGCGGCACGTTGTGGTGCGGGCCGAAGTGCAGCACGTCGTAAAAGAACTCGTCCTGCTCATCCCATAGCGAAAGGCCGTCGCCGCCGATGTTGTTCATGGCTTCGGCAATGTACAGGAAGTGCTCGAAGAATTTGCTGGCGATGTCCTCGTAGGCGCGGTTGGTGCGGGCCAGTTCCAGCGCGATGGTGAGCATGTTGAGGCAAAACATGCCCATCCAACTTGTGCCGTCGCTCTGCTCGATGTGGCCGCCGGTGGGCAGGGGCGCGCTGCGGTCGAACACGCCGATGTTATCCAGCCCCAAAAAGCCGCCCTGAAAAATGTTCTTGCCCTCGGCGTCCTTGCGGTTGACCCACCACGTAAAGTTGAGCAGCAGCTTGTGAAACACGCGCTCCAAAAATAGCCGGTCGCCCGCGCTGCGCTGCTTCTCGTCGATTTTGTAGACGCGCCACGCGGCCCAGGCCAGCACCGGCGGGTTCACGTCGCCAAAGGCCCATTCGTAGGCGGGCACTTGCCCGTTGGGATGCAGAAACCATTCGCGCCCCAGCAAGATCAATTGCTCTTTGGCAAAGTCGGCATCCACCAGCGCCAGCGGGATGCAGTGAAAAGCCAAATCCCACGCGGCGAACCACGGATACTCCCACTTGTCGGGCATGGAGATGACTTCGTAACCGTTGAAGTGCCCCCAATCGCGGTTGCGCTCGCGCCTGCGGGCGGCAGGGGGCGGCGGTTGGCCGGGGTCGCCCTCCAGCCACTCGTTCACGTCGTAGTGATAGAACTGCTTCGACCACAGCATGCCGGCGAAGGCTTGCCGTTGCACGCGGCGCAAGTCGTCGTCGAGCGCGGCCGGTTGCAGGGCGGCGTAGAACTCGTCGGCCTCGGCGCGGCGGGCGGCAAAGGTGGCGGCGAACGAATCGAAGGGCGGCTCAACCGAAGCGGGCCGGGGCGCGGCGGAGGTTTTCTTCGCCGGCCCGTTTTTTCGCAGGCGCAGGCGGAGGGTGACGCTTTGGCCCGCGCCCACGGTGCGGCGGTACAGCGCGGCGGCTTTGGTGCCGGTGCGCTGCGGGTTGACGGCCGCCTGTTCGCCGTTGATCACGTAACGGTGAAACGCGTCCTTCACATGGGGGTTGGCGCTGGGCAGGCCGAAGAGCCGCCCGGTGTTGGTTTCATTTTCGGTGAAGAGCAAATCGTCTGCGCCTTCGCAGTAAAGAGAATACTCGCCCAACGAGTGATGCCCGGCTTTGAGCGCGACGTATTCGCCCGTTTGCTCCACGCCCTGCTGAACGAGCGCCGGCCGCCGCTCGTCGCGCCCCCAGCTCCACGTGTTGCGAAACCACAGCGTGGGCAGCAAATGCAAAGGCGCGGCCTCCGGGCCGCGATTGACGGCCGTGATTTGGATCAGGATGTCGTCGGGCGCAGCCTTGGCATATTCGATGAACACGTCGAAGTAGCGGTCGCCGTCGAACACGCCGCTGTCGGCCAGCTCGTACTCCGGGGCCTCTTTGCCGCGCGCCCGGTTGGCTTCGACCAATTGGCCATAGGGGTACGCCGCCTGCGGATACTTGTATAGCATTTTCATGTACGAGTGCGTGGGCGTGGAGTCGAGGTAGAAGTAATACTCCTTCACGTCCTCGCCGTGGTTGCCCTCGTCCCCGGTGAGGCCGAACAAGCGCTCTTTGAGGATGGGATCGTTGCCGTTCCACAGCGCCAGGGCAAAGCACAGCCGCTGATAGTGATCGCTGATGCCGCCCAGCCCGTCCTCGTTCCAGCGATAGGCACGCGACCGGGCCTGGTCGTGCGAGAAGTATTCCCAGGCCGAGCCGTGTTCGCTGTAATCCTCGCGCACGGTTCCCCAGGCCCGTTCGCTGAGGTATGGCCCCCAACGTTTCCAGGCGCGGCCATCGGTGGTCAGGCGGTCGTGCTCTGCGGTCATGGGCTTGCTCCTGTGCGGCATTCGGCTAGCAAATTTGGATCGCATAGTCGTAGCCTAGCCCCTTGTGGGCGGCGCACGCGCACAAGGCGCTAAGCTACACAGCGTTCTAACATTGGCGGACTACTGGCACCGGATCCTCAACGCGGCTCACACCGCTTTCGCCGGTTCCTCGTGATCGGGCAATAGCGACTCAGCGTTGCGGACAGCCGGGACGGCCTGGGCCAGCAGGCCGACCAAAACCACGAACGCGCCGGTGAGCATCATGAGCAACGCCATCCCCGCGCCGGGGCCTGTGCCTACCAGCCAACCGAACGCCCCGGCCAATGCGCCGCCCGGCTTCATCGCCGGTTCAAACACCCGGTCGGCCAGCGGCCCGCTCAACAACAGCCCCAGCGGCACCGTCACCTGAGCCACCATCCGCCGGGCCGAGAATACGCGACCCTGAACCTGGGGCGGCACTTTGGCTTGCCAGATGGATTGATTGGAGCCGTCCACGGAGGGAATAGCCAAATGCGCGCCGAAATTGGAGAGGTACCAAAAAGGCAGGCCCAGCCCCATCGTGAACTGGCATAGGCCGATGCCCGCCCAACCGAACAACACGCCGTCCACTTTTCGCCGGGGGCCGCCCCACGCGCTCAGGGCCGCCGCGCCGATGACCCCGCCCACCGCCCCCGCCGATTGCACCGTGCCCAACAGCACCGAGTTGCTGCCCGTGCGCGCCAACACCATCGGCGCAAAAAGCGTGAAGCCAAGAGCCGTCATCAAGTTGCCGCCGAAGAACACCAACTGCAACCCCAGCAGGCTAGGCCGCGCCAAAACGTATCGGAAGCCGAATGCCATGTCGCTCCCCAAGCCCGCCGCCCCCGCCGCCACCGGCTCGGTGCGCGGCGGCTGAGGCACGGCGACGAGCAGCAGAGCGGCAATGGCAACCAAAAAAGTCGCCACGTCAATAATGAGGATAGCGCTGATGCCGTTGAGGGCGCCGCCCCGGGCGGCCCCGCCCAGCAAGCCAATGAGCGCGCCGGCAAGAGCCGGCGCCAAAATGCCGGAACCCGAATCGGCCAGCGACATCATGCCGCTGGCGCGGGCGTAGTGCTCTTTGGGGATCATAGTGGAGATGGCCGCCGAATAGGCGGGCCATTGAAAGGCCGCAAACGCCCCGGCGAATGCGCCCGCCGCCCACAGGTGCCACACTTGCAGGTGGCCGCTCAGATAGAGCAGAAATATCACCACGGAGGCCAGTCCGGCGGCCAAATCGCTGAGCATCATCACCAGTTTGCGATTCCAGCGATCGACGAGCGCCCCGGCGAGCGGGCTGAACAGCACCTCCGGCGCAAAGGCAAAGAATCCCACCAGCGCCAGGGCGGTGGCTTGCCCGGTAATTTCCCACGCCCAAATGGCGAGCGCAAAGCGGGTCATGGCCGAGCCGAGCAGCGAGACGACCTGGCCGGCCCACACGACGGTGAAGGCGGTCATTCCGGAAGGGCGCGGTGGTTGCATGGGCATCTCCAGGTGGGGACTCGGCGCGAGTTCGTGTCAACTTACAATGACACGATGTTGTACCACAAATCTGAAATTTGTGCTGCGCCGAGTCCGGCGGTGCGCTTGTCGGGACAGTCACGAGCCCTATTCAGTAAAGCACATTGGCGATTGTTACCGTTGCCTTGCTAACCAGCGCCCTTTCGTTCTGCGAGTGGGCGTAGACTTCCGACTCAACCACGGTCAAGTTTCGGCCCGCCTTGAGCACTTGCGCCCGGCACGTCAGGCTCTCACCCTGGGCCGGGCGGAGCAGGTTGATTTTGAATTCCACCGTTAACACAGTCCCCGCCGCCGGCAGCACTGTGGCCGCAGCCGCGCCCGCCGTGTGGTCGGCCAGGGTGGCCTGCACCCCGGCATGCACAAAGCGATCTTGCTGGAGATGGCGGGGTTCGAGTTGGAGCGACGATTCGCACCAGCCGGGGCCGCAATCGACGAAGGCTATGCCCAGTTCTCGCGGGAACGCCGCTTGCGCGAAGCCTTGTTGCACTGCGATCTTGAAGTTTGGATTCTTTTCGTCCATGAGCGCCAATCCGGAGAGCTACTTTCCACTGCTATTCACCGGTTCGCATATTGAGAAAGGCCTCCACCACCTTCGGATCAAAATGCGATCCGCTTGCAGCCTGGATGTATTCGATCACTTTGTCTTCCGGCCATGCGGCGCGATAGGGGCGGTCGGAGCGCAGGGCGTCCCACACGTCCACGACGGCGAAGAGGCGCGCCGCCAGCGGAATCTGTTCGCCCTTGAGTCCGCGCGGATAGCCGCTGCCGTCCCATTTTTCGTGATGGCAGTAGGGGATGTCGAGCGCCAGACGCAAATAGTTAATCGGCGAGAGCATGTCGTGAGCATGTTGCGGATGCCGCCGCATGACGGCCCATTCGTCGTCGGTGAGCGGCCCCGGCTTGAGCAGAATGCTATCCGGCACCCCCATCTTGCCGATGTCGTGCAAGAGCGCGCCCCGGCGGAAGTGCACCCGTTCGGCATCGGTCACCCCCAGGGCGCGCGCCAGTTGCAGGGAGAGTTCGGTCACGCGCCGGGTATGGCCCTCGGTTTCTTTGTCGCGCAGGTCGAGGGCGTGGGACCAGCCCTCGATGGTGGCATCGTAGGCCAACGCCAGTTCGATGTTGGAACGCTGCAAGCCGTCGAACAGCGCGGCGTTGTCGATGGCGATGGCAGTCTGGATAGCCAGCGTCTCAAAGAAATCCAACCACTCGGCGCCGGGGTCGAACCGCGCGCGATGGAAGATTTCGAGCACACCTTTGATCTGACCCTTGACAACGAGCGGCGCGACATGCTGGGAGGCAAAGCCCTCTTCGGCGAGCAGCGAGGCGCGCGCATACGGCGTTGCGTTGGCGGTCAGGTCGACGGCGGTCGTCACCCGGCGCTCCAGCGCGGCCAGCCCGGCGTGCCCCTCGCCCAGCCGCAGGCGCGTGCGCTCGATGGCGCGGCCACGGAAGCCGCGCGCGGCGGCGTGCTCGAGCATGTGCGAGTCGGGCTTGAACAATAGCACATCGGCCGCATCAACACCTAGCTGGGCAACGACGTTATCGAGCAGCACGTTGAGAGTGAGACGCAAGTCGAGGCTGGCGCTGATGGCCGAGTCAATCGTGTGCAGGGCCACCAGCCGCTGCACCTGGCGTTCCATCTGCTCGTGGAGGGTGGCGCGGTGGATGGCGTTGGCGGCCATATCGGCGACGGCCGTGAGCAGGCGGATTTCGGCGGGGTTGATTGCGCTTTGCCGTCCGACCCACAACGCGCCGATGACGTTGTCTTGAACAACCAGCGGGACGCAGGCGATGGCGCGGCTCTCGCCGTGCAGATCGGTCCGATAGGAGCGCGCGTCGCTGCGGATGTCCTGGTTCACATAGGGTTGACCGGTAGCAATTACCAGCCCGCTGATTCCTTCGCCGGGAGGGACGCGCAGGCCGGTCGCAGCCGTCAAATCCCCGCGCCCCAGTTCAATCACCATCTCGCCACTCGACAGATCGCGCATCGCCAGGGCTGCGCCTTCGGCCCGGAGCAGGTGGAGCGCTTGATCGAGGATGACCGGGAGCATTTCGGCGAGGGTCGGGGCTGTGCGCAGAGCAGCGCTCACCACGGCGACGGCCTGCAGTTCGCGTTCGCGCTCCTTGCGCTCGGTGATGTCGCGGAAATACCAGACCCGCCCGTAGTATCGGCGGTCGGGTCCGAGCATCGGCGCGGAGTAGCGGTCGAATATCCGCTCGTCGCGCAGGGCAATCTCATCCCGGCTCGTCTCGTGGCGGCGCTCGTACAGGTAACCCACTTTTTGGATGAACTGCTCCGGCTCCACGAGCATGTCCAGCACCGACTGCAAGGCCCGCTGGTCGGACTTTGACTCGATCACCTCCGGCGGGATGTTCCACATCTCCACAAACCGCCGGTTGAATGAGACGATCTTGCCGTTGTCATCCACGACCAGGATGCCGTCAATGGACGCTTCCTGCTGGGTGGAGAGCAGGAGGTTCCGGAATCGCAGTTCGTCCTCTGCCCGCTTGCGCTCGGTGATGTCCTGTATCGTTCCAATATGGCGCACCCGCTCGCCCTGCTCGTAGATCGCTTCGAACTGTTCGTGTACGATCCGCTGGGAGCCGTCGGGGCGGATAATCCGGTGGTCGAACTCGCCACGCCCGGTCGTGGCGATGGCTTGTTCGATAGTCTGCTCAACCCGTTGGCGGTCGTCGGGGTGAATCCGATCAAGAAAGTCGGCCACCACGCCGCCGAAATCCTGAGGCGAGATGCCGAAAATTCGGAGGACTTCCTCCGACCAGTACAGCCGGTCGGCGCGCACGTCGTACACGTGGCTGCCGATATGGGCCATGCGCTGGGCCTCGGCCAGGTTTCTTTCGCTTTGGTGCAACGCCTCCTCCGCCTGTTTGCGTTCGGTGATGTCCTGCGCCGTGCCGCGAAGTCCCGCGATCCGGCCGCTGGTATCGCGCTTCACTTCGCCGCGAGCAGTGATCCATCGGCGCGTGCCATCCGCACAAGCCTGTTCCAGATCGAGTTGGTACCCTTCGCCGGTCTGCATGCTGTGCTTGACCTCGGCATCCAGTCGCGCGGCGCTCTCAGGCGTATAGGCCTTCAGGTGTTTCTCGTACCTGGGCGGGCGTAATGTCGGATCGAAACCGTAGATGCGGTAATACTCTTCAGACCAGGAAATGATGTCGGTCGTTGCATCCCAGTCCCAACTGCCGAGCCGTCCGACGCGTTGCGCTTCCTTAAGTTCGGCCTCGCTCCGGCGCAGCGACTCCTCCATCCGCTTGCGCTCGGTGATGTCGTCCACGTGCACCAGATAGCCGGTGATGGAATGATCCGACGCACGAAGCGGGGTGATGAGACAGTTCAGGAAGCACTGCCCGGATCTGGAAGTCGGGTACAACGCCCGTTGCCGCACCACTTCGAAGTCGAACGCCCTTTCGTACCTGACCGGCTCGCCTCGCTCAAGACGGCTGCGGGCCTCGGGCGGCAGGTTGGGATCGGCAAACAGATCGAAGCCCCGGACAGCGTTTACGCTTTCGACGCCAAATATCTCCAGGCACGCCGGGTTGACATCAATCAGCTTGCCGTTCTCATCGTAGATTTCAATGCCGGCGAGAGATTGCTCAAACATCGTGCGGAATCTTTCCTCACTCTCGCGCAGCGCGGTTTCGGTCTGCTCGCGCTCGCGAATGTTGCCCAGCAATCGCTCCGCTTCCAGCGAGGGTTGATTCGGCTTGAGGAACTCATCAGGGGGAACGTAATAGAAATTCCGGCAAACCATGCCGCCGGAGATAACGAGAGGGTGGGTGCGGATCACGTCGAGGATGATTTCCGGGCTGAAGCGCGCGCAGTTGTACTGGCAAATCGCCAGCGCGTCGTGCTCCGGGAAGAAGCGATTGAGTTTGGCCTCGTATTCGATCAGCCGTTCAACGCCCGGGACTTGCCCTGAGCCTGTCGAAGGGTCGCCGCCCAACTGCCAGGTCATCTCGCCCGTCACGCGCAGGGCCGAGAACCCGGCGGCTTTCGCGGCGCGGGTGGATTCGGCCAGGAAACCGATCATCCAGTCGGGGTCGAAATAGCCCTGTTTGAGATAGGCGTCGCGTTTGCCGGCGATGATCAGCCGGCCCGAGCGCAGAGCCTCGTCGGCGTCAATCCCTCCCCCCTGCAAGGCCTCCAGCACGGTTTGCGTCGTGTTGTCGTCGGCAATGTAGATGCACCGCTCGCCCCGCTCCAGCCCGAGGCGCACAAACGGCGCGATGGCCGCGAATTGCTCTGCCTGGGTCTCGTAAATCAGGCACAGGTGATCGTGGACGGCGAGGCCCTGGAGGGCGTCGATCAATCTCTGGTCATGCGCGGAGTTATTCATGGTTGTCTCCAACCCCGGGGGTGATATTCTCCGACTATGCTGCATGGAGTGAGCGAGACGGGGAGTGTGGCGCGGGGATGCGCCCGCAGCGGGGAAACAACCCTGCCCGCGAGTGTGACGCCTTCGAGCAGGGCTGATACAATTCGCGTTTCATCGGCGGCGCACAGCCGCCCGTGAGGGGCGGGTTGTTCGAGCGTCTGGCTTTTTTTGGAACTGCGTGGATGGGAAAGGATTCGAGACAAGACACCCCCCTGCGTGGAACAAGGGCGCGGCCCGGCGGATGCGCGCTAGCAAGAGTATAACCGCAGTTCCGAGAAACCTCGGGGCACTTTGGCTCAGCGCCCGGCACGGAGGCACGGAGGCACCCACCCTAGCCGGAGCGAAGCTTTCTGGGTTATCACGCTGGCGAGCCTGCTAGTAGTTCACCAAATTTGGATCGCATAATCGTAGCCTAGCCCCTTGTGGGCGGCGCACGCGCACAAGGCGCTAAGCTACACAGCGTTCTAACATTGGCGGACTACTAGCCCCGGCGGGCAGCGCAACCGTGGTAGTATCCATCGCACCGATGATCGGGATTCAACGCCCGAGGTCGTCCGTGATTGGCTGCATCGCTCGCGCGACGACGCGTGCCAAATCATCTCGAACGTTGAGCACACCAAAGAATAGTGAGGCGATTTTATGGCCCTTCGTGACTGCATGACGCGCAACGTAGTATCTATCCGGGTGACGGCGACCGTCGGTGAAGCAGCGGGGTCTTCGTTGCCCGGCACATTGGGCTGTTGCCCGTGGTGGACGATCGCGGATGGCTGATCGGCATACTCGGCCTGGGCGATAGGCTCTCCCGGAGGCCCACATGATCGTGCCGTTACTGTCGGCGTTAGCGCTCGTCATCGCCGCGGCTAAAATCGGGGGGTGGCTGTCCAACCGCCTGGGCCAACCGGCTGTGTTGGGCGAGCTGGTCGCCGGATTGTTGCTCGGCCCGTCGGTGTTCGACGTTTTCGGACGACCGTACTTCGATACCGCGCACACATTAGAAACCGTCCACGAGTTAGGCGAACTGGGCGTGATTTTTCTCATGTTCGCCGCGGGTCTCGAGGTTCATTTATCCGATTTCGTCAAAACGGGCAAACCCGCCCTGCTCGCCGGAGTGCTCGGCGTGGTTGTTCCAATCACGTTTGGCGCGCTGGTCGTGTTGCCGTTCGGCTATGCGGTCGAGCAGGCAGTGTTTCTGGGCATTGTGCTGGCCGCCACCTCGGTCAGCATCTCGGCGCAGACGCTCATGGAGCTGGGCCGCCTGCGCAGCCGCGAAGGGTTCACCCTCCTGGGCGCGGCGGTAGTGGACGATGTGCTGGCGATTGGCGTGTTGTCGGTGTTTGTGGCGCTCGCGGAGGGCAATAGCGGCGGGGCGCTAGGGTTGGTGTGGGTCATCGCCCGGATGATCCTCTTCCTCGTCGGCGCGTTCCTGCTGGGAGTGTGGCTCTTGCCTCGCGCGGCGCGCTGGGCCGAGCGCCTGCCGGTAAGCGAAGGCTTGATGTCGCTTGTCATCGTGAGCCTCCTGGCGTTTGCCTGGGCTTCGGAAGCCGTGGGCGGGGTGGCGGCGATTACGGGCGCATTCATCGCCGGCGTTGCGCTTTCGCACAGTTCGGTCAAGGACGAGATCGAACGCGGCATTCACACGCTCACCTACGCTTTCTTTGTGCCGGTGTTTCTGGTGGGCATTGGGTTAATGGCTAACGTGAGGTCGCTTTCCGGAAGTGACGTGGGCTTGACGATCGCCGTGTGCCTGATCGCTATACTTACAAAGTTGATTGGCAGTGGTGCGGGGGCCAAACTGGGCGGCATGACGTGGATCGAGTCGCTGCGGGTCGGCCTGGGCATGGTCTCACGCGGCGAAGTCGGTTTGATTGTCGCCGGTGTGGGGATAACCGCCGGCGTCATTGGAACGAACGTTTTTACAGTGGTGGTCGTGATGGTGCTGGTCACCACGTTAGTGACCCCACCCTTGTTGCGGTGGGCGCTTCGTGAAAAGGAGGCCCCCGATGGCTGAATTAATTGTGCTGGTGATGGATGATCCCAACAAAGCGGACGAAATCGTCAACGCCTGGCTGGAAGCGGGCGTATCGGGCGTGACGATGCTCGACAGCGCCGGCCTGGGGCATTTTATTAGCAAACGCGGGACGCGCGACGATTTGCCTGTCATCCCCTCGTTAGCGAGTCTGCTCCGCAGCCGCGAAGAGACGAACCGCACGCTCTTCACCGTCGTGCCCGACAACTTTGATGTGGAGGCGCTCGCCGCCGCCACCGAGAAAGTCACCGGCACGCTCGATGATCCCGATACGGGGATTCTGTTCGTCATCCCGGTGCGGAAGGCGTGGGGGTTGCATCGGCGGCGGAGGTAGAGGCCATGGAGCAATTCCTGCAAGCCGAAACGCTGATCATCGAACTCCTGCTGGTGGTGTCGCTGGTTGCCCTTGCGGTGCAGCGTCTGCGCGTGCCGTACACCGTGGCGCTGGTCGTGGTGGGACTGCTCATCACATTCCAGTCCCCGCTGGAAATAAACCTCACCCCCGAACTCATCCTGGCCCTGTTCGTCCCGCCGCTCGTTTTCGAAGCCGCGTTTCATCTCAACTTTGCCGAACTTCGACGCAACCTGCCCCAGATACTCGTGCTGGCCGTGCCCGGCGTCATCCTCACTACACTCATCATCGGCGGGGTGATAGCGTGGACCACGCCGCTCAGCCTGCCGGTGGCGCTGGTGTTCGGGGCGCTCATTGCCGCCACCGACCCGGTGGCTGTGGTGGCCCTGTTCCGCACCCTCGGCGTTCCCAAGCGGTTGGCAGTGCTCATGGAGAGCGAGAGTCTGCTCAACGATGGCACGGCGATTGTGATCTTCAACCTGATGCTGGTGGTGGCCCTCACCGGGCATTTCAACTGGGCGCAGGGGGCCGCCGATTTCGTGCAGGTGGCCGCGGGCGGCACTGTCGTGGGGCTGGCGCTGGGCTGGCTGGTGTCGCGCCTCATTGCCCGTATCGACGACTATCTCATCGAAACCACTCTCACCACCATCCTGGCCTTCGGGGCATATCTCATCGCCGAACGGCTGCACTTCAGCGGCGTGCTGGCGGTGGTGACTGCCGGGCTGGTAAACGGCAACATGGGCCCCCAGGGCATGAGCCCCACCACCCGCATCGTCCTGTTCAATTTCTGGGAGTACGTTGCCTTTCTCGCCAACTCGCTCGTGTTCCTGCTCATCGGCTTGCAGATCAACATCCCGGCCCTGTTAGCCGCATGGCAGCCGGTGCTGTGGGCCATTGCCGCCGTGCTCGTGGCGCGGGTGGTCGTCGTCTACGGGTTGAGTTGGCTCATGAGCCATTGGACTGAGCCGATTGCGCTGCGCTGGCAACACGTGCTGGCCTGGGGCGGGTTGCGCGGCGCCATTAGCCTGGCGCTGGCCCTCAGCCTGCCTGCGGCTCTGGGCCCCGACCGCGAGCTGCTCCGGGTGATGGCCTTCGGCGTGGTGCTGTTTACTTTGCTGGGGCAGGCCACCACCATGCGCCCGCTCATCGGCCGGTTGCGCATCATCACTCGCAGCGAAGTTCAGGTGGAATATGAAATGCGCCACGCGCGCCTGACGGCCCTGCGGGCCGCCGATGCGCGCCTCGACCGGTTGCACGAGGAAGGCCTGCTCTCGGCGCCCACGTGGGAGAAACTCAAGCCCATCATCACCCAGCGCGCCGCTGCGCTGGCGCAAGCCGTGCGCGAGGTGCTGCTGACCGACCCGGCGCTGGAGGCTGAAGAACTGGACACGGGCTGGCGCGAAATGCTGCGCGCTCAGCGCAGCGCCCTGCTGGGCCTGCGGCGCGACCGGGTGATCTCTGAGGATGCCTACGAACAGCTCACGGCGGAAATCGATATCGGGTTGAGCGAAGAATTCGCGGCCCCGCCGATTCTGGCCGAGCCGGCCACCCAGTTTCTCGAAATCACCCTCGCGCCCGATTCGCCGGCCGTGGGCAAAGCCATCGTCGAGGCGGGTATGCCGCGGGCCGCGGTGATGGTATCCGTCCAGCGCGGCGACGAAGTCATCATCCCGCGCGGCGACACCGTGCTGCGGGCCGGAGACGTGGTGACGACGTTGTGCGAGCGCGACTACCTTGCGGCAGTGCGGGCAGCGCTGGAAGCTCCCCGGAGCCTGGGCGCGTAAGTTTATCAAGGCAGGGACAGTCGGCAGTGGTGGCCGCCGAGGACGGCGCCCGCGACGATGTGCAGCGAATATGTCACGGGTCGAGGGAATAATTCCATCGACGATGAATTCCTGGAGAGAGGGACATGGATAATTCAGGGCAACCTTCCCGAGGGAAGCAAATGGTACGGGTGCTATTGGGCATGGCGGCGGTCGCGCTGGCCGTCACCGGGCAATTCTGGATGCGGCTCACGCCGGACGGTCTGGCGCCGGGGCTGGCGCTAATGGCCATAGCGGCGGCGCTTCTTGTGTTGGGCAGCATGGGCCGGCTCCCGGCGGCGCTGGTGCGGCTGGCCTCCCGCTGGTCGATCACGCGATTCGGGTTGCTCGTCGGCGTCGCCATTCTGCTGGCGGTGATAGCCGCTGCGGCAGCGGTCACCTTTGAACGCATGGGCCTGGTGAACTTTACGCCGGTGTCACTGCTGCTGGCGGTCGGCGCACTCACCTATGCGCTGGCGTGAGCCCCAGACGGTGTGTCGTTGAGTCAATGGCGATCGTGGCTGTTGGCGCATCGGGCGGAAATGGCGGCGGTGGGGCTGGTCACGCTGGTGGGCGCCGGGTTGCGATTCTATCAACTGGGCGCCGTGCCCCGCGTGATCAACGGCGACGAGGGGCTGGTGGGGCATTTGCTGGTGTACTTGCTCATCGCTTTTGTGCTACACCGGTCGTTTATTCTGGCAGCCGGCCGGGCCATAGCGGCCTTTTGGCTGGGGACACTGCTGGTCGGACTGCCGCAGTTCGTTTATTCGTGGCTACATCCCGGCGAGTTTCTGGCCCGGCTCAATGCTGACGGCATGTTTCAGTCGGGTTGGCTGGCCCAGCAGGCCGCCGACACCGGCCGGCCCGCCGTGGAGATTTTGGCCGGGCGCGTGGCGCACGCCTTTCTTTCCCTCATTTACTATCCGGCGACGGAGTTCTACGGAATCAGCGCGCCCGTGTTGGGGGTGATTACTGCGACGCTGTTCGTGCTGGGCGTGGGGCTGGCCCTGTGGCGAACGCGCGACAACCGTTATTTGCTGCTCAACGGCTACTTCTGGGCGATGACGATGGCGGTGGGGGTCTTTGCCGTGCCGCCCGAAGCCGACAGTTACCGCATGTTGGCCGCGCTGCCGGCAGTGATGTTGCTGGCAGCAATCGGCTGGGAACAGGTGATAATGCTGTGGTCGCTCACCGACGCGGCGCGCGCGCCGGCGCGGCTGTTGGCAGGGGGTGTCCTGTTGGCCGGAGTGGCGCTGCTCAACGTGCAAACATACTTTGTCGATTTTGCGGGCCAATGCCGCTATGGCAACGATATCCAAACCCGTTTTGCTTCGTATCTGGGCAACTATCTGAAATCAGTCGATCGCGAATCGACGGTGTATCTGTTGAGCGACGACGTGTTACTCTATGGCACCCACAGTTCCGTGGACTTTCTCAGCCGCAACCTGCCGGTGCAGAATTTTCCCGATGCGATTCAAAATCTGACCCCGGCTACTCAGAGCATCATCATTGCCATCCCCGCCCGCGAAGCCGAGTTGCGGGCGTGGGTCAACCAGCATCCCGGCGGCACATTGCGCCGCGAATACGATTGCGGCAAGTTGATGCTGATGGCGTATCGATCGCCGTAGGCTGCTTTTATATTGACCTTTTTTTCAAATCCGACTAACATGGTCAAATCATGCCGAACGGTAAGTTTCTTTGAGGAGAAGCTGCATGGCCAAACCTGCTTTGGTGAACGGCGACCCCGATTGCGGCCACGAAGTATCCTGTGCCCATCAAACTCACTACTGCACTTACATCCGCGTCCCGCGTCTGTTATCACTCCAGCGCCCTCTATCTCCCGACGATCTCCTGCTCATCACCGCCCATCAGTGGTATGAACTCTGGTTCAAAGTTCTCCTCGCCGATCTGGAAGCCGTCCTCGCCGCCGACGCCGCCACCTTCGAGCCGGTAAAGCTTCTGCGGCGGGGCATTGAACTCTTCAAACTATTTGACCAACACACCGACCTGGCCGAGTCTGTGATTGTGCGCGAACTGGCGCTGACGCAGGCCATCCGCCTCCCCCGTGGCCGCCGCCTCTCCGTTTCCGACCAGTTCTCCCGGATAGTGGCGCGCTCCCGCCGCCTGCCCCGTCACATTGAGTCGGCAGCGGACTACCTCGCCCGGCTCAAAACCTTCCGCGCTCGCTACCAGAAATTTGTGAGCGCGACGCTGATCCCCAAAAGCTCAAGAGCACCGACGTACGCCGAATGGTTGCGCCTGCCTGAACTTCTGAGCTTGCAGAACGGCGTCAAGGCGGGTTGGACGGAAGTCGGCAAACAGCCGACGGCCATCATGGAATCAGAACATATCAACGCCGATGAGAATATGTTTATCATCGTCCATCAGTGTTTTGAAATCTGGTTCAAGGCGGCGCTCGACCACATTGACCGCGCCATCCCGCTCATCATGCAGGGTGACATCACCGCGGCCACCGGCTTGTTGCGGCACGTTTTGCTCGTTCAACGCCTGCTCGTCCAACAGATTCAAATTCCAGCCACCATGTTGCCATTGGATTTCCTTCGCTTCCGCACCCGGAAGATGGAGCGCGATGGCAAAGTGTTCGTCGCCGGCCTTTCCCCGGCCAGCGGCACCGAGAGCTACCAGTTTCGCGAAATTGAAATTGTGTGCGGCTTGCGCGATGACCCCGTGTTCCGGAAATATCTGGCCGGCAACGAAATACTGCCCATCCGCCTGCTCACCTCGCGTCAGGCCGAGCGCCTCCGGCAGCCGGCGTTGCTCGACGCTCTGCGCCATGCCGTGCACGGGCGCGGCCTCAGCCGCTTCGACGACATCTTCACCGCGGCCAACGCCCACAACCCCAATGTCGATTTGGCCGAACTGGCCGACACGATGTTGGAATTCGACGAGTTCTTCCGTTTCTGGCGGCTGGGCCACGTGAGCATGGTTGAAAAAATGATCGGCGCAAAGTCGGGCACGGGTTTCCTCGGCCCGGAGTATTTGATGGAGACGGCGGGCATCAAGATACAGGAAAAGAACCGGGTGTTTGAAGAACGCCAGCT
>JACRBQ010000030.1 GCA_016213135.1 Chloroflexota bacterium | reverse complement strand
TTTTTAATCAGAACGTTCAGCAACGCGCGCTCATCGTCGCGCAAGTTCACTACATATTTTTCATTTGACATGGGTTGGTCTCCTGTGGCTGGTTTAGCCACAGTCTACCAGCCTATCAATTTAGGCTTGGCGACCTACTAGCTTTTCGTCCATTACTTTGACGACCAGATGCCGCTCCATTTCGGCCATATCGCTGGACCATAGTCCATCCCAGCTGACCTCAACGACTATTGCCTTGCCGGAATTGAAATTCTCTGCCACAACGCGAATACTATAGCGAACAGCCTGATTGGCACCGACAAAACCCGTGAAATTATTGGGGTAGAAGTACAGGGATGGCTTAAACAGTCGGTCTTTTTCAGCCAGGCAACCGAAGTCGCAGATTTTGCGGTCACTCACTGATGGGTTAAGCGGACTGAACTGGGGGAATGCCCAAGTTAGCGGAAGTTCGGCTGCAAGGGTGTCGGCTTTGAAACTGCCATCCGCTGCGCGACGCCAGACGCCTTCGAGCATTACCTGGACCCCTCGTGCCACCGCCCAACTTCGCTTGTTTTGGACGATGAGATGGTAATAGATTACCCCTTGACCATCCTGTTGAGACGTGAGATTCCCTTTTGTATCTCGCAGTTGGAGAACCAGCTTGGGGGCAGCGAACTTGTCGCGGAACCAATCGCCCCAAATGGCCAGAATGGCGACTGCTATCGTGCCAATCGCCACGAGACCCTCTAAGATGAGTTGAGTAGATGAGTAATTGTTCATATCAGACCTTGATGCCATGGAGCCGCCGAATCGTAATTGAGCGGAACTCTTCCGCATAGCATGACTATAGCCGGATGCACGCAAGTGTATACCAATGACGGGTAAAGTCAAGTTCAGGCGCCTCTTTATGGAACGCGCGTGCGTCGCTCGCCATCTGCGGTACAATTCGGCGCAGACGCGCCTTGGCTCTGACTACCCACTACCCACCATGCTCCTCAATCCCTTCTTCTCCAACAAACTGCTGCAAGACATCGTCGCCACAGTAATCACGCTGGCGGTGGCGCTGGGCTGGCTGCGGCTGATGGACGCGGGCGCGCATCGCGGATTGATTGAACAGAAGCTCAGCCGCAAGATTATTCACATCGGCACTGGGCCGCTTTACGTGTTGTGCTGGAATCTATTCAGCGACCTGCCGCAGGCGCGCTGGCTGGCCGCGCTGGTGCCGCTGCTCATCACCGTGCAATTCATCGCCGTGGGCGCCGGCCTGCTCCAGGACCCGGCGGCGGTGCAAGCCATGACGCGCCACGGCGACCGGCGGGAGATATTGCGTGGGCCGTTGTACTATGGCATTGTGTTTGTGGTGGCTACGGTGGTATTCTGGCGGGGGTCGCCCGTGGGCATTCTGGCGCTCATGCTCATGTGCGGCGGCGACGGGCTGGCCGATGTGGCCGGCCGCCGCTGGGGAGGAGCCAGGCTGCCCTTCAACGCCGAAAAGAGTTGGGCCGGGTCGGCGGCCATGTTTGCCGGGGGGTTCGCCTTTGCCTTCGCGTTTGTGGCCCTGTTCAACGCGCTGAGCTACTTCCAGCCGCCGTTGGCCGTGGGCGACATGGCGGTCAAAGTGGCGCTCATTTCGCTTGTGGCAACCGCCGTGGAGGCCTTGCCGCTTCACGACATCGACAACATCACCGTCACCGCCGTTGCCGCCGTGCTGGCGCAGTGGTGGCTATAGTATTCTTGAGGTATCCATATGCCTTCACCTCTCGGAATCAACCTGTTGTACGGCTTGCTCGCCCTGTTTGTGTTGAGCAATGGGGCAGCCATCGTATTCGGCAAGCCGAGCGCCAACGGCACCCGCCACTCCATCGCCTGGCTTCAGCGCAGCACATCGCTTCAGCTTGCCGTGATGGCGTGGCTGTTCTGGGGGCTGGACATGAGGGGCGGGGCGCTGGGACGGTTCTCGCTGCTCATTGCGCTGGGCATGAGCATTTCGTTCATCGCCGACCTGATCATGGCCGGCGCAGCGGAGAGCAAAGGGCGGCTGCTGGCCGGCATCGTCGTGTTCGGCGCGGCGCACGTGGTGTACCTGCTGGCGTACCTCGCCGGGGCGCGCGAGCTGCGGGCCGTGCACTGGGTGGTGTTCCTCGGCGCGGCCCTCATTATGATTGTGATCGCCCTGGTGATTTGGTATGCATTCGTGCGCAACCCGGCGGGCGACGGGCTGCTGAACTTCGGCGCGCTGGGCTACACCGTGCTCATCGCCATCATGGTGGCTGGCGCCGGCATGCTGGTGTATGCCCGCCACGCCCTGTGGCCGCTGCTCCTCGGCGCGCTGCTATTCTTCGTGTCGGACGCGATCCTCGGCAACTCGCTGTTCCGCCGCAACAAGTGGCGCTACGTGAGCGAAGTGGTATGGCTGACATACATCGCCGGGCAGGCGCTCATCGTGTGGAGCAACCTGCTCGGCTGGCAGATCATTCATTGAGAAACGCATCCCGTAGAGACGTTGCGCTGCAACGTCTTGGCTCTAATCACGCATCATCTCAATAAATTGGGGTGGGGGCAGACCTGCCATAGGTGGCCTATGCGCCATGTGTCTGCCCTGGGCGAACACGCAGGTTCGCCCCCACAATTTTGAGAAGATACCTAATCGCCGCCAAACGCCGACAGCAGCCCGACGACATTCTCCCCCAGCGCCTCGTTGTTGTAGCCGCCTTCCATCACCACCACCGTAGGCCGGCGCAGCGCCGCCAGCCCCCGCCCGATGGCGCGGATGCCTTCGGCCGTCACCGCAAAATCGCCCAGCGGGTCGCCGGCGTAAATATCCATCCCCGCCGACACCACCACAGACTCCGGGCCAAAGGTCCGCATCAGCGCCAGCGCCTCGTCAAGCGCGCGCAGGTAAGCCGCATCCCCGGTGCCCGGCGGCAGTGGGAAGTTGCGGTGCAACCCCGCTCCCGGCCCCTCCCCGGTCTCGTCGGCGTAACCCATAAAGTACGGATACTGCCGCGCCGGGTCGGCGTGAATAGAAATCGTCAGCACATCCCCGGCCTCGTAAAAAATATCCTGGGTGCCGTTGCCCGCGTGATAATCCACGTCCACAACGGCAACCTTGCCGCGCCGGGCAAGATAACGGGCGGCGATGGCGGCGTTGTTGAGATAGCAGTAGCCGCCGGCGTAATCGCATCCGGCGTGATGCCCCGGTGGGCGGCAGAGGGCGAAGGCCACCCGGTCGCCACGGGCCACGTCCTCTGCTGCCGAAAGGGCGCATCCTGCCGAGGCGGCAGCCGCCGGATACGTCCCCGCCACAATGGGCGCGCTCAAGTCCATGGTGTAGTATCCCGCCCGGCCCACCACCGACCTCGGCTTGCCCCGCCCGCGTCGCGGTGGAAACGTGGCCGGGTACAACACAGGGCTGAGCGTTGCGATGCCCAGTTGCCCGCCCTCGGCCTGCCAATCGGCGTAGGCCGTTTGCAGATAGTGCAGGTAGTCGGCGGCGTGCACTGCGCGAACAGGTTCCAGGCCGAAGTCGCGCGGGGGCGTTACCTCGGCCCAGCCCGTTGTGGCGAGCGCCGCCAGAATGCGCTCCATCCGCTCCGGGCACTCGAACACCGGCACACTCACCCCGCCCTCCAAAATTTCAAACGGCGCGTCGTGTCCGCGATGCGCTTCCGAGTAGTAAACTTTCATGTTGCTTCGACCCAGCGGGCGCCGGTGACGGCCACGAGGTCGCCCACCGGCAGGCGCACGTTCAGCCCGCGCTGCCCGCCGCTGATGTGAATGGTGGCGTGCTGCTCGGCGGAGTGGTCGAGGCAGATTTGAAAGCCTTTGTTGAGCAGGGCCAGCGGCGAAATGCCGCCCGCTTGCAGGCCGGTGAGCGCTTCGGCCTCGCGTTGGGTGGGCAGGCGCAGCTTTTTTTCGCCAAGTTGGGCGGCCAGCCTTTTCAAGTTCACTTCAGCCGTGCCCGGAACCATGCACAGGATGGGCTTGCCTTTGTCGCGCACGACGACGATGGTTTTGTAAACGATTTCGGGCGGCACGCCCAGCAGTGCGGCGGTTTCCTCGGCGGAGCGCTTGTCGCTGCCGGGAAGCTCGTAGGCCTGGTAGGCAATCTGGCGAGAGTCCAGCAAACGGGTAACGTTGTTCTTGATCATTGCCCGCCCCCCGGCTCAAACCTGAAAGCGATAGCCGTAGCCGCGCTCGTTGTGAATGTACCGGGGATGTTCGGGGTCGGGTTCAATCTTCTGGCGCAGGTGCCACACGTAGCGTCGCACGTGGCCGATCTCGTTGGCGTACTGTGGCCCCCACACTTCCTTCACCAATTCATCCGGCGAAACGACTTCCCCCGCGCGGCGCATGAGGGCCGTGAGTAGTTTGAATTCCGTGGGGGTGAGGGGGATCGGCTCGCCGTTGCGGGTCACGCGTTTGACTCCCAGATCGACCAGCAGATCGGCATAGCGCAGTTCCTCTTCGCCGGATTTGGCCTGGCCCTGTCGCGAGAGCACGGCGCGGATACGGGCCGTGAGTTGGGCGAACGAAAAGGGTTTCGTCACGTAGTCGTCTGCGCCGAGCGAGAAACCGCGCAGCACCTCCGGCTCGTCGCTGCGTGCGGTGAGCATGATCACCGGCGCCTCGCTCACCTCGCGGATGCGCTTCAGCGTCTCCCAGCCGTCCTTATTGGGCATGCTCACGTCGAGGAGGATCAGATCGGGTTTGCGCTCGAAGAGCGCGCGCAGGCCCTCGCGCCCGTCGCCGGCCACGCGCGTGGCGTAGCCCTGCCCACCGAGGTAATCGCCCAGCAGTTGGGTCAGGTCGCGGTCATCGTCGATCAGCAGAATCTCAGACATCGCCCGTCTCTTCGGGACTCTCGGCCACGGGGAGCGAGATGGAAAACTCCGCGCCTCCGGTCTCGAAGGCCGGTGAGCGGAGCGTGATCTGGCCTCCCTGCGCCTCGGCCAGCTTGCGGGCGAAGTATAACCCCAACCCCCAGCCGGGGCCGGCGTTCTCGCCGCGCTGGCCGCGATAGAAGCGCTCGAAGACGCGCTCTTGTATCTCGGACGGGACGCCCGGCCCGTGATCGGTCACGGTGAGGACAATGCGCCCGTCGGCGGCGCAGGCACCGATCTGAATGGGCAGCGCCGGCGGAGAGTACTTGTCGGCGTTGCGCACGAAGTTGAGGATGATTTCTTCGAGACAGGTCTCGTCGGCCCACACCGGCGGCAGATCGCGCGGCACATCCCAGCGCACCGGGTGGTGGCCGTCAGGCAAGGCGGTTTCGACGGCGTGTTGCAGCAGCGGCAGGGCCGCCACCGGGCCGAGCGTGAGGTTGAATTTGCCGGCTTCCAGCCGCGAGAGGTCGAGGATGGTTTGCACAAAACGGGTGAGGCGCTCGCTTTCGCGAGCGATCACTTTGAGCGTGCGGTGGGCGGCGGGCGGCAGCGCCTCCGTTTGTTGCAACGCCAGCTCCAGCCCGCCGTTGAGGGCCGTGAGGGGCGCCCTTAGCTCGTGGCTGACGAGCGCCACGAAGTCCGACTTCATTTGATCCAGGTGCTGCAAATCCGCGTTGGCCCGCGCCAGTTCCGCATTGCGTTGTTCAAGCGCGGCAGTGCGCTCGGCCACGCGCAACTCCAATTCGCGGTTGAGCCGTTCGAGTTCCAGCCGCGCCGTCCACTGTTCGCCGAGCAAATGACGAATGTAGGCCAACGCCGTAAAGACTGCGACGGGGCCGAGAATGCCGAAGAAGAGAATTTCGCCAGTGAAATGAATGTCGGCCAGCGATTGGCCCTTAAGGATGAGGTGCTCCCAACTCTCGTAACCGGCGACGATCGCAAAGAGAACAAGTGGCAAAGCCCACTGGATACGCCGGACGATGACCTGCGGGTCGGGTCTGAGGCCGGGAAGAATGGCATGGGATGAAGTGACGTCTGTCATGGGTTTCTATCTCCCGACTTTGATTATAGCGATTCCCACCCGAAAGCGCACACACGAGGACACAAACGCGACACTGCGGCACACCCTTGCGACGCGGCCTCGGATTAGTATGGGGTGAGTAAGTTCCGATTTTCACTTTACGTAGGAGGAGAATGACCATGTTCAAACGTTCAAGCTTTTTCACTTTAATGGCGGCCGTCGCCGTGGCGCTGATCGTTGCCGCCTGCGCGCAGGCCACCCCCACTGCCGCGCCGCCCGCCGCGGCCACCCAGCCTCCGGCCGCTACCCAACCCCCGGCGGCCACCGCGGCCCCGGCCACCGAAGCTCCCACCGCCGCCCCGGAGCTTGTCGGCGATTCGATTCGCGGCGGCAAACTGTACGATAAATGGTGGGCGGTGCTTGGTCTGGATAAGCCCACCGAAGACCAGCCGCTGTGGCAGACACAGACCACCAACACCCGTACCGGCCCGGACACCTGGCGCTGCAAGGAGTGCCACGGCTGGGATTATCTCGGCGTAGATGGCCGCTACGGCTCCGGCTCGCACAAGACCGGCTTCGCCGGCGTGATGGGCGTGGCCGGCCAAGACGCCAACGAGATTCTGGCAATACTCAAAGGCGCCACCAACCCCGATCACGACTTCTCGGCGGTGATGGACGAGCAGGCGCTCACTGACCTGAGCCTGTTCCTCACGGACGAGTTGATTGACGACTCGGCCATCGTCACCGGCGACAAAGCCCCGGTCAACGGCAATGTTGACGATGGCGGGAAGCTGTTTGACGCCATGTGCGCCGATTGCCACGGCCCGCAGGGCGCGGCGATCAACTTCGCCGACGAGACCGGGCCGGAATATGTGGGCACCCTCGGCGCAGATAACCCGTGGGAGTTCCTGCACAAAGCCCGCTTCGGTCAAGCCGGCTTCGACGACATGCCCTCCGGTGTGGACCTCGGCCTGGGCGATCAGGAGTACGCCAACCTGCTGGCCTTTGTTCAAACCCTGCCCGTCGCCTCGCCTGCGACCGAAGGCGGGCGGCTGTACGACAAGTGGTGGGCCGCCATCGGCGCGGAGAAACCGACGACCGATCAGCCGCTGTGGCAGACACAGACCACCAACACCCGCACCGGCCCGGACACTTGGCGCTGCAAGGAATGCCACGGCTGGGATTACCTGGGCGTGGAAGGCCGCTATGGCTCCGGCTCGCATCAGACCGGCTTCCCCGGCATCTTCGCCGCCAAAGACAAGACCGCCGAGGAGATCATCGCGGCCATGACCGGCAAGGTCGACCCCGACCACGACTTCTCTGCCAATTTTGAAGAAGGCCAGCTCAACATGATCGTAGCCTTCATCACAGAGGGGCAGCCTGACACCTCGGCCTACATCAACGCCGACAAAACGGTGAACGGCGACGCCGCTAAAGGCAAGGCCATGTTCGTAGGCACGTGCGTCCGCTGCCACGGCGACGATGGCAAGACGATCAACTTCGGCGACGACGCCGCGCCGGAGTACGTCGGCACCCTCGCCGCCGACAACCCGTGGGAGTTCTGGCACAAGGCTTCCAACGGGCAACCCGGCGAAGCCATGCCCGCGGGTGTCAACCTCGGCTGGCTGCCGGAAGACCTCGCCAACCTGTTGGCTTACGCGCAAACCCTGCCGCAGAAATAAGGATGAAGGCGAAAGGATGAAGGGGCAACGCCTCATCCTTCATCACTACTTATGAGACCCGTCCTTATCCGCTTCGCTCAATACCTTGTCGTCGTTGCCCTGGCCCTCGGCGTCACGCTCTGGGCAGCGGCGCAACCGGTTCACGCCTTGCCGGAATACGCGGCGCGCACCGGCGAAGCCTGCGCCACCTGCCACGTCAGCCCCGGCGGCGGCCCGCGCTGGCGATGAGGTTTACGCGCCCATCGGGCTGGCTTACTGCATGGAATGCCGCCCGGTGATTCTGGAGATGCAATAAAGAACCTCGCGGTGCATGTATAATTCGGGGCAGGAGACCAACAATATGCAACACACTAACGCAAGTCTTACCGAGGAAGAAACGCATATCGATCCCGTGTGCGGCATGACGGTGATCGCAACCACCGCCGCCGGGAAGCACGATTACAAAGGCAAGACTTACTACTTCTGCGGGCCGGGTTGTATGCGGTCGTTCCAGAAGGAACCGGAGAAGTTTCTCGCGCCGGATTACAAACCCTCCATGTAACAAAAAACCTGCCGGACTCGAAAGTCCGGCAGGTTTTGTTTTCGGTGTGGGAGCAGCCGGGTTAGAACAAACCCCAATCGGCGCCCGCGCCCTCTTCCATCAGCTCAGGGCTCCACATCTCCAGCCCCATTTCAATGGTGGTCGGCACGCCGACTGCCGTTTGAGTCTTCTTGCGCGTCTCTTCCATGATTGCCGGGCCATAGGGGCAAAAGGGCGTGGTGAGGATCATGGTGACGGTGGCCCGATCCGGCTCCACGGCTACGTTACGAATAAGTCCCAGCTCGACTATGTTCAACCCGATTTCGGGGTCCACCACCTCGCGCAGCGCTTCGCGCGCGCGCGCGGCCAGCTCCGGACTGGAGGTGTCAACCTCCCAGGTTACAGTGCGAGATGTTTCGTTTTGCTCGGTCATAGGGTGTCCTTTGCGACGGCGGCGTCGGCGTTCTGGATCACAAACACGCATCGCTGGTCGCCGTTGAGCAGGCAGGTGCTTTTCTCCACCCGTCGCTCAAGCATGCGGCTGATGAGTGTCTGGTCAATAGTGCACACTTCGGGGTGGCGCTGGCCGATGACGAAATAGGGGCAGTTGTATTCGGTAAGCTCGTACAGCTCGCCCACTTTGTTCCACTCGGCCATAAAGCCTTCTTCGCCCAACACGGCCACCAACGTGGTCAGCTTCTCGTCCAACGGTTTGCCTTCCAGCTTGTTGGCGTGGCCGGAGGCGATATCCTGCGCCATGGCAGAAAACAGTTTCTCGATGACCGGGGCGGGCAAGGCGGTTTTCATTTCGTCCAGCAGCCGGTCGGTGAAGCGCAGGTATTTGGTGGGGAATCGTTCGACGGCGGTTTGGGTGAGCGAGTAGTGCAGCCTGGGGCGGCCCACTGCGGAGTGGACGTCTTGGGAAGTGACCAGTCCCTCGGCCTGAAGCGACGACAAATGGTGACGGATAGAGACCGGTGTCACCCCGGTGGCTTCGGCGAGTTCGGTCACACCCTGCGGCCCGCGTCGTCGTAGTACGTTGAGGATTTCATCGCGTGTGACAGACATATCGCTGGGCATTATATCACGGAGGGCGCTGGGGTGTCAATATATACGATATTTATCGTAATTATTGACACCTCTTGTGACAGGTAGTATAATCCGGCCTGTATCAATCTCAGGAGAAACCATCGTATGACTTCCGTTCTCGAAATCCGAAATTTGCACGTATCCGTGGCCGACAAGCCCATTCTCAAAGGCGTGAACCTGCTGGTGAAGCAGGGCGAAGTTCACGCGCTCATGGGGCCGAACGGCACGGGCAAAAGCACGCTGGCCTACACGCTCATGGGTCACCCCCTCTATGTCGTGACGGGCGGGCAGGTGATTTTCAAAGGGGTGGACTTGCTCGAACTCGCGCCTGACGAGCGCTCCCGCCTGGGCCTCTTCCTCGCCTTCCAATACCCGGTCGCCATCCCGGGCGTCTCGGTGGCTAACTTCCTGCGCACCGCTCTCAACGCCCGCCGCCGCGCCGCCAACCCCGCCGACAAGGGCATTCCCATTCCCGAATTCCGCAAGTTACTCAAAGCCAAGATGGACATGCTGCAAGTGAGCCACGACTTCGCCGGGCGCTACCTCAACGACGGGTTCTCCGGCGGTGAAAAGAAGCGCGCCGAGATTCTGCAGATGGCTACATTAGATCCGGAAATTGCCGTGTTGGATGAAACTGACTCCGGGCTGGATATTGACGCCCTGCGCATTGTGGCCGAGGGCGTGAACAAACTGGCCGGCCCCAACATGGGCGCACTGGTGATCACCCACTATCAGCGCATCCTCAACTACATCAAGCCCAATGTCGTTCACATCATGCTCGGCGGCCAGATTGTCGAATCGGGCGAGGCTGACCTTGCTTTGCATTTGGAAGAAAGAGGCTACGATTGGGTGCGCGAGAAGTACCAAGAGAAAGCGGAGGCCTAGTCAATGTCTGAGCAAGTGGCAGAGCTGGAAAAGCTAAGCGAATACAAATACGGATTCAGCGACAACGTCCACTATGCCTACCAGTCTCAGCGGGGGCTGAACGCCGGCGTGGTGCGGACTCTTTCGGGCATGAAGGGCGAGCCGCAATGGATGCTCGATTTCCGGCTCAAGGCATTGGACATCTTCAACAAGAAACCCATGCCCACGTGGGGCGGCAAGATCAGCCTGGATTTGGATGAGATCACGTATTACACGCGGCCCTCGGAAAAGACCGAAAGCAGTTGGGACGATGTGCCGGCGGACATCAAAAACACATTCGACAAGCTCGGCATTCCCGAAGCCGAGCGCAAATTCCTGGCCGGCGTCGGCGCGCAGTACGAGTCGGAGATGGTGTATCACTCCGTCCAAAAGCATCTGGAGGAACTGGGCGTCATATTCCTGAGTTCGGATGACGGGCTGCGCCAATATCCCGAATTGTTTCGCGAGCACTTTGGTAAAGTGGTGCCGCCGACCGACAACAAGTTTGCGGCGTGCAACAGCGCGGTGTGGTCGGGCGGATCGTTTGTATACGTGCCTAAAGGCGTACACGTCGAAATGCCGCTGCAGGCTTACTTCCGGCTCAACGCCGAAGGCACCGGCCAGTTCGAGCGCACGCTGATCATTGTGGACGAGGGGGCGCAGGTGCATTACGTGGAAGGCTGCACCGCGCCCACTTACTCCCGCGACTCGTTCCACTCCGGGGTGATTGAGATCATCGTGAAGAAAGGCGCGCGCTGCCGCTACACCACCATCCAGAACTGGTCCACTAACGTGTACAATCTGGTCACCCAGCGCGCAGTGGTGCACGAAGGGGCGACGATGGAATGGGTGGACGCCAATTTGGGATCGCAATTGACGATGAAGTACCCGTCGTGCTATTTGGTCGGCGAAGGCGCGCACGGCGAGATTCTCTCGATGGCCTTTGCCGGGCCGGGGCAGCATCAAGACACCGGCGGCAAAGTGGTGCACGGTGCGCCGAACACCACTTCGAAGATCACCTCCAAATCGATCAGCCGGGCCGGAGGGCGCACCTCCTATCGCGGCCTGCTCAAAGTTTACAAAGGCGCGACCGGCTCCAAGTCCAGTGTGGTGTGCGATGCCCTGCTCATTGACGACAAGTCGCGCTCGGACACGTACCCCGTCATAGAGATTGACGAGAACGAAGTGACTATCGGCCACGAGGCGTCGGTGTCCAAAGTCGGCGAAGAGCAGTTGTTTTACCTGATGAGCCGCGGCATCCCCAAGGATCAGGCCGAGGGGTTGGTCGTGGCCGGGTTTATCGAGCCGCTGGTGAAAGAACTGCCCATGGAGTATGCGGTGGAGTTGAACCGGCTGGTGCAACTGCAAATGGAAGGCTCCGTAGGGTAACAACGAATCGAGGGCGGCATCGTTGCCCCGCACGAACGCCGATCGAGGGGCGGGACGCAAAACCAATTGGCCCCGCCCTTTGTCACGACTAACAGGAATTTGCCGAAATGATGACAGATGTTGTAGCGGCTCCCAGGCCGGTTTATCCGCGAACGATCATTACCACCAAACGAAAAGCTGAACCCGCTGCGCCGTTTGAGTTGAAGTTCACCGACGCCGACGTGAAGTCGCTGTCGGCCGCTTGCAAAGACCCGGCGTGGCTGGCGCGACGGCGCCGGGCCGCGTGGAAGTTGTACCACTCCATCCCCATGCCCAGGCTGAACGATGAAGCCTGGCGGCGCACCGACCTGCGCCCGTTCAAGTGGCACGAGGCAGAGCTGTCGGCGCTCAATGCAAGCGCCGGGCGCCGCCCGGTGCCGACGGCATTCCTCAAGCCGCTGGTGGGCAAAGAGCAGGGCGGGCAGCTGGCCATCAACGGCGGCAAAGTTGAAAGCCGCCACTTCGACGCCGCCCTGCGCCGTAAAGGCGTGGTGTTCACCGATTTTGCGGCGGCGGCGGTGAAGCATGAAGCCCTAGTCAAAAAATACATGGGCAAGGCCGTCAAGGCAGATGAAGGCAAGTTCGCGGCGATGGCCGAGTCGCTGATGGACAGCGGCATCTTCCTGTACGTGCCCAAAAACGTCGAGGTGGCTTTGCCGCTGCACTCGGTGCTTTGGGCTTCGGCTCAGAGCCAGTTTACGCGGGTGCTGGTGGTGCTGGAAGAGGGCGCTTCGGTGACGTACGTGCACGAGTTGGCCTCGCCCGAAGGCGCAACCGCGCCCACTCTGCACGCCGGCATTGTGGAGCTTGTGGTCGGCAAGAACGCCAGCCTCAAGTTTGTCGAGCTGCAATCGCTGGGCCTCAACGTGTGGAACTTCACGCACGAGCGCGCCATTGCCGGGGCCGGCGCCAAACTGGACTGGGTGTTCAGCGCCATCGGCTCGCACGTCACCAAAAATTTCTCGGAGATTGATCTCAACGGCGACGGCGGCTGGGGGCGCATGTCTGGCTTCTACTTTGCCGAAGGCGACCAGCATCTCGATCACGACACGCAGCAGAACCACAACGCGCCACACACCACCAGCGACCTGCTGTTCAAAGGCGCGCTGCGCGACCAGAGCCGTTCGGTGTGGCAGGGCATGATTTACGTGGCCCCCGGCGCACAAAAAGCCGACGGCTACCAGGCCAACCGCAACCTCGTGCTTTCCAAATCGGCCCGCGCCGACTCCATCCCCGGCCTCGAAATTCTGGCCGACGATGTGCGCTGCACGCACGGGGCCACGGTGGGGCAATTAGAGGAGGAGCACATTTTCTACCTCATGTCGCGCGGCGTGCCGCGCCCGGAGGCGCAGAAGGTGGTGGTGGACGGTTTCTTCGATCCGATCATGCAGCGCATTGCTTTTGACGGCGTGATTGCGCGGCTGAAGAAGAGCATCGAGACGAAAATGGCCCGCTCGGGAAGCGGGGAGTAGGCTGCCCCGATGGCTGACCGGCAGGAGTTCATCGACCTCATCCTCGATCACTACGACCACCCGCGAAACCGGGCAGCCATGGTGGGCGCGGATGCGGTGGCGCACGGGGGCAACCCCGGCTGCGGCGATGTGGTGACCATGTACCTCCGGCTGGCGGCCGGCGACCGGCTCACTGCCGTGACGTTTGAAGGCGAAGGCTGCACCATCAGTCAGGCGGCGGCCTCCATCGTCGCCGAAAAGGCCGTTGGCAAAACCCTCAGCGAACTGGCCGAAATGAATGTTGAATGGATTGTGGACCAAATGGGGCGCGACGTTGTAGCCAGCCGCACCCGCTGCGCCGCGCTGGCGCTCAACACCCTCAAAGCTGCCGGGGAGCGTTACCGGGCGGCCCGGCCATGAAGGGCAGGTGATACGTGACGGCTCTCTCGACCTTTGACAGCGCGCGCATTTGCGCCGACTTCCCCATCCTTTCGCGCGAAGTGCGCCCCGGCGTGCCGCTGATCTATCTCGACTCGGCGGCCACGTCGCAAAAACCGGCCTCGGTCATCGAGGCCATGAACGACTACTACCGCCGCTCCAATGCCAACATTCATCGCGGCGTCCATGCGCTGGCCGAGGAAGCCACGGCGCTGTACGAGGGCGCGCGCGAGCGCGTGGCCCGGTTTATCAACGCCTGCTCAACCAAAGAGGTCATCTTCACGCGCAACGCCACCGAGGCCATCAACCTGGTGGCCTACAGTTGGGGCCGCGCCAACGTCAACGCCGGCGACGCCATCGTGATTACCGAAATGGAGCACCACTCCAACTTGGTGCCGTGGCAAATGCTGGCCGCCGAAAAGGGCGCGACGCTCGAAGTGATCCCGGTGACCGACGATGGCGAGTTGGACCTTTCCACGTTCGACGATATTTTGCAGAAGCGGCCGAAGCTCGTGTGCCTGACGCATATGTCCAACGTGCTGGGTACTATCAACCCGGTGACCGACATTGCCGCCAAAGCCCATGCTGCCGGGGCGCTGGTGCTGGTGGATGGGGCGCAGTCGGTGCCGCACCTGCCGGTGGACGTGCAAACTCTGGGCGCGGACTTCCTGGCGTTTTCGGGGCACAAGATGTGCGGCCCCACCGGCATTGGCGTGTTGTGGGCGCGGCAGGCATTGCTCGAAGACATGCCGCCTTTTCTCGGCGGCGGCGACATGATCCGGCGCGTGTATTTGCGCGAGTTCAAAGCGAACGCGCTGCCGCACAAGTTCGAGGCCGGCACACCCGCCATCGCCGAGGGCGTAGGGCTGGGCGCGGCGGTGGACTATTTGACGGGCACCGGCATGGCGGCTGTCCATGCGCACGAGCGCCAGATCATTGCCTATGCCTTGGAACGGCTGGAGGAAGTGCCGGGGGTGACGGTGTACGGGCCAAAGGCGGAACGGAAGGGCGGGGTAGCCGCCTTTTCACTGGCGGGGGTGCATCCCCACGATATTGCCCAGGTGTTGGATCGGGATGGCATCGCGGTTCGGGCGGGGCACCACTGTGCCATGCCCCTGCATGATCGTTATCAACTACCCGCCACCGCCCGCGCCAGCTTTTATCTGTACAACACCATGGGCGAAGTCGATGCGTTGATTGAGGGGCTGTACAAAGTCAAAAAGATGTTTGGCTGATCGCCGGACGTATTGGAAAGGGTGAGGCCGCACGCCATGGACGACATGTACCGCGAGGTGATCCTCGACCATTACAAGAACCCGCGCAATTTTGGCACGCTGGACCCGGCGGACATTTCGTACGAGGACGACAATCCCCTGTGCGGCGACCGCATCCGCATCGACCTGCGGCTGGACGAGAACCAACGGGTGAAAGAGGTGGCGTTTTCGGGTCACGGCTGCGCCATTTCGCAGGCCTCGGCCTCCATGCTCACCGAGGAAATTCTGGGCAAGACGCTCGACGAAATCAGGCACATCGGCAAAGAGCAAGTGCTGGAACTGTTGGGCATCGAGCTGGGCCCGGTGCGTCTCAAGTGCGCTCTGCTTTCGCTGAAGGTATTGAAGGCCGGAGCGTATGGACTCAAAGAAGAAGACTGAAAGGCCGGTTAGCGATGATTACTTACAAACCCATTGACTCCAATACTGCTGAGTTCATCGCCATCGGCCCGGCGGCCGAAGTGGGCAGCGGCCGGCGCAAGCTGGTGGAGATAGACGGGCTGTCGATTGCCGTGTTCAACATCGCAGGCTCGTATTACGCCATTGCCGATGTGTGCTCGCACGACGACGGCCCGGTGGCCGAGGGCGACCTCTACGACGCGGAGATTGAATGCCCCCGCCACGGCGCGCGGTTCGACGTGCGCACCGGCAAGGTGCTCTCGTTCCCGGCCATCGTGGACATTCCATCGTATCCGGTGAAGGTTGAGAACGGGGAGATACTGGTAGGCTTGCCGCCCGAGGGATAGGACGCGCTTAAAACAGGAGCCGCCGGCAATCTGCCGGCGGCTCTTTTTTGTTGGCTCTATTTGTTGTCCGGCGGCAGCACTCGGGTGAACACGGTCACCATGTCCGGGTCGAAGTGAACGCCGGCCTTGGCCTGCAGGAAGGTGACCACCTCGGCCTGGGGCCGGCCGGGATGGTAGGGGCGCACGGTGGTCAGGGCGTCGTAAACGTCCACCACGGCGAGCAAACGCCCTTCCACGGGAATCTCTTTCCCCTTCAACCCGCGCGGGTAGCCGGTGCCGTCCCATTTTTCGTGGTGGTAAAGCACATAGGGCAGGGTGCCGCGCAAATGGGTAATCTGATTGAGGATTTTGGCCCCGGTTACGGGGTGCTGTTTCATGAGCGCCCATTCAACATCGGTGAGCGGGCCGGTCTTCTTCAGCACCTCGTCCGGCACCATGATTTTGCCGATGTCGTGCAGGCGCGCGCCGAACTCCAGCATGCGCAGATGTTCCGGCGGCCACTGCTGGGCCTCGGCGATGCGCCGGGCGTATTGGGCCACCCGCTTCACGTGGCCGAAGGTGTAGGGATCGCGGCCTTCGATGGTGTTGGCGAGGACGTTCACCGTTTCGAGGTAGGCCAGGCCTATCTGCGCCACCTGCACGTCGGCCACGCGCAGCAGCCGCGCGTTGACGATGGAGATGAGGTCTTTGGGGTCGATGGGTTTGGTGATGTAATCTTCAACGCCCAGCACGCGCCCGGCCTGAATGTCTTGAGGCGAGTTGTTGGCGGTAAGGAAGATGAACGGGATCGGAGTCCACGCCGGGTTCTTGCGAAGCTCCTTGAAGAACTCGATGCCGTTCATGCGCGGCATGTTGATATCGGAGAGGATGAGGTCGGGGGTGATTTGCTGAAGGGTCTTGAGCGCCGCCTGCCCGTGCTCTGCCTGATACACGGTGTAACGTTCCCTCTCCAGCGTGCTGGCCAGAACGCGGCGAATTTCAACGCTGTCTTCCACCAGCAGAATCTGCTTATGTCGGAGCGGCTTCGTCATGGCGGGTATTATAAACCGCTGTCACGTTATGCGCTTGGGCGACAGTTTTGCGTGCCCGCCACGCTCCAGCGATGCGCCCCATGCCCGCCGCGCTCAGGATGATTACCAGCGGCATCACCGGGACGATGTAGCGCAAGAGGCTGATGATGACCATATACTCCGCGCTTGTCGCCACCACCGCCAATGCCAGCGGCCAGCTCTGCCGCCAACCGTTCGCCAGCCCTGTCAGGGCCAGAGCCAGCAACGAGGCCTGCAGTGCCATAATCACCGCGTCCCAACGGGTGGTGTGGCGGCCGTAAGCCTCGGCCACTTGCCAGTCGAACCACAGCGGCAGGAAGCGATACGCCGATAACGCTAAATATCGCACGGGGTAGGCCTTGATGATTTGCAATGCTTCTCGCTGGTACACCGCGCTCATTTGCACTTCGTCAACCGTGCCCTGCGGAAGGTTGACAGCCTGGCCCATTAGCCGCGTAACTTCCGTTTGCGCTTCGGCAGATCCTACAATCCGCAGATAGCCGTCCGAGGCCACAACGTGGTTGTGCCGGTACAGGTTATATGCGGTGAGAGTGGAGGTGAGCACCGGACTGTGGAAGACCAGTTCGTTGCGGATAACCCACGGCGACATGGCCAACGAGATGGCCAGCACAAAACCAACTATGGGGGGCGCCCATTGTCGCACGCCCGGCCCGCCTCGCCGCATGGCCGCGGCCTTCTCCACCACTATCCCCGCCGCCAGCGCCCCCGCCACCGCCAGCGCCGCCGACCGTGACAGCACCGCCAGTCCCCAGCATAATCCGGAAACCAGCCAGTGTGCGAGTTGGCCGCTACGCCGCGCCCGCACCAGCCAGTACATTCCGGCCGTCATCATCAGCGCGGCCGTCAAATCGCCCGATACCTGTGGCACCATTTTGAGCGCGGGCGGGTAGATGGCCCACAAACCGGCTGCGACGAGCGCGACAGTCGGGTCGAACAACTCGCGGGCTAGAAAGAACACCGCCACCACAATGGCCGCATGCAATGCCAGTTCCACCAGCGAGGCCGCCAGCAACGACTCGCGAGTGAGAGCGGCCACCGCCGCGAATAGCAACACGGGCACCGGCTCGCGCATAGCCGTGGGGCTGTCCGCTGTTGTGCTGCAAAACGGAAAGTAGTTCTCATAACAAGCGGTGTAGCCTCGGCCCTCGGCCACATTGAGCGAGATCGGCCACCACGCCGGGGTTTCTTCCGATGTTGGGGCGGGCGGGTGGGTGACAATGCGCCCGATGCCGGCGGTCATCGCCAACAGGGCAAGGGTGGCCAGCGCCAGCGCCTGGTGGGCGGCAAGCCAATGGGCCAGGCGTTGTTGCGGCAGTCGCGGCGGGGAAAGAGTAGCTTGAGCGGTAGCAGGCATAAGCTGCATCCAGCCGGCGGCCGGGCCTGTGCCAACTGGCGACCGCCGTTAGGCGCTAATTGTAACGCTCAAAATGAAAACGGAGACCGACATGTTCGTCAAGACCGCGTCGGTCTATGGGCGCAGCCGCCAGCAGTTCGGACATGCCGCCGATTATAGCGTTATAATTCCGGGCATGTCCACGCCTGCCCCTGCTGAACGCGCGGCCCGGTTGCGTCAGGAAATTCAGCAGCACTCCCATCGCTATCACGTGCTCTCGGCTCCGGTTATTTCCGATGCCGAGTACGATGCGCTGTATAAGGAATTACAGGCGCTGGAAGCCCAATACCCGGAGTTGGTCACTCCGGATTCGCTTACGCAGCGTGTGGGCGGCGCGGCCTCCGAGAAATTTGAAAAGGTGCGCCACCCCGCGCCCATCCTCAGCCTGAGCAATGCATTCAGCACCGACGAGGTGCGGGCGTGGTTCGAGCGCGTCGCCAGGTTGGATGACCGCGTGCGTGGGGCGGGCTTTGTGGTAGAACCGAAGATCGACGGGCTGACCGTGGTGCTGCACTACGAGAACGGCGCCTTCGTGCGCGGCGCCACCCGCGGCGATGGCGAGGTGGGGGAGGAGGTCACGCCCAATTTACGGACGGTACGTTCCCTTCCACTTCGCATTCCGGTAACGGGCAAACGCAAGCCGCCCAAGCGGTGGGTGGTTCGTGGCGAGGCCGTCATCTTCACCAAGGATTTTGAAGCGATGAACGCGCGGTTGGCCGAAGCCGGAGAAAGGACCTTTGTCAACCCGCGCAACACCGCCTCGGGGGCGCTTCGGCAACTGGACCCGAAGCTCACCGCCGCCCGGCCCATTTCGCTGCTGTGCTATGCCGTGGTGGACGCCGAGGGGTTGGCGCTGGATACGCAGTGGGCCACGCTGGAAACCCTGCGCGAGTTTGGTTTTCCGGTAACGTCGGCGGCGCGGCGTTTCGCCGATCTCGAAGCGGCCATTGCCTACTGCGAGTCGTGGAACGACAAGCGCGACTCGCTGGACTATGAAATTGACGGCATGGTTATTAAGATCGACGACCTGCGCCTGGCCGCCGACCTCGGCTTTGTGGGCAAAGACCCGCGCGGGGCCATTGCGTTCAAGTTCCCGGCCCGTGAGGTGACCACGGCGCTGAACGACATCGGCGTGAACGTGGGGCGCACCGGGGTGCTGACTCCGTTTGCCATTTTGGAGCCGGTGGAGGTGGGCGGCGTGACTGTGCGGCAGGCCACGCTGCACAATTTTGACTATATCGCCGAAAAGGATATTCGCATCGGCGACCGGGTGCTGCTCAAACGGGCGGGCGATGTGATACCCTACGTCATCGGCCCGGTGCTCGAGGCCCGCACCGGCGACGAGCGCCCTTACAAGCCGCCGCAAAAGTGCCCCACCTGCGGCGAAGCCGTGGAGCAGCCCGAAGGGGAAGTGGCATACTATTGCATCAACGCCGCTTGCCCTGATCAGTTGATCCGCAACATCGAGCATTTTGTCGGGCGGGGAACCATGGATGTGGAAGGCTTTGGTAGCAAGATTGCCGAGCAGGTGGTGAAGGCCGGGCTGGTGAAAGATGCCGCCGACATCTTTTCGTTGACCGACAAAAAACTGCTGACGCTCGAAGGCTTTGCCGGGAAGAAAGCCGAGAATTTGTTGGCTTCCATCGAGGCTGCCCGTTCGAGGCCGTTAGCCCGGCTGGTGGCGGCGCTGGGCATTCACGGCGTGGGCGAAGTGCTGGCCGCCGATTTGGCCGCCCAACTCGGGTCGATGGATGCGCTGCAACATGCGAGCGATGAAGACCTCGTAGCCATTGAGGGCGTGGGGCCGAACACTGCCGCCACCATCGCCGATTGGTTTGCCCGCCCCGGCAACAAACGGCTGCTCAACAAGCTGAAAAAGGCCGGGGTGTGGCCCACTGTCGAAGTCAGGCCAGGCGCTGCGGCCGGCGGCCCCTTCGCGGGCCAGACGTTCGTCATCACCGGCACGCTGCCCGATTTCTCCCGCGAGCAGGCCAGGGCCTTCATTGAAGAGCGGGGCGGCAAGGTGACGGACAGCGTGAGCAAGAAAACCGACTACCTTGTGGTGGGCGAGGCGGCCGGCAGCAAGCTGACCAAAGCGCAGGCGCTCGGCGTAAAGATCATTGACGAAGCGGCGTTGAGAGAATTAGGCAATATCGACTAAAGGAGCCGATGGATGGACTGGAGCGAGGAAGACAAGCTTGTTCAGCACGCCGATTATTGGTTGCAGCGGGCGGGCGGGCTGAAAGACGAGGATTTGTATTTTTACAACCAGCCGCTCGAGGAATTGCATGGCGGCGCCCGGGTGGCAGTGCGGGGCCGCGAGATGCTCATGTTTGCCAGCTACAGCTATCTGGGCCTGCTCGGCCACCCGCGCATCAACGCGGCGGCCACGGCGGCCGTCGATAAGTACGGCACGGGCACGCACGGCGTGCGTCTGCTGGCGGGCACGCTGCGGCTGCACGAGGAACTGGAAGAGACCATCGCCAACTTCAAACACGCCGAAGCGGCGATCACATTCTCCAGCGGCTATGTGACCAACCTTAGCGTCGTCTCCACGCTGGTGGGCCGCCACGACACGGTGATTTGCGACAAGCTGAATCACGCCAGCATTGTGGACGGGTGTTTGCTGTCCGGCGCCAAGTTCCTGCGCTTCAAACACAATGACTTGCCCGACCTTGACCGTACCCTGGCGAAGAGCGATCCCAAAGGTGTTCGGCTGGTGGTGGTGGATGCCGTGTTCAGCATGGATGGCGACGTGATTAACTTGCCGGGGGTCGCCGCCCTGTGCAAGAAACATCATGCCTGGCTCATGGTGGACGAGGCGCATTCGTTGGGCATGTTAGGCAAAACCGGGCGCGGCATCGAAGAACATTTCGGGATGGATAATGCGATAGACATCAAAATGGGCACCCTCAGCAAAACCATCCCCAGCGTGGGCGGCTATGTGGCCGGGCGCAAAGAGCTGATCCACATGCTCAAACACGCCTCGCGGGCCTTCATTTTTTCGGCGGCCTTGCCGCCCGCCCAGGCCGCCGCCGCTAAAGCTGCATTTGAAGTGATCCTTGATGAGCCGGAGCGCGTGGCCGCCCTCAGCCGCAACGCCGCGCAGTTCATGAACGGTCTCAAGCAACTCGGCTTCGATACCATGCGTACCTCCACCGCCATTGTGCCGGTGCTGTGCGGCGTCGACATGCGCGCCTACGAAATGACTCAGCATTGCCAGCACCGCGATATCTTTGTGCTGCCGGTCGTGTCGCCCGCCGTTCCCGACGGCCAGGCCCGCTTACGCGCCACAGTGACCGCCGGCCACAGTCCGCAGGAGATTGAGCAGGCCCTCGACGTGTTTGAGTTCGCCGGCAAGCAGGTGGGAATCATTTAGCCGGGGTTGCCACTCGCAGTGCTGCAGTCGCCGCCATTCCCTATGGTTGAGCCAACGCTGCTGCTCAGGCCGGGCCGCGACAAGTCCGTCCGCCAGCGCCACCCGTGGATCTTCACCGGGTCGGTGGCAGCCGTGCACGGCCAGCCGGCCTCCGGCCAAACCGTCATCGTCCGTTCAGCGGACGGCGAGTTTATGGCGCGCGCCGCCTTTAGCCCCAATCTCAAATTGCCGCCCGAGTGTGGACGTGGGATGAAGCTGAGCCGGTGGACGAGCACTTTTTTTCCCGCCGACTGACTCAGGCAATTGAAGCCCGCGCCGCGCTGGCCGGGCACACCAACGCCCTGCGCTGGGTCAATGCTGAAAACGACAACCTGCCGGGACTCATCGTGGACCACTATGCCGGATTCGCCGTGTGTCAGTTCCTCACCACGGGAGCCGAATACTGGAAGGACACCATCGCAGTCGTGGTGGCCGCCCAGCCAGGGGTGCGGGGCGTCTACGAACGTTCCGATGTGGACGTCCGCGCTAAAGAGGGGCTGCCATCGCGCGCCGGCGTTTTGAGCGGCGAGGCCCCGCCGACGTTGGTGGAAGTGTGGGAGGCCGATGCGCCGGGAACAAATGGGCCGCGAGTCCGGTTCGCGGTGGACATTGCCCGGGGACACAAAACCGGCTTCTACCTCGATCAGCGCGACAACCGCGCCGTAGTCGCCGCGCTTGCGCGTAGGCAGGAAGTATTGAATGCGTTTGCATACACCGGGGCTTTTTCAGTGAAGGCATGGCAAGGCGGCGCGAGCGCAGTCACCAGCCTAGACTCATCCGGTTCAGCGCTGGCCCTCGCTCGTCGCAACTTGGCCCTCAACGGTATGCCCGAGGGCGGCGTGGTGGAAGGCGATGTGTTCAAAGTGCTGCGCGAGTATCGCGACGCCGAGCGGCGATTCGATTTGATTATCCTTGACCCGCCCAAATTCGCGCACACCGAGAACCAGATTCGCAAAGCCACGCGTGCTTACAAGGACATCAACTGGCTGGCGTTCCGGCTGCTTCGTCCGGGTGGGCGCCTCGTCACATTTTCATGCTCGGGGCTGGTTAGCGAAGACCTCTTCCAAAAGGTGCTCTTCGGCGCGGCGTTGGACGCGGGGCGCGACGTGCAAATCATCCGGCGACTCGGGCAAGCTAGCGATCATCCGGTGCTCCTTACCTTTCCGGAAGGCGCCTATTTGAAAGGTTTCTTGTGCCGTGCGAGCTAACATAATCTCTGCTGCCGTCTGGTATAATCAGCGCGCTAAAGTTGGCATGCCAACGGGTGTGAGGAGGCGGGCATAGGTTTATGGAATATTGGTACGTTATCAACGTAAAGCCTCACAAAGAGCGGCAAGTGGCTGACTATCTCCGTGAGCACAAGATCGCGGTATATTTGCCACTGATTCACGTCAACCCGGTGAACCGTCGCTCCAGCAAAGAGCGCCCGCTGTTTCCCAATTACTTGTTTGCCAAGGCGGATTTGGAAGCTGTGGGCATTGCGGCGGTGCAGTGGGCGCCCGGCGCAAAGCGGCTCGTCGAGTTTGGCGGTTATCCAGCAACGATACCCGACAGTTTCATATTCGATCTCAAGCGACGCGTGGAGAAAATCCGCGCTGCCGGGGGCTTGGCCTTCGCTAGCCTGGCCCCGGGTGACCGTGTCAAAATCACGAGCGGCCCGTTTGCGGGCTACGAAGCTGTGTTTGACGCCCGGCTGGATGGCAAGGAACGCGTTCGGGTGTTGCTGGAACTGCTGGAAAAACACCAACGCCGCCCGCGCGGTATGCTGGCTGTTGAACTCAATGTCGGCGCCGTCCAAAAGGTGAAGCCACGCCGGTAGTAGCCGGCCTCGAAGCCGTGCTCAGTTGTGCCCGGGTGACTGCCTTGTGGATGTTTGCCAGCTTCATATGTGTATTCTCGCCGCCCGACCGTTAATGTCGGAAGGGCGGAGCCTGCCCGACGCTCGCTAACGCTCGCTAACGCTCGCTAAACTCATTCGCCGTATGCAAAATTCGCAGCCAACCAGCGGCCAATCCGGGCGGGTGCCGGGAGCGGCCCACGTTCCCCTGGGCGCGTTGGCTCAGGCCCGGCTGTATGTGTCGCGCCAGGCCGCGTCGCCCGGGCGATATGTTCTCGAACAGACTCTGCAAGCCGCTTTGGGCTGGTTGCCCACCGTGGCGGGCATGGCGCTGCGGGCGGCGGCTTACCGGCTCATGCTGCGCATGGATGGCGCGGCGGCCATTGAGCCCCATGTGCGCCTGCGCTTCGCCAGCCATATCCGCCTCGGACGCGGCAGTTATCTCGACGAGGGCGTTTATATTCACGCTTGCCCCAACGGCGTGGAGATCGGCCCGGGCACGCTGGTGATGCACGGGGCGGTGTTGCACGTGTATAACTTTCGCGGGCTGCCTCACGCCGGAATTCGCATTGGCCGCGATGGCCTCATCGGCGAGTACACGGTCATTCGCGGGCAGGGCGGCGTCACCATTGGCGACCGGGTGTACACCTCGCCGCACACGCAACTCATCGCCGTCGATCACATCTTCGACGATCCCTCGCGGCCCTTTGTGGAACAGGGCATCACCGCCGAAGGCATCGTTGTAGAAGACGATGTTTGGTTGGGGTCCGCGGTCGTGGTCACCGACGGGGTGCGGGTGGGGCGCGGCTCGGTGGTGGCCGCCGGGGCCGTGGTCACCCGGGACGTGCCGCCGCACACCGTGGTCGGCGGTGTCCCGGCCAAAGTCATCCGTGCGGTGGGTGCGGGCGACAAGCCGCCGCCGCGAAATATTTACTATTAGACTCATGACGACCCGCATCGACGATCTGCCGAATTCAAACTGCCAATCCTTCTCCGTGGTCATCCCGGCCTACAACGAGGTAGACGGCATCTCGGCCATTGTGGCGCGCGTGTTGGCCGTGCGCCCGGCGTTGACCGATATGGGCATCGGGCTGCTGGAAGTGATCGTGGTGGACGACGGTTCCCGCGATGCCACGGTGGACGTTGTTCGGCGCATCGCCGAGCAGCGAGCCGGCGACGGAGCGGTGCGCCTCGTTCAGCACGAGCACAACCGGGGCTACGGCGCGGCGCTCAAAACGGGGCTGTCTCGCGCCAACAGCGATTGGATTGCCTTCCTCGATGCCGACGGCACGTACCCGCCGGAATACTTTCCGCAGTTGTGCCGCGCCGCCCTCGCCGGGGCCGATGTGGTGATTGGCTCGCGCATGGCCGGCGAACAAAGCGAAATGCCGCTGGTGCGCCGGGTGGGAAATTTCGCCTTTGCCAATCTCATCTCACTGCTGGGCAACACGCGGGTCAGCGATTCCGCCAGCGGCATGCGCGTCATCCGACGCACGGTGCTCGCGCAGTTGTACCCGCTGCCGGACGGCTTGAACTTCACGCCCATCATGAGCCTGCGCGCCATTCACGAAGGATTGAACATTGTCGAGGTGCCCATCCCATACAGCGAACGGGTGGGGCGCTCCAAACTGAGCGTGGTGCGCGACGGGCTGACTTACGTGCGCTCGATCCTCTGGACGGCGCTGGGCTACAACCCGGTGCGGGTGCTGGGCATGGCCGGGCTGGCCGGGGTGGGGCTGGCGGTGTTGGTCGGGCTGGGGCTGGTGGTTGCCCGGTTGCGCGGCGTCACCACGCTGGGGCCGTGGGGCGTGGCCGCCATTTTTGTGGCGCTGGTGGCCGGGGTATCCGGGGTGAGCTTGTTCACTCTGGGGGCCACGTTCAACTACCTCGTTTCCCTTTTCCGAAAACAACCGGTGCAAATGGGGCTGTTCGGCAAACCCATATTCGATCCGCCGTTGGATCGGCATTTTGGCTGGCTCGGGTTGACAGTGGCCGGAGTAGGGGGCATACTTGGCCTAACAAGCCTGATTTTAGGCCTGCGCGGCTGGGAGGTGAATCGCCTGTGGTTGTATTTGGTGGGCAGCGCCATGTTCATTTTGGTCGGGCTGCAACTGGTGATCTCCCGCGCGCTCATGAAGGTTTTGAAGGAATTATCCGAGCGCGAGATTCGCGCTCGCACCGATCTTCTCGGAGAAAAATGGCCGGCGGCGGAATCTAAAAAGAGCCGCAGGGAAGGTAAAGAGAAATGACCACAGAGTTGCGAGATAACCTGGGTACGCGGCGCATCGTCAAGCTGCCCGATGCGCGCTTCCCCGATGCGGATGCGGTGGTGCGGCAGAGCATTTTGAATCGCAGCCGGGGCAGCAAAGTGGATGTGCTGCTGGTGAACCCGCCCACTCCCGACGGCGGCATTTGGATTCGCACCCAGCACCGGGTGGGCCGCCGCAGCCGCGAAAACATGATCTGGCCGCAAGTGAGTCTGGCGCAAATGGCCGCGCTGCTCCATCCCGATAACACGGTGGAGATTGTGGATGCCAACGCCCTGCGGATGAACTGGAAGCAGTTCGAGGAAATTCTCCGCGACCGCCGCCCGCGCTACTATCTCACGCAGGTCACGGCTCCTACGCTGACCAACGATATGTACGGCGTGTTTCTGGCCAAGAGCCTCAACGCCGTTACCATGGCCTTCGGCACGCACGTCACGCCCGTGGCCCGCGAAACGCTGCGCCTCTACCCGGCGCTGGATTACGTGCTGCGCGGCGAGCCGGAGATGACGCTGCGCGAATTGATTGACACGCACGAAGTGGCCGCCGGCCGCTGGCAGGCCGCGGACGACGGCCATTTGCTCGACCCCCAAAGCGGCGCTGAACTGCCCGGCCACAAACTCGTGTGGAAGATGTGGAGCGACTCCGACCCGGCGTGGCGGCCCGCGTGGATGGCTACTGGCGAGATGCTTACCGGTGGAAACGGCCACAGCCCACCCGCCCCGCTGTTCCCCGCCGCGCCGCCCGCAACCGAAGCCCCCACGCCCACCGACGCGCAACTGGCGGCCGTCAAAGGGCTGGGCTGGCGGCTCAACGGTGAGATCACCGTCAACTGGGATCGCCCCTTCTTCAAAAGCCTCGACGACCTGCCCTTCCCGCTGCACAACCTGCTGCCGCTGGACAAATACCGTATGCCCATGATCAAAGGGCCTTATACGTTCATCGTCACCAGCCGTGGCTGCCCGGCGGGCTGCAAGTATTGCATCAAGCACGTCAGTTACCAAAACTCCGTGCGTCTGCGCTCGCCCGAAAAGCTGATGGAAGAAATGTGGCTGCTGTACAACCTCGGCATCCACCACATTCACATGTATTCCGACCTGTTCACCGTGAGCCGCGAGCAGGTGGTGCAGTTGTGCAAGCTCATCATTGAACAGGGCCTGAAGATTACCTGGACGTGCAACAGCCGGGTTGATTACGTTGACGAAGAGATGCTCACCCTCATGGGCCGCGCCGGTTGCACCCTGATCTCGTGGGGCATCGAGAGCGGCAACGAATTGATCCTCAAAAAGGCGCACAAGGGCTATAAGATGGAACAAGCCCACAAAGCCCTCGGTTGGGCCAAGAAAGCCGGAATCAAAAACTGGGGCTACTTCATCATCGGCTTGCCCGGCGAGACCGAAGAGACCATCAAAGATACGATGGCCGTGTCCAGGGCGCTGCCGCTGGATATTGCCCTCTTCCACGTGGCCGCGCCGTATCCCGGCACGCCGTTCTTTTTTGAAGTGGTCGAGAACGGCTGGTTCCGTTCCGGCACGGCGTGGGAAGAAGTGGACATGGATCAGGGCACGGTGCTCGACTACGAAAACCTCAAGGCCGAAGACCTGCTCTACTGGCAGAAGCGCGCCTTTCGTGAATGGGCCTTCCGCCCCGGCCCCGTTTGGACGATGATCAAATCCATGAACACCTGGGCCGGGTTCAAAAGCGCGGTGGACATCGGTCTGCAAACTCTCGGATGGGTGCAGGGCTAACGGCTCGCCGCCACTCGCCGGCCTGGCTGGGCGACGGGCTGTATGTGCTGGAGTGGGCCTTGACGCTGGCCGCCATTGGCCTGTGGGCCTCCGGCAAAATCTACGTCCCGCTGATGAACGCCGGTAGTGTGTTGCTCGTCGGCGCGTGGACCTTGCGCTGGGCGCACACTCGCCGCCCCTTCCCGGTCACCCCCATTGACCTGCCGCTGGTCTTGTTCATGCTCAGCGCGGCCGTGGGACTGTGGGCCACGCCCAATTGGTGGGAAGCGCTCACGCGGCTCTACCTTTACCTCGGCGCGGTGGGGCTTTTCTATTTGCTGGCCGAGTGCAGCCCGCGCGCCCTCGCCCGCTTTAGCGCCGGCTTCGTCGCCTTCGCTGCAACCCTCAGCCTGTACTTCGTCACCCAAAACGACTGGGCCAACCAGCCGGTCAAATTCGCCGCCGTGCGCGCCCTCGGCCTCGCGCTCAACCGCCTCGTCCCCGACCTCGGCCAATACAAACCTCACCCCAACGTCGTCGCCAGTGTGTTGGCGCTCGTCTTGCCCGTGGCCCTCATGTTGGCGCTTCAATCGTGGCGCAGCCGGGCAATGGCCGATCGACTGACTACGCTCATCGCCGTGGGGGGCGGGCTGGTCGTGCTGTTTGGCGTCGGCATGACGGCGTCGCGCGGGGCGTGGTTGGCGTTGGCCGGGGCCGCCGCCCTGGCTCTATGGTGGTGGCTGGCGAGTCAAGCATCCCCCCGATTCGCCGCGCCGCAACCGGCCGTCTTTTGGGGCGGCATCGCCCTCGTCGCCCTTGCCGCATCAATCGTCTTTATCGTCCGCCCGCAACTCATCACCACCATCTTCGGCGCATTGCCCGGCTTCAGCAGCGCCGTCAGCCGCCTCGAGGTCTATCAGCAATCGTGGCGGCTGGTGCAGGATGCGCCCTTCACCGGCGGCGGGCTGGCCGCCTTCCCGGCGCTCTACTCCACATACATCCTCGTCATCCCGCAGAGCTTCATCACCCACGCGCACAACGCCTTCCTCAACGTGCTCGTCGAGCAGGGCTGGCCGGGGCTGGGGGGCTTCGCCGGCCTCATGGCGTTGGCCGCGTGGCGGGCCACAACGCAGTTGCGCGCCGCGCCCGATGCCTATCGGCCATTCGTCATTGCCGGCGCGTTGGGTATTGGGATTATGATTTTGCACGGGCTGTCCGATGCGGCGCTGATTGTCAGTCGCATGGCCCCGGCCATGCTGGTCCCCGCCGGACTCTGCCTCGCCGGGGCGGCCCAATCGGCCGGGGCACGCGTCGGGGCGCAAGGCCTTGCGCCATTACCTGCACCCCAACCGTGGCGACGCCGCCTCGCGCTGGGAGCCGTCGCGCTAGCGGCGCTGTTGCTGATGGTGGTATGGCGGCCCGCGCTGACCGCATGGCATGCCAACATGGCCGCCGTGGCCGAAGCCCGCGTTGAGCTTTATGGCTTCCCTACCAACGAATGGAACGACGGGCAATACGCAGACTACCTTGCCCCGGCGGAATCCGAAGCGCGGCGGGCGCTGGCCCTCGACCCCGGCAATCGCACCGCCAACCAGCGGTTGGGGCTGGCGGCCATGCTGCGCCGCAACTTCGGCGAGGCCGCGCAGTATTTGCAACAGGCCCACACCGCCGACCCCGATCACCACGGCGTGACGAAAGCGCTGGCGTATTCCTATGTTTGGCTTGGCGAATACGACAAAGCCGCGCCGCTGTTGGCATCCATCCCCGAAGCGCGCACCGAATTTGGTATTTACGTGTGGTGGTGGCAGGCGCAGGGCTACCCGGAATTATCCGAACGCGCCCACGCGACGTATCAACGCCTCGAGCCGTAATGGAAGTTTCTCGCAGGCACGTCGTTAGAGTCGTTCGATATCTGGCTCAGGCCGGGGTGTGGCTGGGAGCAAGCTGGCGACGACGAGCAGGCTCTGCTGGCTTCCGCGCAAGCCGTGAGCGGCTGGACGGTGGTCGATCCGTTGCCGCAGTTTGCGGCGCTGGCTGCGCAGGGCGTGTTACCGCGCGGGTTTTGGAACAGGCAACCGGGGCGGGGGCATTTGAATGTGGACGGACACCGGGGAGGGTCTTTCCAAAGTCCATTGACAAAAGGCCATGCCTGTGCGCGTGGGAGCGGGTTGCACCCGCGATGGCATGGAATTGCGGCAGGCCCGCTCGCGGCTACAAGCCGCTCCTACCATTTCATGGCCTGTCGCCGACTTT
>JACRBQ010000031.1 GCA_016213135.1 Chloroflexota bacterium | reverse complement strand
GTGCGGGCAAAGCCCGCGGCCAACCGCGCGCCATAATGAGCCACGCCCGACACCTCGGGCGGATACGGAGAGACGATGGCAAGCTTCACTGAGGCCCCCGGTTATGCGCCGCCCAAATAGGCCCGGCACCGCTTCTCAAATTCGGCGAGGGCAATCGCGCCGTAGTCGTGAAAGTGCCCCTTCACCCGGCTCTCGTCCAGCGCCGCTGCTCCCGAGCCGGCCACCGCCATTTGCCGCCGGAACTTTGCCAGCTTGCGGGTGCGCTCCCAGTTTTCCAGCACATCGCCCAGCTTGCCACCCAGCGCCCACTCCAGCGCCCGCTGCGCCCAGTGACCCGGCCCGCCCTCCGACGCCTCCGGCACGGCGTGGGCCAGCGGCGACACATTGGGCAAAATATCGACGAGCCAGACGTTGGCCGCCCATATGCGCTCGTACACCGCTTTGCCGACCAGCGGCACCATTTGCGCCAGCTCGTGAGCCACAAACAAATCGCGCCGTTCCTGCAACAGCGCCGAGTCGGCCAGCAAATAGTTGGGGCACAAATTCGCGCCCGTCAACCGCGCCAGCCGCACCAACAAAATCGAAAACGCGCGCGTGAGCCACACGCGGCCCGGCGCGGTCACAATGAAGTAATCGATGTCGTCGTCGTCGCCGTCCACGTTGTCCATGGACAGCGCGCCGGTCACCGCCACCATGCGCGCAAAAGGCAGCCGCGCCATCCAGCGGCCGTACCACTGAGCCGCCGGCCACAGCCGCCGCGCCTGCTCCGCGCGCCGGCGGCGCTCTCGGGCCAACTCGGCCCGGCCCGAGGCCACCACATAGCCGTCCACCGTTTCCACGCGCCCGGCCAGCCACGGCGATGAGATCAACGCCTCGCGCACTGCTTCCAGCGGCATGGCCTCCCCTTCCAAATAGCGGTGAACCTGCGGCAGCGTCAGCGCGTAGTCAAACACGTCCGCATAAAGCACGGCGCGCAAAATGGCAACATCAGCCCGGGAGACTGGCGCGGCCACCGGCGCCATGCCCACCGTAGCTTGCACCGCCACAGGGGTGAATGCCGTCATTTGGTCTGCAAGGCCACCAGCACCGTGGTATCGGCGCCGGTTTCAGTCACGGTCACAACCGCCGTCCGGTCGCCCTTGGTATACGTCACCACGGATGCGCCCTGTATCTCCATCGCGCCCTCCGCTTCTTCCCACCCCTGCCTGGTCATCTCTTCGCGGTAATATTTCACCGTGGCCTCGAAACTTGCCGACGTGGTGTACGACACCAATTGCGCCGAGCCGAAGAAGTTTTGTTTGTCGTCCATGACGGGAATATCGGCGGGCGCCTCGCCGCCCACGTTGACCTCCGTGGCCGCCGCCTGCGCCGTTAGCATCAGGCCATCCACGTCGACCTGCGTTACAATGGCCTGTGCGGTCTGAGCCGTTTGCACCCCCTGGCCCAGCCGCGAAATCAACCCACACGTGCAGGCCAGCGTGGTCACCGCCAACACCGCCACGCCCCAGCCGGCCCGAAACAGTCGCCGTTTCATAAGCCACCTCCCCAGAACAATACAGCCGTGCCCGAATTTCCGCAGATTCTACTCTATTCCGATAAATGCGGGATAAACGGTTTGGAGTTTGAAATTTGAAGTTTGGAGTTTTAGTTTTTTGACTTTGACCCCGGCACATATCTTGCACTCTACCGCGATATGCCATCCAAACTCGCCCCTCACTCCCTCAGGCCAACAGCCGAGGCCCGTAAGCTGGTGGAAGCGGGCTGCGCGCTGGTCAAACTGGTCAACGACTTCGGCCCCGCCGCCGAATACCTGTCCATGCGCCCGGACCTGGTGATCGTGGGGCGCGGCTATACCGACACCACCCTACTGCAACAACTGCACAGCGGCGCAACGCCGCAACAAGCCGCGAGCCAGTTTGTGGCCGCTCAAAAGGCGCGCTACTACGACGCCAACCCGCTGGTGAGAATCTGGGAGGGCCACAACGAACCCTCCTTCGGCGGCCCGGATGACTTCGGCGCGCTCGACCAAATGGCGTGGTACGCCGGCTTCGAGGCCGAGCGCTTGCGCCTGTTGGCGAGCTACGGCCTGCGCGGCGTCATCGGCAACTTCTCCACCGGTTACCCCGACATCAACGCCGGCGACCAGCGCATGTGGAACGCCTTCCTGCCCGCCGTCGAAGCCGCGCTGCAATACAACGGCCTGCTGGGCCTGCACGAATACTCCGCGCCCTGGGTGTGGTGGCTCACCGGCAACTACCAGCAAAACAACTGCCCCGAGAACAAAGTGCGCCCCGGCTGGCGCGAGGAAACCATGGGCGATATGGGCTGGCTCACGCTGCGCTACCGGCAAATATATCGCTATGCCCTCGCCCCGCGCGGCTTTGGCAACGTGCCGCTGGTGATCACCGAGCTGGGTTGCGATGCCGTGGGCCACAACTGCAGCGGCACGCCCAGCGGCGCGTGGAAAGACCTCACCGGCTTCTGGAACGCTTACGATGGGGCCAACGATCCCATAGACTACTGGCGGCAGCCGGAGCGCGACGCCGACCGCTACTATGCCGAGCAGCTCATTTGGTATGACCGCGAATTGCAAAAGGACCCTTACGTGGTGGGGGCAACGGTCTTCACCTTCGGCTCCGACAGCCCCACCTGGGATCGTTACAACATTGGCGGGACGCGTGTGCCAGGCTACCTGGCCGATCACATCCGGCAATCGCTCCCGGAAGTGGCGCCGCCCCCACCTCCACCACGGGTGGACCCACCGCCCCCGCCTACTCCCACACCCATACCGACACCCACCCCAATTCCCGAGGTGACTCCGGGGAGCAACCTGCTGCTCAATCCCACTTTCGGCTCGGAGGAATATGATCCGACCCCGTCCGACATATCCGGGCTGCTGCCTCGCCACTGGCAATTGACCGCCTACTCGAAGCCGGGCGATCCGAAGCTGGACAAGCAAGATCACAACTGGCTGCAACCGGAGATCATTCCCATCAAATGGAAAACACAATTTCCTGAATGGCAACTTGTCTACGGTGCGACCGGCGTCTCTCAGGAAGGCCGCTTGACGCCGCCCGGTATTGACCCGTTCGTCCTCAAAGTTTTCAAAGGCACCGCGCCAACTTCCGCCTCATTTGCTCAGACCATTGAAGCACTGGCAGGCACCTATCGTTTCACTTGCCCTATCTTTCCCGACCAGTGGACGGCGGATCGTGTTCGCCCGTCACCGGAAACGAGCGCCGACTACTATCTCGCCAGTGAGGTGCTCGTCTCCATTACAAGCGTGGGCATCGGCCGCGCCGACATCGTCCGCGAAACGGGCTGGCTGGACGCGCGCACAATCCCCATCGGACAATACACGGCAGTGAGCGTGGAAGTGCTGCACCCCGGCGGCGCGTTGACAGTCGGCTTCGCTCTGCGCGGACGATGGGGTTTCCAAAACAACGGCTGGTTCATCGATGAATGCCGACTGGTTGAAATAGACGGCGCGCCGCCGCCCCCACCACCACCGCCTCCGCCACCGCCGCCACCGCCGCCCCCACCCCCACCACCGCCGCCTCCTCCTCCGCCGCCTCCGCCACCGCCCCCACCGCCGCCTCCGCCGCCCAGCGTGCGCGGCCAGCCGCGCGAGCAATACAGCCGCGTGTACGTGCTACTGCCGCCCAGCGCCACCGACCCGGCATGGGTAGCAGCCGTGGCCGGCGCCACCTGGGCCACACGGCGCTTCACCATCGGCGCCAGCGCGGACGACGCGGGCATTGGCAACCTGCACGCGCGCATGGTCGTGGTTGTGAACCCGCAGGATTGGGGCACAACGCCGCCGCTGGACCAATGGTTTGCCCAATACTATGCGGGTGTCGTGTACGTGCCACTGTACGCCGATTCGCCGGACGACCTGGCCATCCAATTGAACCAGACTCCGTTGCCCGCCCCGGTAGTGGCCCGCGCCTCGCCGCCCCAGCCGCCGTTGGGCGTGCCGCGCGAACAATACGCCCGCTCGTACGTCCTGTTCAACCCCACCCAAACCGACCCGGCGTGGGTGACTGCCGTGGCAAATGCCACCTGGGCGCGCCGGGTAACGCTGGGAGGCAGCGCCGACGACGCGGGCATTGGCGACCTCGACACGCGGCAGGCGGTCATCATCAATCCGCGGCAGGGCTACACCTCCGACATCCTGGCATGGTTCGCGCAGTATTACCCCGGCGTGGACTTGCGGGTGGCGGAGGGCACAACCCCGGAAGAGGTGGCCCTCAAAGTGAAACAGGCGTTGGGAATGTGAAACGGGGGAAACAAAAAGGCGGGGATACGGCCGGACGCGTCCGCCATATCCCCGCCGTTGAGCAGCGGGTCACTTGCCCCAGAAGGGCTGCCTGTCATCCGCCGGGTCGGTGAGAATGCCCGTCGCTTCCGCGCCGGTAAACGCATCCATTACAAAAATATCACTGTTGCCTTTGCGGTCGGACTGGAAGGCGAGCTTTTTGCTGTCCAGCGACCAGGCGGGGTTGGCGTCGGCGGCGGGGTTGTTCGTCAGCTGCGTTTCGTCGGAGTTGTCGGGCTTGATGGAGTATAGCTCGAAGTTGTCATCCTGATCCGACTGGTAGGCAATGCGCGCGCCATCGGGCGACCACGCCGGGCTTTGGTTGTTGCCGCCGTTGTCGGTGACGCGCGTTTCAGTTTTGGCGACCACGTCAATCGTGTAAATATCGACGGTGGGGTTGCGGCTGGACTGGAAGGCCACTTTGGTTCCGTCGGCCGACCACGACGGCCACCGATCGTCTTTGGCGTTGGTGGTCAACTGGATCACACCATTGCCGTCGGCGTTCATCACGTAAACATCGAAGTTCCCGCCCCGGTTTGAATCGAAGGCTATCTTGAGGCCGTCCGGCGACCAGGCCGGGTTGCCCTCGATCGCGCTGGTCAGCGTCAGCCGCACCTCTCCGGTGCCATCCACATTGACGACGTAAATTTCAGGGTTGCCATTGCGGTCGGATACGAAGGCGATCTTTTTGCCGTCGGGCGAGAGCGAGGGTCGGTCGTCGTTGGAGGAGGCCGAAACGATGAGTTGCTCGTTATTGCCGTCGGGGTCCACGATGAACACGTCGGCGTCACCGTTGCGGGTAGAGGCAAACACGATGTGGCCGGTGGGCGAATTGCTAATGGGCACAGCGGTGTTGGTGGGCGTGCCGACGGGTTGAGTTGTGGCCGTAGCCGTGGCAGTGGCCGTAACGCTCCCTCCCAACTGCGTGGGAGATGGCAGCGGGGTCTCGGTGACAATGGGCGCGGCCGTGCGCGTGGAGGTGGAGGTGGAGGTAGTGGTCGGTTGAGTCGTCAAAACAATTGCAGTGCCGGTGACAGTCGGGCCGCTTGTCGCCGTGTCGGTTGCGGTGGCCGGGGGCGGCTCCGGCGTGAAGGTCCACGTGGGGGCGATGGTAGGGAAGAGCGCCGTGCTGGTAAGGGTGGCTATCACGGCCAGTGGCGGCAGCGGCGGCGGCGGAAACGGGTTGACGACGGAGTTGGGCGAAAACATGATCAGCCCAAACAACCCGCCGATCCACGCGGTGGCGATGAGGCAGCCGATGGTGAGGACGTTGATGAAGATCGGCCCGTAGCGATTGAGCGAGGCGCGCGGGGGAAATTCATCTTCAGGGAAGGGGTTTTTGGGTGGCAACATGGCACAAGTATAGACTCAACTGCCGTTGCGGGCAACCGCGTCAACGGGGCCGGCCGGCTCAGGGACGGGAATGGCGTCCAACAATTGCGCGCCCGTTTGCCCGGTGCGGGCCGACACGGCCTGCGCCAGGTCGCGCCGGAAGGCCGGGAGGAGATCGGCGCCGGTGGCCTCCTGCACCAGCAGCGCGGCGCGCAGGCCGTTGGCGATGGCGTAGCGCGGCTCGGGGCGCGAGAGGTCTTCGTATTTGAACGTGGCGGAGGTGTACATGCGCTGACGGAAATATCCGGCGGCCAACAGCGCGATCAGGCGCGGGTGGTGAGCGGGCGCAACGCCTTGATCGGCGAGGAATTGCTCCACGGTGGCGTGGCCCAGTGTGGCGCTTACGTAGTCATTACGCAGTTGCCACGGGTCGGCGTGGGCCTCCTCGGTTTCGGTGACGTACTGGTCGTCCACGTTGTTGGCCAGGTTATCGAAGGCGCGGCGCAGCGCGCCCTTCCAGTTGGAGGCCCCGGCGGTGCAATCGCACCCGGCGGCGAAACGGCCCAGCCCGTGCGGGCATGACCATGAGGTGAATTCTTTGATTTTGATATTCGCCGTCGGCGGGTTTTCACGCAGGTCGCTCTCCAGCGTGGTGACGGTGTGCCCGACGGCGTTGGCTTCGTAGGAAAGCAGCCAGTGGAGGAAGTGCTCTTCGCCGGGATGGTGATGGCCGAAGGTTTCGCCTTCGACGGCCACCAGCGTGAGCCGCCCGCCGTTTTTGCGCCGCACCGCCAGTGTGTTACGCGCCCAGCGCCCCGCCCCGCCGAGGGTTTGGATGTTGAAGGCAATTTGCAGCGACAGGGCATCATCGCGCACGTACACGGCCAGGCGGTCGCCGCCGGGAAGCGCCACCCAGTATGGCCCGGCGCCTTGCAGTTCGCCTTCCACCTGCGATTCGCCAAGCATGGTGAACTGGATGCCGAGGTCGTGCATAATTTGCAGCGTCTCAAGATCGACCGCCATCTCGGGCAGCCACATGCCGGCGGGCCGGCGGCCATAGCGATGGGCGAAGGCGGCCATGCCCCATTTGATCTGGGCTACTTTGTCGCGTTTACGGGCTAGCGGCAGGATGGTGTGGTGGGCGGGCGTTGCCATGGCATTGCCAGCGCCGTGCGCGGCGGCGTGTTTGCGGTCAGCCTCAACGATCAGGCCATAGGTGCGGGGGGCGTGCACTTCCATCCAGCGCAGCAGGGTGGCCCCCACGTCGAACGACATCAACTCGAAGTTGCCCAGTTCGGCGTTGGGCAGATAGCACTCGGCGGCGACTTTTTCGTTCCAGTTTTCGTAGGGTTCCGCGCCCGGCTCGCGGCCAATTTCATCCGCCCCGAGGCGGTCGGCAAACGGGTTGCCGCGCGGCGGCTGATAAAAGTGTCCGTGAAGGCAGAAGGCTGGCATGAGAGCAGTCTCCCGGAAGGCTGGGCAAGCTCGGCTCGATGCGCCTATTGTGCCTCAGCCGGCGGCGAAAGGCAAACGGGCTGCGCCCCGGGGCCGGGCGCGTGATTGGGCGGCCTTCCGTCGGTTGTCCGCCGGTCAGGTCGGGATGGCGCCGGGCAGCCGGCGCCCGGCTGATGGCAAAGCCCGGGATGCCAACGATCTCCCCGCTCGAAATGCATGACGCTCGACAACGGTCGGACTTGCCCGTGTCCGTGGTTTGGCGTTCCTTGGTATCGCCAGACCGATTTGATGAGACTGAATTGCTGTTGCGTGGTTTGCCAAAAGACTCTCTACGTGTGTACAATGGTTTTCGCGAAAGGTGGCAGGGCGATCAGGTTGGATGGCCCAATCACGGATGCAACATCACTGTTTTGTGCAAAGGAGCAACCCCATGAGCGTTATCGAAGTTACCAATCTCACCAAGTATTACGGCAAAGCGCGGGGCATCGTGAATGTCTCATGCAGTGTGGAAGAAGGTGAAATCTTCGGCTTCATTGGGCCGAACGGCGCCGGGAAATCCACTACCATCCGCCTGTTGCTGTCGCTGATCCATCCAACCAGCGGCAGCGCCAAAGTCTTCGGCAAAGATGTGGTCACTCACGGCCCGGAAATCCGCCGCGATATCGGCTACCTGCCTTCGGAAGTCTATTACTACGAAGGGATGAAAGTCATTGACCTGCTAAAGTATTCCGCCAGCTTTTACGATTGCGACTGCACCCAACGCATGCACGAGCTGACCGCAACCATGGAACTGGAACTGAACCGCCGCATTAGCGACCTGTCGTATGGCAACAAGAAGAAGGTCGGCATTGTGCAGGGCTTGCTGCACAGCCCCAAACTGCTCTTCCTGGATGAGCCGACCAGCGGCCTCGATCCGCTCATGCAGCGCAAGTTCTTCGACCTGATCCGCGCAGAGAACGCCCGCGGGGTGACCGTATTCTTCTCCTCGCACATTCTGGGCGAAGTGCAGCGTTTGTGCACCCGGGTGGGCATCATCCGCGATGGCAGCATCGCCGAAATCTCCGACATCCGCACCCTGCAGCAGAACAACTACAAAAAGGTGCGCGTGACGGCTGAAGGGCTGACTCCGGCCTCCTTTGATCTGCCGGGAGTGACCAATGTGCAGACGGAAAACGGCACGGTGCATTTCTTCTTCAAAGGCGATATCAACGCGGTGCTGCAAAAAGTCAGCGGAATCCAGGTTACCGATGTGACCATCGAGGAGCCGACGCTGGAAGAAATCTTCATGCACTACTACGAATAGGCAGCGACCATGAACGCAAACATCTACAGACACGAGTTTCGCACCCGACTGAAATCGGTGGTCATCTGGTCGCTGGCCTTGACGTTTCTCGTCGCTTTCTTCTTTTCCATGTTTTCGGTATTTGCCGACCAGGCCGCGCTGATGAACGCACTGCTGGCAAAATACCCGCCGGAATTGCGGGCCGCCTTCGGCCTGGACAACATGGATCTGGCCACCGTGCTGGGGTTTTACAGTTTCATCTTCCTGTTCGTCCAGCTTTGCCTGGCAATCCAGGCCAGCAATTACGGCTTTGGGCTGGTCTCGATTGAAGAGAGTGAATTGACGGCGGATTTCCTGCTGAGCAAACCGGTCAGCCGCACGCAGGTGTTGACCAGCAAACTGCTGGCGGCGCTGACCAGCTTGACCCTCACCAACCTGGTTGTGTGGGTGAGCAGTTTCGCCGCCATCGCGCTCTTCCGCGGCGAGCGCGACTACGAAACCCGCACGCTGCTCCTGCTGCTGCTCAGCATCGTCGTCTTCCAACTGTTTTTCCTGAGCGTTGGGCTGGTCATTTCGCTGCTGGTCAAGCGCGTGCGCAGCGTAACGCCATATGCCCTCGGCCTGGGCTTCGGTTCGTACGTGTTAAGCGCGTTCAGCGGCGTGTTTGGCGAGGTCACACTGGAACTGCTCACGCCCTTTAAGCACCTGGATGCGGCGTCCATCGTCAAGCACGGCGCGTATGACACACCGCTGGTGCTGCTCAACGTAGCGGTCACCGTGGCTTCGCTGGCGGTAGGTTATTGGCTGTACATCCGCCGCGACATTCCGGCGGTGTCGTGAGGAGATGCATGATGAACATCTTTATTCGTGAACTGAGAGCCAACCTCAAATCGCTGGTGATCTGGAGCGTCATCATCGCGCTGTTGATCATGGTCGGGGCGGCCAAATTTTCCGCCTTTGCCGGCGACCCGGAGATGCTGAAAATGCTCGATTCCATGCCCCCGGCGATGCTGGACGCCTTGAACATGCGTGCCTTTAACCTGACCACGTTGAGCGGTTACTACGGCCTCATGTTCATATACTTTGGCTTAATGGGCGCAATCGCAGCCGCCATGTGGGGCAGCGACATCATCTCCAAGGAAGAGCGCGATAGGACGGTCGAGTTTTCGCTCGTGCTGCCGGTATCACGAAGCCGAGTCGTCACGGCCAAGGTGCTGGCTGCCCTGGTCAACTGCATCGCCTTCGTGCTGATCACCTGGGCGGTGTCGCTTGTGGCGGTGCGGTCGTACAATCCCGACCAGGCCTTTCACGACTTCCTGGCGCTCGAAATGCAGGCCATGTTGTCGATCGAGCTGATCTTCCTTGCCGTCGGGCTGCTGCTGGGCTGCGCCATGAAGCAGTACAAGCTCTCCGGCTCAACCGCCGTGGCCATCATCCTGACGACCTACTTCATGTCCATTATCTCCGGTATGCAAGAAGAACTTGATTTTCTCAAATACTTTACGCCGTTCAAATATTTCGACGCCGGGGAACTCTTCCGCACCGGCCGGATGGATGGAACGTACCTGCTCATCTCGGCGACAATCATCGTCGTCAGCGTGATTGCGGCATATTGGATTTACGACAGGCGCGATTTATACATTTAGAGAATATCGACTCTCAGGCGGTCTGCCTCTACGGCAAGCTGCGGAAAGCCGCTTGCTCATGTCCGTCCCGGTTCGCCAATACCGCCACACTCACCACCGCGCACACCGCGCCGAGGATGAACAACATCAAGTAGCCCGCAAACACGCCCGGGTAGGCGTTGTTCAGCGCATCGATCAGCGGCCCCTCCAGCCGGCCCAGCGCGCCCGACCCGGCCGTGGCCAGGTTGGTCAGCCCCATGTATTTGCCCACCTCCGCCGCCGGGGCGAGCAGGTTTGCCAATGCCCAGTTCGCGGTGATGAACAGGCCGATGCCCGCCCCCAGCACGCTGCCAAAGGCCAGTAACGTGCCGGGCGTGCGCGCGAACAGCAACAGCACACAGCCCACCGCGCTCAGTAAATGCCCCACCACCAGCAGCCGCTTGTGCCCCACCCGGTCGCTCAGCCACCCGCCCACCACGGCAAAGGCCATCAAAGCAATCGTCAGGCTGGCCAGCAAATCGCCCGTCAGTTGCGCCGGGTTGGCGGCCTTCAACACATCGCGCACGTAATACAGCGCAAAAGCCTGAATGCCGTAAATGCCCAGAAGATAGATCGCCCGCGAGGTCACCAACCGCCAGAAGGCCGGGTGGGCGCGCACGTTCACCCGCAGCGAATCGAACAACGACGCAGTGGATGCCCGGGCGGTCCCCAAAGGGGATGATATGGCGGGCGGCTCACGCACCCACCCCAGCGTGATCACGGCCCCCACCAACAACACCAACGCCATCAACCCCACGGCGGCCACCGGCTGTCGCGAGTCGGGCGGCAGGATGCGGCCCACCAACAGCAGGGCAATCACCAACCCGCCCATGTCAAATAAATTCTTGAACCCGCTGGCAACGCCCAATTGCTCCTGCGGCACGCGGTCGGGCAGCAACCCTTGCAACGGCCCATGCGCCGTGTTGGAGCTGATCTGCAGCCCGATGTAGCCGATGGCCAGCCACACCAGCCCTCCCGCCCAACCGACGATCGCCAGAAAGATAAAATCGAACACGGTGCCCATCAGAATCAACGGGCGGCGGCGGCCCCAGCGCGAAGTCCAACGGTCGCTGATGGCCCCCGACACGGGCTGCACCACCGTGGCCACCAGCAAGCCGGCGAATGTGAGTATGCCCAGGTAAGTGTTCTTCTGCGTTTCGGGGATCATGTTCAATAGCACGACCGGCAGCACCAGCGCGTGCAGGCTGTTCCACATGAACGACAGGCCCACCCAATAGGCATTGAGGCTGATGATTTCTCCGAGAGGGGTGCGTTTCACATAACCTCCTGACTCAAACGAACGGGCCGCGCAAGCGCGGCGGAAGCAGATCGGCAATGTGGCGCATCACACAGTTGCCGGCGGCGGCATCGCGCTCGTCGGGCGGCAGCGCCGTGTCCACCCGCAGCGAATACGGCGCGCCAAAGCGAACGCAAAACGCGCCGTCCGATTCGTATGCGCCGATGGGGATGAGGGTGAGGCCGTGAGCGCTCAGGTGTTGGATGAACCGCCCCGACCCGGGCGGCAGGGCGGCCAGCACACCGCCAGGGGCATCACCCCCCTCCGGGGCAAGGCCCACCACGGGACGCCCGGTATCGCGGATGAACCGCAACACGTGGCGCACCGACTCGGCGCGGGCAGCCGCCTCAAAGGGACGCGGCGGCATCGGGGGCATCGCAGTGAAATCATACATACGGGCCACGCGCGGCAACGCCCACTGCGATAACGGCGTGATCACATTGGCCCGCCAATCTTCGAATGTGAGTGTGCTGGTGATGATCCAATGAACATCCGCCGGAACGGAGGCGCTGATCGACAGCGACAGCCACCACGCCTGAAACGTGGGGCTGTGGTAATGATTGACTGTGAGCAGACAGGGCCCGGCAGTGGGGATGTGTTCGCGGCCCAGCACTTGCAGCGGCGGGCGAAGGCGGCTCACCGCAGCCTGCGCGTCGGCGCGAAACGAGCGTCGCCGGTGGGCCACCAACGATAGCACGGTCGGAAAGAGTCTCGTCAGCAATACCCGGTCGGAAGGGTTCACCCCACGGTCACGGGCCTCCCCTCCCGCGCCGATTGCAGCAGGGCCAGCATGGCGGCCACGTTGGCGCGGCTATCGGCCAGCGTCACACGCGGGGCCTTGCCGTCCAACACTGCATCGGCCATGTCCTCCACTTCACCGCTGTAGAGCGCCTGCCCGGCCATGGCGATGGATTCCGTTTTGTCGTGGCGCGTGAGCAGGATGGTTTCGTTCAGCCCCGGCCTGAACGGGGTCGGGACGGTGATGCAGCCCTCGCTGCCCACTAATTCCATGTGCGCCCGAAACGGCGCGCGGAAGCCACAATCGAACTGGGCCAGCACGTCGCCGGGAAACCGCAACTGCCCGGTGAATGTTTCGTCCACGCCGGTTTTGCCCGGCACTTGCCAGCCAAACGCTTCCAGCGGCTCCGCCCCCACCATCGTGCGAGCATAGCTGATGGGATAGCAGCCCAGATCCCACACGCTGCCGCCGCCCATGGCCGGGTCCAGTCGTACGTCCACCTCGCGAGTCAGGTTGAACGTGAATGCCCCTTTCACCACCCGCAGCTTGCCAATCGCGCCGCTATCCAGCAGCTCCTTCACTTTGAGCGTTTGCGGATGGTGCCGGTACATGAAGGCTTCGGCCACCACTACTTTGCACGCGGCGGCAGCGTCGGCCATCGCCTCCACTTCCTGCACCGCAATCGCCAGCGGCTTTTCGCACAACACGTGCTTGCCCGCCTGCGCGGCTTGGATCGTCCACGCTGCATGCAGATGATTGGGCAGCGGGTTGTAGATCACGTCAATGTCGGGGTCGGCCAGCATGGCCTCGTAACTGCCAAAGGCGCGCGGGATATTATTCTCTTTGGCGTAGGCGTCGGCTTTATCCCGCGTGCGGCTGGCCACGGCGGCAAGCCGGTTGCGGGTCGAGCCGAGCAATGGGGTAATCAGCGCGCGGTTGATGCGGGCAGTGCTGAGCAGCCCCCAGCGCAGAACACGGTTGGTCATGGCATTCTCCTGGCGCAAGGCGGATTGGGTCGCAGGAATGATACACCGGATCGCATACCGCGCCTGCCGGGCATTTGACGAATTGCCCCATGTGTTATAAGGTAACTGCCCCCGGCCATGGAGGGAAAAGCCAATGCCCGCAATTCACATCGAGAACCTCAGGCGCGTTTTTCAAACCACCACCGGCGTCGTGCGCCGCGCCCGCAAGGAGATTGTGGCCCTCGACGGCGTGAGCCTTTCCGTGGAGCCGGGCGAGTTGTTTGGCTTGCTGGGGCCTAACGGCGCAGGCAAAACCACCCTCACCAAAATCCTGGCCACCATCCTCCTGCCCACCTCGGGCGGCGCAACCGTGCTAGGGCACGATGTGGTGAAGGACACGGCCAAATTGCGCCCGCGCATGGGCATTGTGTTCGGCGGCGAACGCGGCCTCTATTGGCGGCTCTCCGGACGCGACAATGTGCAATACTTTGCCGACCTCTACAAGGTTGAGCCGGAGGCGGCCCGTAAGCGCGTCCCGGCGCTTTTGGAGTTGGTGGGGCTGAAAGACCGCGCCGACGAACGGGTGGAAGGCTACTCGCGCGGCATGAAGCAGCGTCTGCACATTGCGCGCGGGCTGGTGAACGATCCCGAAGTGGTCTTCCTCGACGAGCCGACCATCGGCCTCGACCCGGTGGCGGCGCGCGAGTTGCGGCAGGTAGTCAGGGGACTCAAGGACGCGGGCAAGACCGTGTTTCTCACCTCACACTACATGTTCGAAATTGACGCGCTGTGCGACCGCGTGGCCGTGCTGGGCAAAGGCAAAATCCTCACCGTGGATACGCCTTCGGCCCTCAAGCGGCTGGTGGCCGATTTGGAGGTGGTCGAGATCGAATGCTTCGGCGTCGACGCCGCAACCATTGCCCGACTCCGCCGGCACCCGCGGGTGGACTCGGTGAACATTGAAACCCGCGAGCAAACACAGGTGCTGCAAGTGCAAGCCCCCGCCGGGGCCGAATTGGTGCAGGACTTTCTGCGCATTCTCGACGGCGTGCGCGTGAGCAAAGTGGTGACCCGCCAGCCCACGCTGGAAGACGCCTACGTGAAGCTGGTGGGGAAGGAAGCGATGCAAGCCTAGCCCATGCCCTCCTCCACCCTCCGCGTCCTCATCGGCTCGTTTCAGTTGCAAGCCAAAGATCGCGTCACCAGCAATTTCTTCATCGGCACGCTGCTCATCCAGCCCGTCATCTTCACCGTCCTTTCGGTGGGCACGTACCTCTATGGCGGCAAAGCGGACTTCGCCACGTATGCCGTGATCGGCGCGGGGATGATTGG
>JACRBQ010000028.1 GCA_016213135.1 Chloroflexota bacterium | reverse complement strand
GTAAAGTTCAGGGATGAGATGATGGAAGTTTATCTGACCGATGGGCGAATCATCAGTGTTCCCATTATCTGGTTTCCCTTGCTCCATGAAGCCACTGCTGAACAGAGAGAACGCTATGAAATTGGCGGTGGCGGTGTAAGTCTACATTGGCCGGAAATAGACGAAGATATATCCGTTGCGGGCTTGCTGGCTGGTGCAGATTTGCAATCCTCATAAAAGCGGCGTTTGACGGTGGGAGCGCCGCCCGACACGGCGTCCAGCCGACTCGCGTTCCGCTTTGGTCCGCGCGAGCGGCTGAGGGCGACCGTTTGGCGCTTGTTCCGAAACAAAGCGACATTCGTTGAAGTAGCGATTTACAGAGAACTCACAATGGGCGATAATAACTGAAATGTACGAGATTGAATACACAGCGCAAGCCCTCGACGACTTGGCATCGCTCAGGAAGTTTGAGCAGAAGCAAGTCATGGACGAGATTGACGCTCAACTCAAGCACGAACCCAACGTGGAAACTCGCAATCGAAAGCGACTCCGCCCAAATGATGTAGCACAATGGGAATTGAGAATTGGAATGTTTCGTGTCTTTTATGACGTGCGCGAGGAAGTAAAAATCGTAAAAGTCGAAGCCCTCGGCCATAAAGAGGGTAACAAGCTGTTTATTCATGGCGAGGAGTACGAACTATGAAAACTATCACCGTTTCAACGCGAGCAAAAACGCTAAATGTCCTGCTTAAGCAGGCACAACGTGGCGGCTTGATTCTGCGCTCTCCAGAAGGGCGCGAGTTTGTTTTAGCAGAGATTGACGACTTCAACCGCGAAATTGAATTGACACGCAAGAACAAGAAACTGATGAAGTTACTGGATGAGCGCGGCAGGCAAACTAAAACGTACACGGCGGCGGAAGTTAGGGCAAAACTTGGTCTTTCGTAACGAAGTCAAGGATTACTTGTCGAAGTACCTGCGCCTGGCCGAGAAAGAAGAAGTCCTCATCACGCGACACGGCAAGCCGGCCGGTGTTCTGATCGGCTTTGCTTCGGAAGATGACTGGTTCGATTACCGGCTGGAACACGACCCGCGCTTCCTCCAGCGCATCGAACGCGCCCGCCAAAGTCTGCGGGCCGGGCGAGGTGTCAAATTGGAAGATGTGGAAGCGTAGGCTTTTGAGGCGGAAAATCGCAGAGGAACTCAAAGATGGCTGAACGCAATATTGGGCGGTAAATCTCTTAGCTTACGACCCGCCAGCGCAAACAGCACCGTCAACAGCGCAATGCCGCCCGCCCACACCCCCACACGCCCATACGTCTCTGCCGGGTCCGGCTCGAACAACAGCCAGCTCAACCGCACGTCGGCCGCGCCGGTGGTTTGCACGTCGAGGTACAGCGGAAAATCCCACATGTTGTAATAGGGGTTGTAAAACTTGGCAGCCACGTTGACCGCGCCCGTGGCCGGGTTGGCGTCGGCCGGGCGCACCTCGGCGTGCAGCAGCGGAATGCCGGTCTCGGACGAGTACATATCGAACGTCAGCGCCACCGCGCCGGGGTCCGCCGCGCCGCTCAGTTGCGCTTGCGCGTACACGCCGTACCAGCCCACGCTTAACTGGCTCAGCCCATCGCTGCGATACAAATAGCGCGGCCCTTCGGCCGCGGCCGCGGCCCACGCCGGCGCGCCCCCCGGCGGGTAAGCAATAGTGCGCGTGCCGAGCGCGGGCAGGTAGGGCCGCAACTGCCAACGCGTGGCCTCCTCGTAAAACTTCACCGGCGACTCTTTGTAGGCGTACCTCGGCTCCAAAAAGATCAGCGCCGCGTTGACGACGCTCAACGTCAGCAGCCCGGCCACCAGCGGCCAGAAAACCAACTTTACCGCAAAGGCGCGAAGGGCGCTAAGTTTCTTTTGGTTTTCCTTCGCGTTCTTCGCGCCGCCTGCCCTCTTTAGAGGGTCGCGGTTTGCTCCAATTCCAACGAATATGGAGGCGATTGGGGCAACGAGCAGTGACACGCCGACGATCAAGAATCGCGCCGAAATCTCCCAGCCGATATAGAAGCCGCCCCACACCGAGGCCAGCAGCCACATGAACGCCAGCGGCGCGGCAAGGGACAATCCCTTCCAGCCGCGCAGCCGCCACAGATGCGGCAAGCCAAACACGGCCACAATGAGGATCGGGCCGTACACAAACAGCCCGCGCTGCTGATCCAGCAGCCACGCCGCCAGCCCCCGCCACACCTGCGGCCCGGCAATATACGAAAAGCCCGCCGTCACCGCGTTACCCGCCGGAGTGGTGGACGGCGCCGGGCCGCCATAATAGTGATAGTTGATCGACACGTAGGCCAGCAGTGAGGCCAATGCCACGCCGCCCACCGTGAGCCAGGCGCGCCGCTCGCGCCAACGCGTGAGCCCGAACAGCGCCGCCAGCCCCAGCGCCAGCGGCGCATAGCGGCCCGAAAACCACGGCAGCGCGGCAATGCACAGCGCCAGCAGCCAGAACCGCGCCGAGCCAAACGGGGCAGGTTCCGCCTCCGGCTCCAGCCAGGCCGGAGTGTTGAGTGTTTGCCGCATGGCCCACAGCAACAACAGCCCGCCGAGCATCTCCGGGTAAATCTGAAAAACGTACAGCGCCAGCGGGGCCGAGAGACTCAGCCCCAGCGCGGCCAGCGCCCCGGCCCACCATTGGCCGCTGGTTTCCCAGCCGAGCAGAAAAAGTTGCGCGGCCAGCACTGCGCCGGCCAGCGCAAAGAAACGCATCACGCCGGACCGCCCGCCCCAGGCATAGGCCGGGGCCATGGCAATCGGCAGCCCAACGTCGTGCGAGAGCAACCACGCGCCGTCGGGCTGTTGGCGTACGTGGAGATCCAACAAACCGGAATAGAAAGCGCGGTAGTCACCGTTGAGGTAGTTGTTTTTCAGATCGAGGTCGCCATCGTGGACGAGGCTGTGCGCGGCGAGGAGGTAATGCGGCTCGTCGCCGGTGATGTGCCACGCGCGCATGACGTAAGGAAGAATCTGGGCGTAGACGAGCCAGGTGAGGAGGAAGATGAGGGTGGCGAAAAACGTAGTGGGTAATCTGTGATGTGTCATTCGTAAGATTATGGCGGCTCGATCAAATCGGGCACGATCTGGCTTGCCCGGTCACGATACGGCGCGGCCTCAGCCGGTCGGCCAAGGCGATCGTACGTTTGGGCCAGGAAGAAGTTGGCGGTGTAGTCGCCGGGGTCGGCGGCGGCGGCGCGGGTGAAGGCCGTCAACGCCTCGTCGAACAAGCGACGCTCCAAATAAATTCGCCCGATCCCGTTCAACGCGCCCACCGCTTGCGGCTCGTCCATCAACGCCGCGAGATAATACCGCGCCGCCCGGTCGGTCTGGCCGTTCTGCCGGAGGGTGTCGGCGTAGCTCACTTTGAATTGCGGCGCATCGCTCGAAGCAATGGCGCGCAGATAACTCGTCTCGGCCTCGGCCCACGCGCCAATGAGCGCGTATTGTTCGCCCAACCTGCTCCAGGCCGTCGGTGTATCCGGCGGTGTGATGCTCGCCAGAATCTCCGCTCTCGTTTTCGACTTATCCAACACGAAAACTCGGAGGCCCTCGTCAATCCGGTATTCCACAGCCGAGGGTTGCGCCGCGAGCCAATCGCCCAGGCCGCCCGTGGCCGGACCGATGTACGGATGCATAACCACCCACAGCCGCCCGGTCACCGAATCCAGATCGGCTGTGGAAGTGGTGTCGAGACGGCCGGCATCGGCCAGCCGCGTGTAATGAAAAATCACGCCGCCCCCCAACGGCGAGTCCACCTTATCGCCCGGCGAATAGTTGGCGTCAATGAAATGCCCCGCGCCGCGCCAATTCTCTTTGTTCGTCGCGTAGTACGCATTCACGCGGAGCAAGCTGAACGCCACAGACACGCCGAGCAAACCGAGTAGGGCAACGGCGCGAAGGCGCTCTTTGAATAGCCCGGCGATCTCAACAACGCCAACCGCCACTAAAATGATCAATGCCACGTAGGCAGGCGTGACGTATCGCACGGCGAAAAATGTTTGGCGGTGAATCAAAAAGATCACCGTCAGGAGGATCGGCGCCACGGCCCAGATCGCGAGAGCCGCCAACACTCTGCCGTGACGCCGCCACCCCACGATTGCGCCCGCCACCGCCAGCGCCAAAAACAGCCAGGGCCAAAGCCCCCCGCCACCGCTCAATTCGCCAAGCAGTTGGCCCACGAAAAATTCGCGATTGAGGATCGGCGGCTGCAGAAGCGGATCGGCCGCCGGTTGAATCGCGGCCGCATTCGCGCGCAGGCCGAGCATCGCGCGCGTAAATTCACTGCCGACTTCCAGCACATTGTCGAGATAGGGCGTGAGCGATAACACAACACCGACAAACGACAAGGCCAGGGCGAAGCGCAGCCAGCGTTGGCGATTAAGACCAAGCCGGTCTCTAAGACCGGCTCGGTCTGCGCCTGAAATTGAGAAAAGACTTTTCTGGAGAACTATAAGCATTTGCGCCGCGATCATAAATAGGGTGAAGTAGTGTGTCGCCAGCGAGAGCGCGGTGGCGGCGGCGTAGCCGATCCAGTGGGCGGGTTGATTCGTTTTCAGAGCGCGGAACAAAAAATGAAACGACAATAGGGCCAGCAAGCCAAAGAGGGCATAGGGGCGAGTCTCTTGCGCGTAATGAACGTGAAACGCGCCCACGGCCAGCAGTGCGCCGGCCGCCAAACCAGTGGCCCGGTTGACCAACCGCCCCGCCAGGCGGTACATGGCCGCCACGGTCATTACGCTAAACAAAGCCGGCGCGGCGCGCAGCCAGAAATCCTGATCGCCCAACAGCAACGCGCCGTGCGCCACAAAATAATCCAAGGGCATCGCGCCATACGCAAGTAGTTGGCTCAGGATAGCGGCGTATGGCTGCCGGGCGATCCCGATCTCCAACAATTCGTCCAGCCACATGCTTTGTGCGCCCAGGCGGTGAAAACGAAGTAAGGTGGCAACCAGAAGAATCGCCACCATCAACCACAAAGACGCGGAGGCGCGAAGAGAAAAGGGAGTGTCTTTCGTGTCTTGGTGTCTTGGTGATTCAGCCGCCGTATGCGCGATTTGATCTCTCAAATGCAGGAGCGCTCCGGCCCCGAATGAAATTCCATTGTAGAAGTAATACAACCAATGCGGGGCAAGCGCCTTCGCCGCAAAGGCCGCGCCGCGCTTGCGCGCGAACCAGCGATACAGCGGCCAATTGAGCGCCAGCAGAGTCAGCGCCGCCAGCGGCACACCCAACCACGCCGCCGGAATCCAAACACCGGCCAGGGCGCACACCACGCCAAGATAGGCTGCCACCACGCTAAAGCGATTATGCGTCTGCAAATTCAGATCGTTGAGAAATGCGCCCTCGCGCAATATGAGCCGCGTCCACGGGATGCCGCGAGCTACGATGTCGGAATGCAGCAGGCCGGGCAGAGTCCACCGTTTGAGGTGCTTCACTTGCAGCCCCTTATCCAGCCGCAGGCGGTGGCCGCGCCGCTTGAGCAGGTAACCGAGTTCGATGTCTTCGATGGAGGGCAGCCGATAACGGGCGGGGAAGCCGCCCACCGCCAGGAAGGCATCGCGCCGCACGGCCCCGCATCCGCTCCAAAAAGTGGACGCCTCTTCTGCGCCGTGCTGGTGGACATAGTGGTGAAACAGGTTTTTGAATTGCGAGAGAAAGCCAGGGTCGCCGGGCGAGTCGTCGTACGAGCCGAACAAAGCGGCGAGGGCAGGGTCGTCGGCAAAGGCGCGCTCCACGCGGGCCATGGTGTCGGGGCGCACCTGCACATCGGAGTCGAAGAAGAACAGCACGTCGCCGGAGGCGCGGGCGGCTGCCGCGTTGCGGGCCGCCGCCGGGCCGCCGCCCAACGGCTCGGGGCGCACGAGGCGCGCCCCGGCCTCCACCGCCCACTGGGCCGACGAGTCGGTGGAGCCGTCGTCGGCGACCAGCACTTCAAACGGGCGGGCGCTGGACTGGTTGAGGGCGGCGAGGCAGCGTTTGAATGCCGGGCCGCCATTGCGCACCGGGATGATGACGGTGACCGTGGGGGGAGAGGGATTAGCCACGGTCGGTTTTATGCCACAGGCGCGGCAGGTTCAGCAGGGTGGCGGCCATGGCCCACAGGGCGGTGCATGTGTCCACCACGAAGAAGGCGGGGATGAGAGGCAGCCGCCACCAATATCCGGCGGCGGCGCGGTCGAATGCCAGGGCGGCGATGATCTGCACGAGCGGGAGAGTCAAGCTGATTCCAATCCCGATCCAAAGCACAACCGGCTCGACGCCGAGCAGCGCCAGCGCGATGGCCCACAGCAACGCCAGCCGGTCGAGGTAGCCCACGGCGAAGAGGGCCAGCTCGAGACGCAGGGGCCACGACAGGCGCGGGCCGGTGAGCAGGCCGGGGAGGTGGTCGCGGGCCACGTCGTTGAAGCCGCGCCCCCAGCGGATGTGCTGGTGGATGTATCCGCGCAGGGTGGCGGGCACGCGGTGCGAAGCCACGGCTTGCGGCACGAAGCGAGTGGTGTATCCGGCGCGGAGGAGGGCGAGGGTGAGGTCGCTATCTTCGAGGAAGGCTCCGGGCCGGAAGCCGCCCACTTGCGCCAGGGCGGCGCGGCGGTAGCCGTTGTTGGAACCGAGCAGCGGCGGGCCGAGGCGCAGCACGTCTTTGCCGCGCAGGGTGACCAGTTGATGGACGAGGGATTCAACGGCGGTGTAATAAGCGGCCGGGCCGGCCAGCGCATTAGCTGCCACCAGCCGCCCGCTGACGGCGGCCACGCGCGCGTCGGCAAAAGGCCGCACGGCCCAGCGCAGGCAATTGGGTTGCGGGCGGCTGTCCACGTCGAAGATGAAGACGATTTCGCCAAAGGGGACGTGGGCCAGGCCGTGGTTGAGGGCCTGAGCTTTGCCCACACTGGCGGGCAGGTGCAGGGCCTGCCACCCGGGGCGCGTCGCCACGGCAGCTTCGATGGCGGCATGCTGGCGCAAATCGTCGGTGGGGCCGTCGTCAATGAGGGCCACTTGCCACTGCGGGCGCGGGTAGTCGAGAGCATCGAGGGCGGCGCACAGGCCGGGGATGGATTGAGGCTCGTTGCGGATGGGGACGAGGATGAGTACGGTGGGGCACCGGGCCGCGTCAGCGGGCGGCTGAGGGTGCAGCAGGGTGAGGGTGAAGAGGATGCGCCGCAGCGCGAAAACGGCGAGCGGGCCGAGGCCGAGGCCGACCAGCAGCCAGCGGACGATTGCCGGTAGTGGCCCCATGGCGGTGAGTCAGGCCGCCCAGGCCAGCGGCACAATCAGCTCGACGGTGATGCCCGGCCCGTCGGGGCGGTTGGTCATGCGCGACGTGCCCCCTACCCCGCCGATGAGGAACGCCACCGAGGCCAGCCCGAGGCCCATGCCCGGGGCCTCGCCGGTGAAGTGTTTTTCTATCTGATAGTAAGGCGTCCACACTTTGGCCAGTTGTTCCCCCGAGAGGGTGAGGCCGTTGTCGGAAACACGCAGACTGACGGTCCTGCCCGGCCCTTGTTTGACGGAGACTTCCACCGTGGGGCGATGGCGCGGGTGGAATTTCTTTGCGTTTTCCAGCAATTCGCGCAACAGGATTTCCGTGGCCTGGTGCGAAAGCGCCAGCCGCGCCTGCGCCAGTTCAGGCGCAACGGATATGGCGACGCTCATCTCCCCCATCTCAGCGGCCACCTCCTTCACCAGTGGAGCCAAGGCCTCGAGGGCGAAGCCCTCGCCGGGGCGGGCCAGCGTGCGCACGTTGAGAAATTGGACGACGTCTTCTATTTCATCGCGCAGCCGCTTTGCGCCCTTGAGGGCGTTGTCGGCGAAGGCCTTGATCTCTTCCTTGGAAAGCTGGTCAATGTGCATCTCCAGCAGTTGCAGGCTGCTGGTCATCACGGCGGGCGAAGTGCGCAGTTTGTGGGATACCGAGTTGTGGAACGTCCAAACGTCGTTGCGCGATTTGACCTGTGTGCTGATGTCGCGCAGGCGGACGATGCGCCCCGGCTCGGCCCCGATGGCCGTCTCCAGCACTTTCACTTGCAGCCAGCGGGCGTCGGCGATGGCGGTTTCGGGGCGCACAAGGTAGCGCGGCGGAGTGGCGGCGTTGGGGGGTATTTCGTCGGGCCACGTCACCCAGGCTTCCATGGGTTCGAGGCGGTAGTGGCCTTTGACCGTCTGAATAAACTTGAGGTCGCCTTCGGCCAGATCGCTGCCATCGGGCAAGTCCAAATAGAGCCGGGCCTGCGGGTTGGCATACACAAAAGCGTCCTGGCCGTTGAGGATCACGTAGCCGTCGTCGGCCTGCTCCACCACCCATTCGAACTTGGCCCGTTCGAGTTGCAGGCGGCGAAAGCGGTTGAGGCGGGTGACGGCCTTGACCCGCGCCCGCAGTTCGAGGCGGTTATAGGGCTTGCTGATGAAATCGTCTGCGCCCACCTCGATGCCCTTGATGCGGGCCTGTTGGTCGCCGAGGGCGGTGACGATAATCACCGGCACTTCGGCCAGAACGGGGTCGGCGCGCAGGCGGCGGCACACTTCAAACCCGTCCATCACCGGCATCATCACATCCAGCAATATCAGGTCCGGCTGAACGGCTTTGGCCTGATCCAATACTTCCTGCCCGTCCCCGGCGAACACCATTTCGTAGTCGGATGAGCGGAGCAAAGCCGCCATCACCTCACGGCCATCGGGTTCGTCGTCGGCTATCAGAATAGTGCTGGTTCGCTTCATCGCCCCTCAATCAGAATTTCGCCGTCACCCTACCCATGCGCTCGGCCACGTAGCGGGGATAATATAGCACCGCCTGGCAACGAGAGTGTAGCCCATATTTTGCCATAAGATGCGCCAAATTCGGGAAGGCGGCAAAACGCAGAATACCCAGCCGTTCTGCCGGCGAAGCGGCGGCCAAAAAAGTCAACTCGTAGCCGGTGCGCAGGTTGCGGCGGCGATAGTTGGATTCCAAGGCATCCGCCACGCCGTGGGCCGCCAGCCAGGCGCGCAACCTGGGCGGCGTGGCCCGGGCCAGCTGCTGCCACGGCGCGGCGGGCGGCAGAGGCGCGCCGAACACCTCGCCCGCCAGCCATACCGAGGCATACACAAACCGCCCCACCCCGGCGGCAGAGGCGCGCGCCGCCACCGCCTGCCAAAAGGCCTCGCCCCGCGCCTCCGGCAGCGCCAGCCAGCGGGCCACATCCAGCAATTGATTCAGCCGCGCCTCGCGCTCCACCCAGTGCCCGGCGAAGTGCATCGCCAGATGAATGATGTTGTCGGCGTCGGACAGCACACGCATGGGCCGCCCGGCCACGGTTCGGGTTGGCGAGGCGCTCCACACGTCGGGCAACGGGCCCACCCGCAACCCGCGCCAGCCCGTGTCCCACAACTGCACGTGCAGTTCCACCGGGCGCGGGTAGTCGGGATCGAACAGATAGCCATCCCACACATAGCCCTCGTTGCGCCACAGTGCGGGCAAATGCTTTTCCACCCAGGCATCCTTAACGGGCACCGGCCCGAACCCCGCCGCCTTCAGCGCCGCGTGCCCGGCCTGCGCCGCCTCCGCCGGAAGCAAAAAATCGTGGTCGTACATTACGCGCTGCGCCGGGTTGGCGTATAGCCGCTCCACTACCGGCCAGCCCTTCAGCACAATGTGAGGGACACAGGCCTCGGTGAGGATCGAGTCGATCTCCAGCAACTCGGCGCGCACGTTGATCTGCCTACGCGCATTGTCGCCAAACGCTTTCGCCATCCGACTAGCCGCTTCCGTTGGAAGCATACGCAGCCACCCCAACTCCCGCCCCAACGCATGCAACAACGGCGTCAGCGAGTGCGCGTCAGCCTGATCCAGCAGTGCGGCCCAGTCGGCGCCGGGGGCCGGTTCAAACGCCGGCGCGTCAAGGCGGAGGGAACGGACGAGATCGGGAAACATGGGTGATTAGTAATGGCCCAACGATCCGGTTTGCTTGACGTGCCGCAGCGCAGCGCGAAAGGCCAGCAACCCGCCCGGAATCAGCAACGCATTGAACAGCAACAGAATGCCCACGTAGCCGCCCAGGTCGGTGACCGATTGACCGCGCATGAGCGCCAGCCGCACGGCGTCCAAGGTGTAGCTCAAGGGCAAAAGATAGGCGATGGCTTTGAGCCACAGCGGCAAAATGGCGACCGGGAAGTACACGCCCGCCAGCAGAAAAATAGTGAAGTCCACAAACCAGCTCAGCGGGTCGGCGCGTTTGAACAGCAGCATGAACGCCGCCGCCAGCACTCCCCAAAAGCTGAGAGCCACCAACGCCAGCGCCCCGACGACGAGGGCCGAGGGCCAGTTGGCGCGCGAAAAGTCGGTCACAAAAAACGTCACGCCGACGATGAATTGCAGCGCCATCACCAGCAGCCCTTCCACGGCCACCCACAGCGACGGCCCCAGCAGAATGAGCGGAGACGGAGTGCGGGTGACGAGCATCGGCTCCAGCGTCCCGGCCAGCATTTCCTGTTCCAGTTCGCGGCCAAAGTGCCTCATGCCAAACGACAGGTAACGGGCGAAGATGCCGCCGATGAGCAGATAGGTGAAGTAGTCGCCATAGGCCGCCACCGAGGGCACACGCTTGCCCACCAGACTTTGCAGCGCGCCAAAGAACACCACGGTCATCGCCCCGCCGAGGTAAGTGCCCACGAAGGTCAGCCGGTAACTGGCCGCCAGCCGGAAGCCGCGTTCGGTGAAAGCGCGGAGGGTGTCGAGGGTGCGGGTCATGGTTGAGCCGCATCCAGCTTAAACGTAGTCGGATAGAAATGCACAAACGTGTTTCCCGGATGCAGAGTCATCGGCGAGCCGTCGGCCAGCGTGAGGGTGAACCAGTCGGTGAGGGCCTCGCGCTTCCACGAGCCGGTGAACAGTTGCCCGTCGCGCAGCAGTGTGGCCGCGCCGCTGCCGATGAGGTTCACTTGCATCGAGCGCGAGTTCAGGCTGTCTTCAATGATGTCCGTCTGCTCGTGCGGCGCCTGAACGATGAGCACGTTGGCAGCGGTGAGGATGCGCCCGGTGGCCGCGTCCACGTGGGGGGTGTCGTTGGCCGGGGCCGTTTCGCTGGTGAGGTGTCGCCCCCACACATTGGCAGCGGCATCCCACTTCCAGCGCACCCAATAGCTCGAGTGGTGCCGCACGGTGACGGAGGCGACGGGCGTTCCCCCGGCAGGCGGAGCAGCGGCAAAGTTCAACTGCGGCACGGGCCGGTCGCCCGGAACCGGAATGGCCCGCCGGCGCGCGGCATTGTACAGCGCTTCGGTGCTGGTGAACACGTCGAACGGGGCGCGGCGGCGATCCGGTTGCAGGGTGAAGCCGGGGTGACTGCGAAAGAAGTCGAGGCTGGTGTCGCGGATGTGTCTATCGTTTTCAAACAGCGCCTGCACTTGCTCGCTCGCCCCCACGTGCACAAAAACGGCGTCGAAGATGGGCAGAAGCTGAAGGTCAATCAACCGGCCGGAGCGCACCCCGGCAATGTCGGTGGCATCCTGGCAAAAGTAGATGGCCGAGAAGCGGGTGATGCCGCCCTCGGCAATGGTCTCAAACACGAGGTCGGCCTGGGCCAGCCCGAACTGCGGGCGCTCGGGGCCTGAGTTGCCGATTTGCACCAGCAGCGGGCGGCGCGATTGCAGCACGGACTGCGACACGGGCAGGTCGGTGAGGGGACACGGCACCGCGTCGGAGGCGGGAGTGGCGGTGGGGGCCGCAGTGGCGGTGACGGGCGGCGGAGTCGCCGTTTCCGCCGGGGCAACTGGCTCGGTGGCCGGGGCGGCGGTGGCCCCCGGCGGCAGGGTGGGCAGGGGAGGCAAGGTTGGCGCCGGGGAGGAACAGGCGGCCATAGCGAAGGCTATGATCACGATCAAGGTGCGTTTCATTCCAATGCCTCCATCGCGGAAATGATCTGAGCCGGGTCGGGGCCGAGGGTGAAGCGGTAAGCGCGAGCCGCATCCAACAAACGATTGAGAATGGCCGTGTTGTGTTCGAGCGCGACAGGCTCGTCCCAAAACACCGTGTTCGGCGCAATGGCGGCGAGCATCTGCGCGCGGTCGGTCAACGGCTCGGCAGCGGTGGCGGCCCCCTGCTCCACCAACAGCAGCCGCACGGCAGCGGGCGTGAATACGGACTCGGCCACTTGCGCCGGGTGCGCGGCCCGCAAATTTACCACTGTTTTGCGATGCTCGCGAACTTGCACGGCGTCGCCGGTGTATTCCGGAAACAGAGCCAGCACGTCGTCGCGCAATTTCACTTCGCCGATGGGGTAGCCGCCGACGAGCAGGCCAGGCCCGTCGGCTTTGAGCAACGCCATGCCGTCGGCGAGGAAGGTGTGCCCGGCGCGCATGAGCCGCAGGGCGGTGGTGGATTTGCCGGTGTTGTGCGAGGCGACCATGAGGATGAGTCGCCCGGCAGCATCAACCACGCACGAGGCGTGAAGCATGGCCCACTCGGTCATTAGCAGGTTGAGCAGATAATGATCCACAAAGTAGCGGCTGACCAGCAACGGCTCGGCGGCGAGGGCCGGGGAGAGGAAGACGAAGGCCTGGCGCGTCTGGCGGTTGGCAAAGCCGTGTCCCCATTCGCCGGCGGAAACGGTGAGCCAATGACCCAACCCGGCGTAAACCAACCGGTCGGGCAGGTCGGGCGGCACGGGCGCGGTGGCTTGCGCGCCGACGACGATGCTGACACGGATGGGCCGGCCACCGACGTTGGGGGCGCGGCTGTAACGCCCCGCCGAGAGCCGGGCGGCGGCGAGGACGGCCGGATCGTTGGCGGTGATTGCGGCGGGCGTGCCCAGCGGGGCGAACGCCAATGAGTGGCTTTGAGCATTCGCTTGCCGGGACCAAAAATCTTGAGGAGGAGTTGGGTGCTGCATGAAGTTTTGAGTTTTGAGTTTTGAATTATGAATTGGGGCGAAGTTGGGCGCCGGTGGTTTTGACTATGGCAGTGAGGATACGGATCAGCTCCTCGACGTGAGAAAGCTCAGTGGCGACATCCATATCAACGATTTTCGACTCTTGAAGCAGGCGCAGCCAGTATTTCGTTTCTCTGGCTTCTTTGGAAGCTACCGACATCTTTGAGAGAAAATCCTTTTTGCTCTGCCCCGCCGATGCCTCCTCCACATTGGCCCCAATGCTTGTGCCGCTGCGCAGCAACTGTTTGGAAATTACATATTCGCGCTTTCCCTGAAGCACTCGATAAAGCGCAATAATTTCCAACGAAAACTCAAAACTCTTCTTCTGAACAATGCTTTCGCTCACAGGCAAGACTCCTTCGTGAGAATTCAAAACTCAACACTCAACATTCAAAACTCAAAGTCAGCCATCAGCGGCAAGTGGTCGGAGGCGGTGGCGATGGCTGGCAGGTCGTCGACGACCCGGCAGGCGGTGAGGGCGCGGGCCAGGGTGGGGTCGGCGAGGATGTAGTCGTAGCGGGTGCTCGGCCTGGGGGGCATCCACGTAAAGCCGTCGTCGGCGGGGTGCAGGGCACGGAAGCAATCGGTGTACCCGGCGCTGAGGAGGCGGCGAAGGGCCAACCGGAAGATGATGTTGAATTGCAGCGCCTGCTGCCGCCTCATGCGCGGCGGGTGGAGGTGTTGCAGCACACGGTCGCCGGGGGCAATGGCGTTGAAGTCGCCCACGAGCAGGTGCGGCCCCGATGGCTGCTGGCGGATGATTTGCAGCAGACAGCCTACGGCTTGCCAGCGGCGCAGCTCGAACGGGAGGAAGAGGTAAGGGAGAAGATGCACGTTATAAATTGTGACCCCCACCCCTCCAACCTCCGACCCGATCGGCGACGGCCGGATTTCCAGCGTTGTTTCCAGCGCGGCTTGGCTGAGGGGCGGCCTGTTGTAGATATGCCAATCCACGATGGGGAAGCGGGAGAGGGTGGCAATGTGTCGATCGCCGCTGCCTCGCGCCCACTGGTGAACCATGCCCAACCGCGCAGCGAGCATCTCCACCACGGCCCGGTCGTCCGCCTCGGTGAGGGCAATCACGTCGGCGTTGGCGTGAGTCAGCACCGCAAGAATTTGCTCGGCCCGGTCGGCGCCGCCGAAGTAGAGGTTGTAAGTGAGGAGGCGCATGGGGGAGGAGAGGTGGGAAGTGGGAAGTGGGAAGTGGGAGGTGAGAGGTGGGAGGCGAAATGGTCAGAGGAGGAATTCGGAATGCCAGAGTTGGGTCGTGAGGATGCCCATGAGCAGGCGAGAGTGGTCGGCGCGGGCGGACTGGTGAGCAGCGCGTAGGCGGGACACTTCGGCGGGTTGGAAGTAACCGGTTTGGGCGAGGGCCGAGGGGTGCAGGGCCTCCTCGGCCCACGGGGGCAGGCGCTCGGCGCGAAGCCACGCGGCATGGGGCGCGGCGAGGCCGCGTTTGGGCTGACCGAGCACGGCGGGCGGCAGTTTGCCTTTCATGCCGAGGCGCAACAGCAGTTTGTTGCCGTTGGGACTCAGTTTGCAGTCCGGCGGCAGCGCGGCGCACAACTCCCACAGGTGATGATCGAGAAACGGCGGGCGGGCCTCGACGGAGTTCGCCATGCTCATGCGATCCACTTCGAAGTTGATGAAGTCGATCATGCGCGTTTGCGATTCGAGGTAGAGGAATTGGTCGAGGGGATGCCAACCCTCACCCCAACCCTCTCCCAAAGGGAGAGGGAGCCTCAACTCCCCTCTCCCCAAGGGAGAGGGGCTGGGGGTGAGGGCGGCGAGTTCGGTCAGGCCGGCGACCTGTTGCCACAGGGCATAACGCGCCACCGGGTCAGCGCCGCCACGGGCCAGGACGCGCCGGGCCGCGTCGGAGGCGGTCACGGGGGCACGGGCCATTATCCCCCGGATGAATTGCGGCAACCGTAACAGAGGCCGCACGCGGCGGTCGCCATCGAACCAGTGATAGCCGCCCAGCAGTTCGTCGGCGCCCTCGCCGGTCATGATCACTTTGAAGCCCGCCTCGCGGCAGGCGCGATAAAGCAGAAAGATGGGCACGCTGGTGGCCGAGCACTGCGGCTCTTCGAGGCGGCGGACGACGTGCGGCAGTAACTCGAAGTCGGCGGCGGAGAAAGTGAGTTCGTGATGGTGGCTGCCGATGGCGCGGGCGGCTTCGCGGGCAAGCGCGGATTCGTCGTGCGAGGCGGCGGTGAAGCCGATGGTGAAGGTGTGAATCTGCCCGCCGGTGATCTCGGCCAGCAGCGCGGCGAGCGAGGCCGAGTCCACGCCGCCGCTGAGGAGTGAACCGACGGGCACGTCGCTGAGCCGCCACGCGGCCACGGCGTCGCGCAGCGCGGCGACAAACTGCTCGGAGGCCTCGTCGAGACCGATACGCCGGTGCCCGCCGTCGGGCGGGTAACGCAATTGCCAATAGCATTCGAGCGTGAGTTGGCCGTTCTCCAACACGAGTGTGTGCGCGGCGGGCAGCTTGAATACGCCGTCGAAGGCGGTGAGCGGCGAGGGGATGAAGCCGAGGCTGAAGAGGTGATGCAAAGCGGGCAGGCTGGCACAGCGCGAGAGCTGGGGCAGCGCGCTCAGCACGGGGCGCACTTCGGAGGCGAAGGCGAAGCGATTGCCCGCCTGTGCGTAATACAGCGGCTTCACGCCGAAGCGGTCACGGGCAAGGAGCAACCGGCGGCGCGGTGCGTCCCACAGGGCGAAGGCGAACATGCCGCGCAGGCGAGCCACGGCGGCGCGGCCCCATTGCTCGTAGGCGTGGACGATGGTCTCGGTGTCGGTGTGGGTGGCGAAGCGATGCCCGGCGGCTTCGAGTTGGGCGCGGAGCGCGGGCGCATTGTAGACCTCGCCGTTGTAAACCAGCCACACCGTGCCGTCTTCGTTGCTGAGAGGCTGATGCCCGGCCTCGAGGTCGATGATGCTCAGGCGGCGCGCGGCCAGCGCCAGGCCCTCACCCCCGTACACGCCCGAGTCGTCCGGGCCGCGATGGGCGAGGAGGTCGTTGAGCGGGCCGAGGGTGTCGGCGGAAGCATCCGGGGCCGCGAGGCCCACGATACCGCACATGCTACGGGGTCACGGTGATGGTGGCGACCATCGCGGCGGGGTGATAGCCGCAGCGCACGGTGTACGTGCCGGCTGTGGTGAACGTGTAGGCGTAGCTCGTTCCGTCGCCGAGGCCGCTCGGCGCAGAGAACAGTCCGGACTCATTGAAGTTGTCGGGGAAGGAGGAATATGGTTGATGAAAGCCGCCCGGGGCGCTCTTGATCAAAAAGATCACTTTGGCGCCGACGGGGACAGTGAGGGTGTCCGGCACGATGACAAAATCCTGAAGCGTCATGTATACGACGGAGGCGGTGGGCGGCGCGGTGGTCGGGGACGCCACGGTAGGGGCGGCAGTGGCGACTTCGTACGGAGTCTCCACCACGGCAGTGGCCGGGGCGGCTGTGCGGGTGGGCGGCGGCACCGGGGCGGTGGGCGGTTGAACAGTCGCGGCTGCGGGCGGCGGCAGGGTGGGGAACACAGTGGGTGGCGGCGGGGTAGGCGCGCCACAGGCGGTCAGGAGTAGAATCGCAGCGAGCGCGATCGCAATGAGTCTGTTCATCATCTTCAAGCCTCCGTGGGTGGATAGGAATACATGATCGCAAAGCCCTGCCAGTCCTCGCCGGACTCGTGGTAGGGCGCGTCGCGCAACGTGAGCCAGGCATGGCCGGTGATGTCGCGGTCGGGCCGGCCGCCGACGAACCGCGCCCCGAACTGCACGGCCACAGGCAGCCCGGCGCGGCGCAAAAAGTGATAACGGGTGAGCGAGCGCCGCAGGCACAATCCCAGCGGCGAGCGGCGCTCCAGCAGCGCGGCGAGGTCGGCCAGGTTGCGGATGAGATCGAGGTCGGCGGGCGCGGGCGCGGCGGGGGTGATGTTGTGCATGGCTTCCGGCAGCGGGTTCACGAGGGCGTGCGGCAGGGCGCGGCAAAAGGCGCGCATGTCGCGCAACAGCGCGCGGCGGCGCGGGCTGAGGGCCAGGCCCGGCGCGAGGGAGAGAGCCAACGCCCAGTGGCGGGCGCGCCCGGCCGATGGGGGAGCTTCAGAGTTCATCGACAAGTTTGTCCGCGGCCATCTTTCCGGCCAACTCCAGCAAGTCCGCGGTGACAATCGAAACGTCCACACTGTATTTTTGGGCGAGGGTTTCGGCATGTCCGCCGATGGTGCCTTGGCCGTCGAGCATCTGCCAAAATTCCGTGCCCACACGGTTGAGCGAAAAGTACGTGCCGGTGCCAAGGTGGATGAGAATGGCCTCGTCGGCCACGACTTGAAAGGTGCTCTGGGGCGAGCGGCGGAGTACGGTCTCGGCGTCCAATGTGTCCTCAGATTTCGGTACGGCCATTTTTTGAAGACTCTCTGCGTGATATACTCGCGGCCATGTTATGGGACCTCCACGGCGTGGTCGTCGAGGGGCAGTGGGACGAGGCGGCCATCGGCGAGCGATGGGTGGAATCGTTTGCCTCGCGCCCGCAGGCGGACGGCAAGCCGCCGACGATCACGTTTCACTTGTCCCTCACCGATCACGTTCCCCCGCCCCCGCCCCGCGAGCCGCAGTTCCGGCAGGGCGACTTGCTCCAATACTTTCTCGACGGTGCCCGCGTCACCGCGCACTTCCCGCGCTTCGGGCAACTGCGGCTGGACTGCGCCCATGGCCACACCGAGGGGCAACTGACTTCCGCCGCGCTCGACACCTACGGCGTGTTTGAAGACCTCATTGCCATCGGCCTGTCGCCGCACCTGCGCCGGCGCGGGATGTTTTTGCTGCACGCCTTTGCGGCCTCGCCCCCACCCCGCCCCTCCCCCATTCCGGAACATCACCGGAATGGGGGAGGGGGAGCGGTGTTGATCGTCGGGCACATCGGCGCGGGCAAGACGACCACCGGCATGGCGCTGCTCAACGCCGGGTGGAAACTGCTCTCGAACGATTCGCCCATCATCACCGCCGCGGCGGAGGTGCTGAGCTACCCGGGCCTGCTGGCCGCGTATCCCGACACGCTGGCCCGGTTTGAAACGACTGCCGCACTGGCAACCGGCGAGCGAAAAAAGATCACCGTGACCGCCGAGCGACTGTGGCCGGACGTGTGGCGGGATCGCGCCCCCGCCGCTGCCATTGTGTTTCCGCAAATCGAAGGGCGCATGGATCATGCCCTCGAGCCGGTGAGCCAGCCCGAGGCTTTGCGACTCATCCTGCCGCATGCCATCGAGCAGTGGGATCGAGCGATGATCCCGGCGCACCTGGCCGCACTCAATGCGCTGGTGCAATCCGCCCCGGCCTACCGGCTACGGTTAGGGCCGGAAGTGAGCACGATCCCCGAAAGGCTGGCGAGGACATGCGCACCCAGGCATAGGAACCCGCGTCGCAACAGCGCCGGGCGGCGATCCAGCGAGTAGCCGTAGCCATCGGCCAGTCGCAGGGCCGCCTGCATAAAGACGCCGCGCGCGTCGGGGGCGAGGGCGCGGGCTGCCTGCCACGAGGCGTGCCACGCGGCAAAAAAGCAATCAACCGCCCCGCCCGGCTCGGCGTGATGGATGAAGTTTTTCGGCAGCACGGCGCGAAACTCGCGAGGGTCAAAATCGACGCTGAGGCCGGAGAGGCGCGGGGCCAGCACAAACCCCGTGCGGCTCAGCGCCCCGCCCTGTTTGAGAAACAGATTGAAGGTCAGCAAACGTCCCGGCGGGTCGCACGTGCCTTCGATAATCAGCCCGCCCTCGGTCAGTGGCCCGGCCAGCGCGGCCAGCGCCTCGGCCACCGCCGACTCGTCGTACTGCCGCAGCACGTTGAAGGCGCGAATGAAGCTCACACGCTCGCCGGGGAGCAGCGGCAAATTAAAGCCGCCGAAGCGAAACTCCAGCCCCGGTTCGGCGTACGGTTCGGCATCGGTTACCCGCTGGCGATCAATTTCCACCCCCACCACGCGGAGGCCGGGGTTGAGCCGCCGCAGGCGGTGCAACGTTTCCACCGTGGTGACGGGGTACGCGCCGTAGCCCAAATCCACGCAAACGCCCGTGGCCCCGCGCACCTGCGCCGCATGGGCCACCGCCAGATACACGTCCGTCTGGCGCAAACGGTTGGGCGCGGTTTTGCCGCGGGTCACCTGCCCGATGGGTTTCGACTTCGATCCCCCTGAGAGTGCAAGCATGGGTCTCCGAGTTTAATCGCCGGCCAACCCGCCCGCCTCAGCCGCCGGGCCTTTGTGGGTGATGGGGTTGAACCGCACCAGCCGCTCGATGAGCCAGGCCAGCACCCGGCGCAACGGCGAATTGGCGACGGCCTTTTTGAGCGCGCCCTCCCAGTAATGCCGGAAGTAGCGATTACGCCAGCGCCAGCGCAGCAGGGCATAGTAGGGCTGCAAAATCCAGTGGCCGGTCGAGCGGCCCACAAACAGGATGTCGTTGATGTCGCTCATCACTTGCGCTTCGCCGTCGTCCATCCACGGCGTGTTGCCGCGATTGAGATCGAGGTGGCACCAGCCCTCCTGATTATCCGGCGGCACGTAGCCCTGCGCCAGCGCCTGCGGCCACAGCGGCGTGCCGGGATAGGGCATGTACACGCACACCGAGCAGCGGGCCTTGGGGCTGATGTCGCACAGCGTCTCGATGAGGTCGAGAGTCACTTTGGTGTCTTCGCCTTTTTCGCCGGGCAGGCCGATGATGAACGACAGGTTGGCTTCGATGTGCGGCGCGCCCTGCGTGAGGTTGCGCACGCCCCACTCGATCTGCCACGCTTTCTGATCTTTGTGCATGTTATCGAGCACGGCCTGCGAGCCGGACTCGGCCCCGATGTTCACCCACTGGCAGCCGGTATCGCTCATCCACTGCACGAACTCCGGCGAGAGCAACTGCACCCGCACCTGCCCGCTCCACGGCATGCCCACTTTTTCCACCAGCCGCTGCATGGGCTTGATGCGGCCAAAGAGATAGTCGTCGGCGTAATCCACGGCGTCAATGCGGTAGTTGTCTTTGAGCCACTGAAGCTGATCGAGGATGAACTGATCCGAGTGCTGCCGCCACGTGCGCTTCATCACGACCTCGTTGTAGCAGAAGCCGCAGCGGAAGGGGCAGCCGCGCGAGATGTAAACGGGGATGGCGCGGGTGTACGGGCCGCTGGGGATGAGATAGCGTTCCACGGGAATCTTGTCCCAGCGCGGGCGAAAGCGGTCGAGGTCTTGAATGAAGGGCCGCTCGGCCCCAAAGCTGGGGACGCCCTGTTCGTCTTTGTACGCCAGCCCGGTCACCCCGGCCCAGAACGGCAACTGCTTGCCCGACAGCATCCCCGCCAGCTCTTGCGTCGTCTCTTCGCCTTCGTTCACCACGACAAAATCCACGTAATCTTCTTTGAGCACTTCGAGCGGCATGATGGTGGCGTGCACCCCGCCCCACACCACCGGCACGCCCAGCGCGTGCACCCGTCGCGAGGCCTCAATGGTGGGTTTGAGTTGCGGCCCGGTGATAGTGCTGAAGCCCACGAACAACGGGCGCTCGTCGGCCACTTGCCGCACAAAGTCGCCCACGAACTCCTCGGTCTCGTGGAAGATTCTCACACCGAATCCCGCCTGCTCCAGCGCGTCGGCCACGTACATGATCCCAAACGGCGGATACATATCGCGGTGGTTGCGGAAGTTGATGAGGAAAATGGTATTGGAAGTCATTGGAGTCCCCTCCTCGTCCATTTCGTACGTACACAAGTTTATCGTGAATACGCCTTCGAACTACGGAGCACCCTGCTGATGTCCCACTTCGTACAGCCAATGAAAAATAGCGGTCGGGTTCAGCCGCTCGTCGGAGCGCGGCGGAGCAACGTCGGCTGGAACCTGTTGTTGGGCGGCGGTTCGATATGAACGCTTCGCTCACGTAAGTCATCCTGCATGCAATACTCTCACGCTCACCGGCTCACTTTTGCCCTTTAGTTCCAGTTCACGCTTTTCCAATCCCCCAGTTTCTATCCGCGCCGCATTGCACGTGGCGTCGCTGATTAGGACTTCGCCCGAGCCGGCTTTGGAAGCCAGACGCGCGGTTATGTTCACGTTGTCGCCCAGCGCGGTGAAATCGGAGGAGGCTCCGCTTGCGCCAACAATAGAACCGACGTAGGCCGAGCCGGTGTGGACCCCGACTCCGATCGGGACCCAGGGACCACCCGGCTCCCCATAACCCGTGACCCGCAACAAGGCCTGTCCGGCGTCCACCGCCCGGCGGGCATGCGCCTTGCCCGCGAAGCCGGGAATGAACAGGGCCGTGACCTCATCCCCAACCAGTTTATCAATAAAAGCATCGGCATGCACGAGGACATTTATCGCGGCGTCATAGAAGCGATTCATCAAGTGGCTGAACTCGGTGGCGTTCATTTTCTCGGCCAGCGTGGTCGAGCCGCGCACATCCACGAACAGCATCGTCAGCTCTACCTCTGCGCCGCCCCGATACTTACCAGTGAAGAGATCGCAAGCATTACAAAATTTAGGATTCTTGGCCGATTGGCGAACGCCGAGAAAGCGCATGAACGCGCCGCCAATGCCAGTGAAGGGGCCATGACAATACTTGCACCGCGGATTAGAGGGGAGCAGGCCAAAAAGGTGATGCAGGTGCTTATCTATGGGTTCGCCCTCGGTGAGGACCTTTTGCCACAGTTCATCTGCCGAGTTGACTTTTAGGTATCTCAGATAGGGATCTTTGGGCGGGAGCGGGTTTGGCATAGGAACTCCTTAGATCGCCGCTTTGGCATGCGCGGCTATTTGTCCCCTCACAACGCAGGCTCTATGCAGTGGTCTCAAGAAGGTTCTTTAGCCTCTCCAGCTCCTTGGCTTCTCCGCTCTTCACCTCCCCCGCCATGAGCGGCTCGGCCAATCTCCACAGCCCTTTCAGACGCAATTCGCCAGAGCTAGTCATATGCGTAGTGGACGCATCTTTGGGCTCGACAGTGAAAGTAGCATCCCATTCCAGAGGCCCTGCGGATGTACCAATGAATGACATCCTTCGGTTTACTTCGTATTCAGTTACTTCAAAAGTCATGTTCACTTTCAAAGGGCCCATTTTTATAACTGTTTGCATTTTCGATCCGACTCCGAGCGGGCCATCGGAAACGAGCCTGGTCTCGCCCATATCCGTCCATTGCGAATACTTCTGGACATCGGTTACGAAACGAAAGACTTGGTCCACTGGCCGATTGATAGCTATCTCACTACGATACTTTATCATTTTGGGTTCTCCTTTCATTCAGAAAAAGCCTGTGTTCATAGCGGCAACCTCCGCCCATCGGCTGGTAGGGTCAAGGGATGACGCCTGAATTTAGGTGTGGCAGACCCGTTGCTCTCCATTTCTTCTGAGAGTGCCTCAATACCATCACCATGTCTGGTTTTCATCCCCTGCCACCTCGAACCGGACATGAGGTTTTCCCTCATCCGGCTCTCTGACAACCTTCTTCCTGTGGCTTTCAAGGCTTAACCGCACATACTCCGGGCAGGTAGAAGTATTCCAATCCGTGTTGAGCCATCAAATCCCGAAAGGCACGTTCGTTCCAATGCCCACGAGACCCCTGTTTAGACCGAACCCATTGTTCCAGTCGGTTGCGTACATAGCGGTCAAGTTGCTGGAATTTCAAGGTGCAGTTTCCACTACGAAAGTAGTTCCGCCATCCCCGAATTACTCGATTGAGGAATTTTATCACTTCAGTTAGCGAGTTGTGCCACCGCCTCTCATTTACTCTACGTCACAGTGAAATCGGACGATATCGGAAGACGTAACGCGTGTAACGACTATTTGGCGGCAGATGCACGCATCACATGGTCCACTTAAACGCCGTCGAGAAGCATCGCTTCCAGCGTGGAGCCGGTTTGTCGGAGCGCAATGAATGGCGCAAAATCGGCAGAATGCCAGAATGCGAGGGCCTGTGCTTTGCTCGGGAATTCGACAACAAACACAACATCGGGCAGGCGCTCGTGCCCTTCCAGCGTTTCAGGAGCGCCGCCGCGCACCAGGAATTTGCCTGAATGTTGTGCGATCAAGGCGGGGACTTGCGCGAAATACTCATCCCACCAGTCTCGATGCTGGATATGCATTCGCCCAACGATATACGCAGCCATAGATTGTCCTCCACAACTATAAAGGTTGTTCAGCGCGCGCCCACCGCGCGCGCAGCGCCCGCGCGAACCGCTCTGACTCGGCTCGGTGTGGTGGATCCATGTGGCTGCGACCCTCGTAAACTTCCACTTGCATGTTGGGGAACAGGCCGGCGAGCCTCTTTGCCGCGCGCTCGTAGTATCGAGTGCTCAGGCCGCCGAGCACATAGTAGACCGGTTGCTGAAATTGGCGAAAGCGCTCCGTGTCGAGGTTGTAGATCTTGAAGGCTCGGGCGAATGCTTCGAGGCCCGCCGGTCGCTTTGCCATCCAGGGCGGTGGTGGTCCAGGCGGCAGCGGTAGAACAGGCGGCTCCACGCCCGGGCGCATTTGCCAGCGCATAAACGCGCGCATCCGCTCGCCGGGCGGGAGAGACATCGCGTGGTCGAGCTCTGCCCAGTCAGCCGTCTCCTCGGGGGTCATCAAACCGCCACTCCAAGCTGGCTCGATCAGGGCAAGGCTTCTGAGCCGCTCGGGATATTTCGCGGTGAATGCCAGAGAGGATGCGCCGCCGGCGGAATATCCGACGAGGTGAAAGCGCTTTGCGCCGGCGTCGTCGGCAACGCGTCGGATACCTTCGACCTCCAACTCCAGCCCGAAGTCAGGTGGCGGCGTATCGGTAGCGTAGACCTCCAAGTCCTTGACGATCGGTTGGACTTCGCCCTTGGCCACGTCGAGGAGCGGCCCGTATGCCATCGCGGCAGGCATGATCCCACCGGGGACGAACACGACGGGCGGTCGTTCGTTTGATAGGTGTTCTTTCTGCTCCATGTGGAAGTTTCTCCTTATCCAGCAGAATGAATACAAACGCTTGTGCCGATAAGCCGGCAGTTTCACCGAACTCCCGCGGGACACGCGGTGACCGAACTGGCGGCACTTTGGATTGCGCCAAGCCGCCTAACGACTGCTTAACCCGCAAATGTCTCTACTATGACAGACAAATCACTACAACTGCACAAATCGAAAAGTCTCTTCGTGCATAAACTTCGGCGGCTTCCGGTCTGCTACGGCGCGGTTCTACAGTCCCCGCTCCAAAGTTTAGACCATTTCAACCATCATCCGAAACCCCGTGCCCTGCGCCCGGTATTCGGCGCTGGGAGTCGTTACACTACACGCGCTGCGAACATTCAACTTCGTGTGGTGAATGCTGTACCCCCACGACCCGCCCTTCACCGCGTGAAACTGCGGCAGGGCCGGGTTGTAAAGGCTGCTCGTCCATTCCCAAATGTTGCCGCTCATATCCATGCAGCCGTAGGGCGACACGTTTTGCGGCGCGGCGCCCACCGGCCACGGGTGACCGTTACGCCAATACCACCCCGCCCGCGCCCACTCGCGCCGGGGGCGGACGGCGAGGCTGAACAGGTACGACTCCGGCCCCACGGGGAACTTGCGCTGCCACTGGATTTCGGGCCGGGGTGACTCGTCGCCCCATGGATAGACCCGCCCATCCGTGCCCCGGGCCGCCTTTTCCCACTGGGCCTCGGTGGGGAGTGTGCACCGCCAGCCCAACCGCCCCGACAGCCATTCGCAATAGGCATATGCGTCCCGCTGCGACACATCAACGATGGGGACGTCGTCGTGCCCAGCGGGATAAGTGGGTGTGGGCGCATAGGCGCGCAAGAAAACCCCTCGCCAGCCACGAACGACTCGATACCACTGCCCGGCCCATCGGTGGCCCGTCGCCTCCAAAAACTCCCGCCACTGCCCATACGTCACCGGGGCCTTGGCTATCCAAAACTCCGGCAGTTCCAGCGTTTGCCTCGGCTTGAGCGGCGGGCACTGCTCAAGCCGCTCGTAACACTCTTCCGGGCCGTAGATGAACGGGCCGGAGGGGATGTGGGCGAAGGAGGAGGAAAGAGGAGAAGGCACAATGCACAATTCACAAGGCTCAAGGCTCAAGACTCAATGTTGACCTCTGACTCCTGACTCCTGACTCCCGCTCTACTCGCGACGATAGAACAACAGGGCAAGCAAGCCGACGGCAATGCCAACGCCCCAACTCGGTAATGATTCTTTGGCGGTGACGGCGAGGGCGCGCTCGGGGCGGCGGAAGCCCACGAGGCCCAGCACGCCGCCCACGGCTCCGGCCAGCGCGGCAACGGCGGCCCATTGCCTGTGCCCGCGACTGGCCAGCACGAGGCCGGCCGCTGTGCCCGCCGCGCCCAGCCCGGCCCACTTGCGCGCCGGTTTCGGCCCAAGGACCATGCGGGCGTCGCCCAAGAGGCGCGTGGCCGCCGAGAGGTGGTGCGTGTGACCTTCGGCATGCGCCGGGTCAAGCTTCGCCAGCGGGTCTTGCCCGCGTTGAGTGAGCACCGCCCACGCGCCCACCAGCGCACTGATGGCCGCGACCCGCGCCATGGCATCGGGGATGCCGGTAGCGGCATACGCCAGCGGCAGCAGCCAATCCAAATTGAAGCCCCGGTATTCTTCGATTCGCAAATGATAATCCTGCCCGCTGGTGAAAACGGCGAGGCCGGCGGCGGCGGCGGTTTGCAGCAGCAGGCCCTGGCCCCACTCCAGCGGGTTGCGCGCGGCGAGGGCTGCCACTGGCGACAATGCAGCAGCGAGGGCCAGCAGTTTGGGCGCATACGAGGGCGGGTATTGCGCCTCCAAACGATCGCGCGGTTGCTCGAGGTAGGGCAGCGCGACGGCGGCCCCTGCGGCAAGGGCCACCAATGGCACGGCGGCGGCCTCGGGCAGGTTCAGCGCGCCGGCCAGCGCGGCTGAGGCCGCGCCCGCCGAGGTCAGGCCCACCAGGGCTAAATCCTTTTTATCGGGCGCGGGCACGGGCACAGGCAGGCTCGCGTCTGCCGTCACCACAAAGCCCTCGGCCTCCAGCGCCTCCTTGATATGCCCGACGTAGTGCAACGCTTCGAGCGGCGCGGTGGCGTGCAGCACTTTGAAAAGGGTGACGTAGCAAAAGCGGATGCCGCGCTCACGCGCCAGGTGCGCCCACAAATGCGCGGCAGCGTGATAGTCCAACGGAATCATCCCGGCGGGAGTGAAGCCGTGCGCCAGCACCACCGCTGGAGCGCGGCGCTTGGCAACGAACCAGTCGCCCTTTTGGTGGCGCGACTCGGCAAAGTAAACCAGCGTCAGCCCCTCGCGCTCCATGGCCTCAAGCGTTGCGCTGAGGTGCATCTCGTGGCCGAGAATCATCTCGCCGTCGAAGGCGATGAGCTTGCCGAACACCGAGGCCTGCGCGAGGCTGAGGGTGATGAGGGAATCTTCGGGCCACGGATAACTGACCGGGCGTGACACCACACCCAGCCCTTGCCCGGCGATAATCGCCGCGACGCTTGCGTCGAAGCCCATGCCGATGGAGCCAATGGCCGCGAGGTCGCCCGCAAACACCAGCGTGCCCTCACCCATTATGGCCGGTTCGGTGTACGGCAACCGCGCCGACAGTTCGGCGGCCAGTTGACTCACGAGGGCCGGGTCGCCGTGGAGGTAATTCCAGCGGCCCACGCGCGGGGCGCGACTGAACGGCGTGGCCGGCGATTGCGGGGTGAGCCGCCCGCCTTCGATCAAACGGTTGAGCGTAAGTTCGGGCAGGGAGAGATGAGTCGCGCCGTGGCGGGCAAGCTCACCGAGGAAGGAGTCGAAAGGCAGCGCGGCGCGAATGGCGGCCTCGTGGGCGTCGTCGAAATCGACACAAATGGCAACGCGGTTGTGAGTCTGCTCCCAGGCGCGACGGCGGCGAAGCACGCGGGCGGCGGAGGCGGCTCCGGCAACGGCGAGGGCGGTGGCGAGAAGGCGAGAGAGCTTCATTCGGAAGGCGGAGGACAGAGGTCGGAGGTCAGAGGTCAGAAGTATCGCCATTGTTCATTGTTCATTGTTCATTGTTCATTTTCAATAGCATCCGTCCTGTATCAGTGCTTCCCACATTCAACGCCGTTTGCCACACGCGCCAGCGGCTTGGCCAGTCGGCGGCCCAGCGCGCAGTCTCGGCGCGGTCGGCCAGGCCATGCCAAATGCGGCCCGCAAGATTGTTGAACGGTTTTTGTTGCGTGCGCCGCAGAACATCGGCGAGGCCGAGGCGGGCGATGCGCGCGCGCAACGGCCCCGGCGCGGCAGCCGAGAGGGCGGCCAGCGTGGACTGTGGCGCGGGCGCACCCAGCAGGCCGGAAGCCAGAGTCAAAGCTGCCAACGCGTAGGGTGCGGCGCGGCGATCCAGCACGCGGGAAGTGAACACAGCCCAATCGGGAGAGCATGTGTCCACCACCGTAAGGAGGTCCGTCAATTGCACCATCGAAGGCGCGCCCATGATCAAATGAAAACAAAAATGGACGCACAGGTGCAACAGCAAATCCTCGGGCGTTAGCACGCGGCAGCCGCAGCCGCCGAGCCAGGCTTGCGCGGCCCGGTCACTCATACCGGGGGTGATGTCCACCCGCAGGCCGTACCACGATTCTTCGAGCGAGCCGTGCGGCTCGACCATGACGTTGGCCTGTGCCGAGAGGTAAGGGTTGGGCGTGGCCTCAGTGGGCGCGGGGCGCTGAAACGTGCTCGTGTGTTTGGTGACGCCGGCGCCGATTTGGGCGGGCTTATGCTTGCCCTCGTAACCCAGCGAGCGCAGGGCGGCCTCGGCGGCGGGCAGCTCGCCCGGCGCAAACAGCAGGTCAATGTCGCTCATGGGGCGCAGTGCCGGGTGCGCGTACACGGCAGCGGCAAGGTGCGCGCCTTTGAGGGCGATGGGATGCGCGCCGTGTTCGTCGCAGGCGACGAGCAGTTGCCCCAGTTGCTCATAGATGGCGGCGTTGCGGTATGCGGTGGCCTGATAGGTGGCTGCCAGCTTGGCCGCGGCGCGGGGCGGCACGGCGGCCCCCCACCTTTGCAGCCGATGGTGCAACTGAGGAGCCAACCCGAACACAATGGCCCGGATGGCGAGGTCTTCCCATTCCACGCCAGATTGCGAGCGCTCGGCTTCCCACGCATTGGCGGTTTGGCCGTGGCGAAGTGCAGAGAGCAATACCTGGGCGGCGGACTGGGCAAAGGCTGGCATTCGGCATTAGGCCTCCGAGTGTCGCATTGGACAGACACTCGGAGGATATTCAAGTGCGAGTTTGAGCCAAAGGGAGGCGCGCTACGACGGGTCGTGCTGTGGTGCCAGGCGACTCGGGCGAGAACGGTTCACGGGCTAGTCTGCCGAGTCGGGTAGAACTAGTGGCTGCTGAAGGTGATCTGGGACAGGTCGTCGTGCTTGGTGATTTCGGGCTTCTCGTACATGGCTGGCCTCCTGAGCGGTAGGTGGAAATGCGAATATACTACTGAGGTAGCGCGCCTCCCTTTAGTGCAAACGCGGCTTGCCTCATAATATGGACTATTTGTATAGTGTAACAGATTTAGCATTTGGCACAAGTTTGTTTTTTGTAATATCTGGCGGAAAGGTCGCGAATTCGCCTTGTTAGGCCTGCAAAACAAAAAACTGGGAGCGGGTTGCCGCGTGGGCGCTCCGCTCCCAGTTTGTTTTTGGCGCTCAGGCCGCCTACCCTTGTGGCGGCTCAGGCGGTTTGATCTCGGCGGCAGGTGGCTGATCCGGCTTTTTGTCTTCGCGGGTCAGCACGTAAATCAGGACCAGCGCCAGCCCGAAGAACATGGGCAGAAAGCCCGCCAGCATCCACGGGCCAAGGCCCAGAGGAAACCGCGCGCCGTCGCCCATGAAACCGAGAGGATACAAACCCACGCACAGGGCGAGGCCGATGCCGGTGATGACAATGCCGAAGCGCAAGGTGTTCTTGCCGTTGCCCGGCCCTTTGTCGGAACGCACAAGGCCTTTCTCGGCCAGGGCCATAGTTTCGCGGTAACCCATATATCGCATCACAATGATGAAGCTGAACAGCAGGAAGAAGAAGCCCAGCGAACCGAGGCATGGAATAACGTCGCTCATCGCAATCTCTCCTTTATTTGAGAATCTGAATGGTAATGTTGCCGTTGTCAGTGGCGGCGGTCAGGCTTTCGCCGCCGCCGTTGATTTTGCCGCGCCAGTGCTTTTCGTCGGGCGCACCGTCAATCGACATCGGGAATTCATTTTTGATCTGGCCGAACTGGGTCGAAAGATCAATGTTTAGGGCGGTGTCTTCGGGCAGACTCAGTTTGATGCCGCCAAACTGAGTCTCGAGCCGGTGCGGCCCTGGGCCAAGCGAGCCGGAGACTTCGATGCCGCCGCTGTTGGTATTCAGGTCCAGCGTCACCGCCGAGGCCTCGGATACGGTGATGTCGCCAAACTGCGTTTGCGCCTTCACCGTTCCGTCGGCGCCGCTCAGCGCAATCGCGCCGCTGCTCGTCACCAGATCATACGCCCGTGCAGTAGCGCCTTCCAGCTTGATGCCGCCGAAGCTCCCGGCCACGGTGATGGTTTGCTTCACACTCACCCCGCTCAGGTAGACTTCGCCACTGCTGGTGTTCACCCTGAGCGAACCGGCCTTGCCATCTTTGAAAGTGATCTCGCCGAACTCGGTGGACAGGTCGACCGAGTCGGCGGCCTCGACCGAGTCGAACATGATAGCGCCGTTGCTCGTGTGGCCCGCGATCTCCCGTGCAGACGACTCGCTCAGGGACACTTCGCCAAAGGCCGAGTCCAGCTTGATGATGCCCGCCGTCAGGCCTGAGGCTTTCACGTCGCCGAAGCTGGTGCCCAGGTCGGCGTCGCCACTCGTGCCCGTCAATGACACGTTGCCAAACCGGGTGCGGGCGGTGACGGTAGTACGGGCCGGCACGGCGATCGTGAAGTCCACCCTATCCGGCCTGCCCTGGCCCACGTTCACGTTAATGATCGGCGGCCTATCGACTCGCACGGTAACCGTGTTGCCCTGCTGGGAGATTTGCACCTTGAGGTCGGCCAGCGCTGCCTCGGCTTTGGCTGTATCGGCAGCCCATGCGGTTTTGTGGGCCGACACGACAATCTCATCGCCTGTGCCGGCCACGATGGTCACGTCGCCGGCGGCGCTCTGGTCGCCCGGCTGAACATCCAGCACCGCGTCGCCGGTCACGGCGAATCGCTGTTCCTCGGTGGCCTCTGCCGACACCGTAGCCAGGCCAATGCCGCCAAAGCGCACGTTGAACGCCGACTCTCCCACCCGGCCGATGGTGAACACCAGCGTGCCGACCATCGCCGCGCACAGGCCCAGCATGGCCAGCGACAACACGGCTGCTACGATCCATTTTCCTTTCATATCAATACCTCCTGTAGAATCTGATTCATTAGGTTCGACCGGGTTGGGGCAAAAAAGTTTCACCGGAACCGGGGCAAGGGTGGCTCGCCGCGGCGCACGCCGAGGGGTGAAACTTCCGGGGGTGTAGCCCGGTCTAATCAACAGGGGCAAGAGGGCGCGTTGGTGACTATTGACGAGGGGATATTGATCCGCCGGGCCAAAGGCGGAGACACAGAGGCCTTTGGGGTGCTGGTAAGCGCGCATCAGCAATTTGTGTACAACTTGATTCTGCGGACGCTGGGCGACCCGCACGAAGCCGAAGACTTGTCGCAGGAAGCTTTTGTGCGCGCATGGCTGGCGCTGCCCAACTTCCGCCAGCAGTCGCAATTCCGCACATGGCTGTATCGCATTGCCACGAACCTGTGTTACAACCGCTTGCCCCGCCTGCGCCGCGACATGGCCGCCGTGGGCGACGAGGAGGTCATGGATGTGGCGGGCGACGAGAGCAACGACCCGACTACTCGTGCGGAGGCCCAGGAGCGGCAGGCGTTTTTGCACCGCCAAATTGAAGCGCTGCCGGAGAGCTATCGCCTGCTGATCGCGCTGCGCTATCAGCAGGAATTGTCGTACGAGGAAATTGCGAGTGTTGTGAGCCTGCCCGTGGGCACGGTGAAGACCGGGCTGTTTAGGGCCAAAGCCCGATTGCGAGCCGCGTTGAAGGAGTTGACGGAGGAGCCAGCATGAGCCAGTTGACCGAAGCCAATCCTTATGACTCAGTAGAGCATGCGCTGCGAACTTATCCGCCGGCCCCGGCTCCGCCCACGCTGGCCCCGGGGGTGTTGGCCCGCATTCGGGCAGAGCGACCTGCGGCGCGGTTCAGCATTGGCTGGCTGGATATTACGATGAGCGTGTTCGGGGCGGCGATGGTTTTCGTATGCGGGCTGCTGTGGGTGTCTATTCCGGCGCAATGGAGCGCGCAAGCCGCGCTGGAGGTGTTATGGCTGCGCCAATGGATCGGCCCCATTGCGACCTTATGGCCCATACTGGCCGGGGCGCTGGCACTGGCCGCCACCAGCCTGCTGCTGGCCGTGGCGCTGTTCGCCCCCGTGGGGCAACGTCACGGTCGTTGAAGCAAGCCGCCACAAGCACGGCCCGGTGATAGGGCGGGGCGACTATTTGCCGCGTGGGAGTGTGAATGTGAACGCCGTGCCCACGTTGACCGTGCTGCCGATAAATATAGCGCCCCCGTGGGCCTCCACGATGCGCTTGGCAATGGCCAGCCCGAGGCCCGTGCCCTGAGTCCAGCCCTCGCTGTCGGCCACGCGATAAAACTTTTCGAAGATGTGCGGCAGGGCCGGCGGCGGAATGCCCCGGCCCGAATCGACCACGGTGATGCTCACGTGGTCGGGGGCATCCAGCCCGCTGACGTGTACGGTGCCGCCTTCGCGGTTGTATTTGACGGCGTTGGTGAGCAGGTTAAGCAACACCTGTTTAATCTTGCCCCGATCGGCAAACACCGCCGGCCATTCGCCGGGGAGCAGCACGTCCATCGTAACGCGGCGGCTGTCAGCCTGAGGCTGGACGACCTGCAGGCACTCGTGCACCAGCTTGGGCAGGTCGAACCGCTCGCGCACAAACCGCGCCCGGCCCGATTCCAGTCGGGCCAAATCCAGAAAGTCGGTGGTCATGGTAGCCAACCGCGAAGTCTCGGACTGAATGGTGCGCACCATTTCCTCGCGCTGATCGGCGGACAAGTCGTTGCGCAGCAACAGATGTGTCGACGCGCTCAGCGCGGCCAGCGGCGTGCGGATCTCGTGAACCATTTCGGCGATGAGATCGCTCTGCTGGAACAACCGCGTGGTCACAATGGCCACTGCCGCCTGGGCAGCCAGCGCCTCCAAAAAGTGCAGGTCTTCCTGGGTAAAAGCCTCGCCCTTTTTTTTGTTGAGCGCCTGCAGCACGCCGATGGATTTTTCTTTGCTCACCAGCGGCACACCCAGAATGGAGCGCGTGACAAACGTCACTTTATTATCCACCCCCCGGTAGTGGCGCGGGTCCGTTGCAACGTCGTCGATCATCAGCGGTTTGCCGGTCGAGAAAATGGCGCCGGCAATGCTGCCCTCGACGGGCACAACAATGCTTTCCATCACGTCTGCCGAGGGGTCGGTGGAGGCTTCAAACCGCAGTTGCCCGGTGCGCGAATCCACCAGCATGATGGATGCCGCCTCGGTGTCGGTCAACTCGGTAGCCGCCGCGATGATGTTGCGCAACAGCGCGGGCAGATCCAGCGTGCCCGAGAGCGTGCGCGCCACTTCCAGCAGCCGCTCGTAGCGCCGGAAGCGAAGGTCGTAGACACGGCGGCGCTCAGGCCCGCTATAGTCCGGCACGGAGCACCTCGTCGGCCAGTGCGGGCAGAACTTCGGCCACGTCGTCGCGGATCACGACCTCGGCCCGGTCATCCACAAACGTGGACATGTGGTTGATCACGATCAGCTTGGCGCCGTGCTCCAACGCTATCAGCGGCAGGTCGGCGGCGGGGAACACCTCCAGCGACGACCCGGCCACCAGCATCACCCCGCAGCGACGGGCGGCCAGCTTGGCCTGGGTAAGAATTTGGGCAGGGAGTTGCTCGCCAAATAGAATCACATTGGGTTTGAGGGGGTAGCCGCACTCGGGGCAGCGCGGGAGCACATTGTCGTCGAGCCAGCGAAGCAGAAACGCGTGGGCCGGCCACGCGCGGTAGCAATGAATGCACGTCGCCTCGCGCAAGTGGCCGTGAACTTCCAGGACCCGCTCGGAGCCGGCCCGATGGTGCAACATATCAATGTTTTGAGTCACGATCACGGCGAGGCGTCCGGCCTGCTCCAGCCGCGCCAGCGCTCGGTGAGCAGGGTTGGGCTCGGCGGCCAGCAACAGCCGCGCCAGCGGCCGTATCCATTCGTAAAAGGCTTTGGGGTTTCGGCAGAATTCCTGTAGCGTCGCCACCACCGTCGGATCGATGTCCGTCCACAATCCCGATTCCGGGCTGCGAAAATCTGGTATGCCGGACGGGGTGGAGATTCCGGCCCCGGTGAGCGCAACGGTCGATGGCGACCCGCGCACCAGATCCGCTGCTCGCCCGATAGAGTGGCGGGTTGCGATGGAGGCCATCAGGGTTTGCTTAGGTGGTAAGGGCGCTGCCTCCGCGCTTGCCCTGAACAACGATCTCGGCCAGCTTGTTCACCTGATCGGTGAGCAAGCTATCGGGTTGCATAATCGTCATCGGCACGCAGGCTTCCGCGGCCTGATAAGCCAGTTCGGGCGCGGAGGTAATCACCGTGGCAATGTTATGGCCCAGCAGTTGCTCGGCCTGTTGCCACGCCACCTGCAAGCTGGAGCGGACGCGGTTCACCATGGCTACATCCACTCGCGCCGGATTGAGGCCGATGGTCTCGAGGCTGGAAAGAATCGCTTTGCCCATGGTGAGCGTCAGGCGCACCGGTTCCACAATCAGCACAAACCGGTCGCACAGCGGCAGCACTTTTTTGTTGATGTCGGTGAACCCCGCTCCCAGGTCAAGCACCAACACCTTGCACATGGTGGCAGTCTGCCGGACGAGCTGCTCGGCCTGCGCCGCGGCGCTCGCCAGCGAAGCCTCGCTGGGCAAGGGCGACGACATGAGCAGCCGCAGCCCGGAGCGGGCGTGGGTGGTAATTTGCGTTTCGATGGCCCGAGTGGTGATCTCGCCCACGCTTTTGCTCAACAACAAGCCTACAGCCGGACTTTGGGTGAAGCCCAATTGCAGCGACAGGGTTCCCTGGCCGGGCCGCAAGTCGCACAGGACGGTGTCCTCGCCGGCCTGCGCCGAGGCCGTGCCGAGGTTGAGGGCCAGCGTGCTGGCGCCAAGGCCGCCCTTGGCCCCCAACACGCCCACAATGTGCGCCCGTTCGGTCGGCGCCGCCGAGGGTCGGGCAGCGGCGCTAGCCCCGGATCGGGCCAGCAGCGCCTTCACCCGCGACACCAGTTCGGCCGGGTGCGTGGGCTTGGTCATGTAGTCGTCGGCGCCGGCTTCAAAACCGGTGACCTTATCGTCCACCATGGTCTTGGCCGTAAACATGATGATGGGGATGTGCCCCAGGTCCGGCGAGGCGCGCAGGCGGCGCGTGACCTCAAAGCCTTCCATGTCCGGCATCATCACATCCAATAGAATCAGGTCGGGGCGATCTGACGCCGCCTTGGCCAGCCCCTGGCTGCCCGTGTTGGCGGCAATGATCTCATACCCCTGACGCTGCAGAATCAAACCGACGAGTTTGAGCGTATCGAGATCGTCGTCAACAATAAGAATCTTCTCGGCCATAAGTCAATCCTTTCGAAAGACACATCGACGCATAAGCATCGGCGAAAACGTCCGTTTTCAGCCAGTTTGTAGTCTAGCACAAGTATGACAGAGCCACAACCAATACGCAATCAACCCTATGGTCATGGGGCATTTGACCTATAGGATCACGATGCTATAATCCTTCGCTATGTCCTTCGAGCCATGGGGAATTGATCGCCTGCCGTACTTTGGCTTGCCCACCAATCTGGTTGGCTACACAGTCCTTGGGGCATACGTCCTATTCCTCCTTGTCGCTGCCATCGCCACCACCTGGCGCGATTTCCACAAACTCACCTCTTCACAGTGGCTGCTGTTCGGGGCATTGGCCGTGGCATCGCCTGTGCTAATTAGTATGTTGCGCCTCCGGTTTCCGGGGATGGCTGCCCCGCCCGGCGTGCCTATCGAACCGCCCGGCCCCACCCTGACCCTGCTAGGCTACACACCCATTCTGTTGGCCGCCGGGTTGCTGGGCACCGGCCCGGCCCTCGCTGTGGGCCTGGTGGCCGGATTGGCGCGGGCCGGCTGGGAAACTTATCAGATTACGACCGCCCTTGAAACTGCGCTGGCCGCATGGTTGGTGAGTTGGCTCATGCGGCAGGACTACCGCGATTTCCCACCCCGGCTCATCCGGTTTCCACTAGCGGCTGCATTCGCCTCCGCCCTGGCGGTTTGGCTGCTTTCCTACTTCTCCTTCCTTGCCTATCTGCCGAGCGACACCGCCACCGGCCTCACCGGATTAGACTTTGCCGCGGCCCAGTGGTGGGCGCGGGCCGTGCCGCTGTTCGGCGAATTACTGATCGCCGGCGTAATAGCCGTATTAGCCCGGGCTGCCTTTCCTCGCTCATGGGCGCCTCGTATGGGCGCGCGCCCCCCGCCCTATGCCTCCAGCCTTAATAGCCGGCTGCTATTCACACTGTTTCCGCTCAGTTTCGCCGGCCTGCTCGTGTTGTTCTTGGCCAGCACCAGCATCGCCAACTCGGCAGCTACCGGCCTTATCGTCGCCCAAATGGGCCGCGACGCCCAAAGCGTCAGCAACAGCATCCCCTACTTCATCCAAACCGGCCAGAGCATCCTCACTTCCATGGCGGCGGATGAGCAGTCGCAACAGACCGACCCGGCGCTGGTGGGCCAGTGGCTGGAGGAACAGATCCAGACCATTGCGTTTTTTAACCGCCTGTCCTATTTAGATCCCACTGGCACCCTCATCGCCACCTATCCGCCCGGCGCCGACGCGCAACAACTCATCACTTTAGACGAGCAGTCCGCCGTGCAATCGGCGGTGCCGCAAACACTGACCCTGTATCCAGCCGCCCCGGCAAATGGCAAAGTGGAGGTGTCGTTTGTAGTGCCGGTCATCGGCGCGCAATCCGGCGTGTCACGCGGCGCGCTGGTAGGGCGGGCGCAGATAGACGGCAACCCGCTGCTGAAACCGGCGTTGAGCCAGTTGGCCGGCCTCACCGCCGACGCCGGCCAGGGGTTTATTGTCGACGAACGCGGCGCGATCATTTACGATTCCAGCCAGTCGCGGCTGCTGCAAACGTGGGCCGCGCCAGTGGCCAACGTTGAACAATTGCAGACTACTATTCCGAATGGCGCGGCCTTCCGTGATCGGTCGCCCGGCAACACCCGGCAGTTGGTGTTTTCGCTCCCGGTGCAGGGCTACCCGTGGACGGTGGTGGTCATTTTGCCCAACGAGGTGGTGCTGGCGCAGGCCACACAAATCACCACACCCACAGTGTTCATTCTCATTGCGATCGGCATTATAGGCGCCGGGGTGATGCTGTGGGTTACCAGCCGCATCACCCGGCCCATTGCCGCGCTGGCTCGCGCCACCGCCAGTATCGCCCAGGGCGAGTTCGATCGCCCCGTGGATCTTTCCGGGGAGGATGAAGTAGGCCGTCTGGGCGTGGCCTTCGAGGGCATGCGCGAACGGCTGCGCGCCCGGATTGGCGAATTGAATTTGCTGTTGCGCGTCAGCCAGGGCATTGCCGGCAGCCTGAATCTGGATCAATCACTGCCCTCGCTGCTTTCCGGCGCGCTCACCGCCGTTCGCGGCGACGGGGTACGGCTGGTCAGCCGCGCGAGCGACGAGTCGCCGCCGGTGGTGTTTGCCGATGGTTCGTTGAGCGCCGCCATGGCCCCGCTGGATAGAGACCTGCTCGCGTTAACCGAATCGGATGGGCGCATCGTGCTGGAAAACATCGCCCGCGCTCGCACCGTGTTCAGCGTGAACAAAACCGGCGGGCAAGTGCAATCGCTCATTGCCCTGCCGCTGCGACAGGAGGCCGAATATATCGGCATGTTGTGGATTGGCTTCAGCCAACCGCACCCGTTTACCGAATCCGAAGTCGATTTCCTGTCCACGCTGGCCGGGCAGGCCGCAGTGGCCGTGACTAACGCCCGCCTCTATGAGGCCAGCGAAGGCGGCCGGCAGCAATTGCAGGCCATCCTGGCCTCCTCGCCCGATGCGGTCATCGTCATCGACCGGCGCGAGCGGGTGTTGCTACTCAACCCGGCAGCCGAGTCCGTGTTCAACGTCCCGGCCCACAGCGCGCACGGCCGCCCGCTGGCCGAGGTAATCAGCCGGCCCGAATTGCTGGAATTGATCCGCAACCCGCACATGGCCGCCTCCCGGCAGGTGCCGCTGGCCGACGGGCGCACGCTGTACGCCTCGGCCTCGCCCATTGTAGCCGCGGATGGCTCCTACATCGGGCTGGTGGCGGTGCTGCGCGACGTGACCTACTTCAAGCAATTGGATGAATTGAAATCGGAATTCGTTGCCACCGTGAGCCACGACCTCCGCGTGCCGCTCACATTTATGCGCGGCTACGCCACCATGCTGCCCATGGTGGGCCAGCTCAACGCCAAGCAAAACGAATTCGCCGGCAAGATCGTGATCGGCATTGAGCAAATGAGCGAGCTGATCGACGACGTGTTGGATTTGAACCGCGTCGAAGCCGGCGTGGGTCTGGCCAGGGAATCGTGCAGCGTGGCCGACCTGGTCACCGACGCCGTAGGCAATCTGCGCAACAGCGCCTCCAACAAAGACATCGCCATCACCGTGCATATAGCCCCGGACCTGCCGCCGGTGCCCGGCGACTGCACGTTGCTGCGACAGGCCATCTCCAATCTCGTGGACAATGCCATCAAGTACACCCCCGCCACCGGGCACGTGCGCGTGTCCGCCGAGCTAATTGAGCAGAGCATCATCATTGCCGTCCAAGACAGCGGCATCGGCATTGCCCCCGGCGACCAGGCCCGGTTGTTCGAGAAATTCTTCCGCGTGCGCCAGCGAGACAGCGGAGGCGTCAAGGGCAGCGGGCTGGGGTTGGCCATTGTCAAATCCATCATCGACCGCCACGACGGGCGGGTATGGGTGGACAGCCGTCTCGGCCAGGGCAGCACTTTCTACGTCGCATTGCCAACATAGCATTTGTGTGTTGCGCAATCTTGTGATACACTCGCACTCGCTGTGTAAACGGATTTGGCGACCTGCACTTCCCCGCCTGCCCAAACACTTTCCGCTCCGGCCGTCGGCTCCCGCCGCCTCACCGGGGCAAAATCCCAAGGAAAGGAGACCTTCTACTTATGCGTCTTTATGAAGTGGCCTACATCGTTCACCCGGAAGTGGACGAGGATGGCGTCACTGCGCTCACCGAAAAGGTGCAGGGCTGGATCGCGTCTGCCGGCGGCACGGTTGACAAAACCGAGCGCCTCGGCAAGAAGCGATTGGCCTACGAGATACGCAAACAGAATGATGGCAGCTATGTGCTGATACAAGCAACTATGAACGCATCGGCCCCCATCATTGTAGAACGCAACCTGCGGCTCAACGAGCAGATCCTGCGTTTTATGATCACGCGTACCGACGAAACCGCGCCGGTGGCAACGCCGGCGCCGGCAACGGCCGAAGCTACACCCGTGCCTGTAGAGACCGCCTCCCCGGAGGCGTAATTGCCGATTAGCCGATTAGCCCACCCAAAAGGAGCGACCTATGAGCAGAGGGTTGAACAAAGTCATGATCATTGGCAACCTTGGCCGCGACCCGGAGATGCACTACACCACCTCGGGTCGCCCGGTGACCACTTTTACAGTGGCCTGCTCACGGGCCTGGAATACTTCTGAAGGCGACCGCCACGAGGAGACCGAATGGTTCAGCGTGGTGGCCTGGGGCAAATTGGCCGAAACGTGCAAGCAGTATCTGGTCAAAGGGTCACTGGTTTACGTCGAGGGCCGGTTACAAACGCACTCATGGGATGACCCGGAAGGGAAGAAGCATTCCAAGACCGAGGTGGTCGCGAACGAAATGATCATCCTCGGCGAGCGCAGCAACCGGGCGCACCCCGCCGAAAGCGCGGCCGCGGAACCCCCCGACAACCCGGAACCCGACGACGAATTTCCGTTTTAGTGTTTTAGGAGACCACCAACGTGGACGAAGAGTATCGCTATCGCCGCGGGAGCGGTGAAGAAGAAGAAGGTGAAGGCGACGAGCGCGGAGGGCGATTTGTTCGCCGCGCCCGTGTGTGCCAGTTTTGCGTCGAAAAGATCAACACCCTGGATTACAAACAGGTGGACGTGCTGCGCAAGTACGTCACCGAACGCGGCAAGATCCGCCCCCGACGCCAGACCGGCACTTGCGCCAAACACCAGCGCCTGGTCACCGAGGCTGTCAAGCGCGCCCGGCACATGGCGCTGTTGCCCTTCGAAGCCGGCTAAAGTCACCACCGACGGCGCGGCCCGCCCCGCCGTCGTTCATCAATTTAGAGTGAGTCGCAACACAACCGGGCATAGGGTCACTCCTATGCCCGTTGCTGTGTAACGCAAAGGAGACCTCCTATGGCTAAAAGCAGGGAGCCAAAAATCATCCTAACCAAGAAACACCTCGCGCGCGCCGAGCGCGACGCTATGCTGCAGCGCTGGCTCATCACCGGCGCGGCGGCCATAGCCCTGTTGGTGTTGGGCATCCTGGGGTACGGCGCATTGGACCTGACCGTGCTCCAGCCGCGCAAGCCGGTGGCTAAAGTGGGCGCGGTGCAAATTACGATTGCCGACTTCCAGAAAGCCGTCAAGTACGAGCGCGTGCAACTCATTAACCAGTACACCAGGCTTTCGCAAATCATCCAGATATTCGGCAGCGACCAAAATACGGCCGCCTACTACCAGCAGCAACTAGCGCAGGTGGAAAGCCAACTGGCCGACACCAACGCCATGGGCCGCCAAATACTGACCAATGTGATCAACGACGAGCTGGTACGGCAGGAAGCCGCCAAACGCGGGCTGACCGTTTCGGCCGACGATGTGGACAAAGCCATGCAGGAGGCCTTCGGCTTTTACGCCAATGGCACGCCCACCCCGGAACCCACCGCCACCGAAGGGCCTACGTCCCCGCCTACCGCTACTACCGCCCCCACGCTGACGCCCACCTTTCCGCCGAATTTCACGCCTACGGCTTCTGCCACCACGGCTCCCAGTGAAACGCCGGCTCCTACAGAAACCACCGGCCCCACGGAAACTCCAACGGCCGGGCCGTCACCCACGCCGCCGCCGACGGCAACGCCGTACACGCTGGAGGGGTATCAAAAGGCGTTCGCCAGCTTTCTGGAACGCATGAAGAGCCAGACCGGCATGACCGAGACCGACCTCCGGCGCATGTTGGAGACTGACCTGCTGCGAAAGAAGCTGATCGAAATCATCACGGCGGATGTGCCCACCGATACTCCTGAAGCCCACGCCCGGCACATTCTGGTGGCTGACGAGGCGACAGCCAAAGACGTCATCTCGCAGCTCAAGAACGGCGCAGATTTTGCGCAACTGGCGGCCCGGTATTCCACCGACGCCAGCAACAAAGACACCGGCGGCGACCTCGGCACTTGTGCGCCCGGCAGGATGGTTCCTGAATTCGACGACGTGGCGTTCCAAGCCGCGGTCGGCCTGTACCCCGACCCGGTGAAAACCACCTTTGGTTATCACGTCATCGAAATTCTCTCGCGCCAATCGCGGCTGCTCACCGCAGCAGAGCTGGAGCAGAACAAGAGCGATGCGTTTACCCAATGGCTTAGTGATCAGCGCGCCGACCCGGCTTTGGTGACCGAATATGACATTTGGCAGTTGAGCGTACCCACCGTGCCGACGATTGACCAGGTGCTGAATGCGCCGACCGCCGCGCCGTAAGCGCGGCCGCGCTCTATCGAGACGCCGCCCGGCAAATGCAGACTTGAGTTTCTTTTGAAAAACAGCACGGCCCTCCCCGCGAGGGCCGTGCTGTTTTGTTTTGGGGCGCAGCTTGCAGTTGCACCATGCAGTTGACGCCGGCGGCCCGCATGTCGTTAAAGCGTCCTCAGCCGCGCCGACCGAATTGCTTTTCCAATGCATCCACACTCAAATGAATCATGGTGGGGCGCCCGTGCGGGCAGGTGCGCGGCGAGTGGCAAGCCTCCAGGCGCCGGACAAGCTCGGATTGCTCGGCCGGCGAAAGCACCTGCCCCGCTTTGACCGCCGCCCGTTTGCACACGCGGGCAATGAGCCGCGCTTCCACCTCGGCCGCCAGCGCTGTTTCATCCTCCTCAAAGTCCTCCACCACCACGCGCACGGCCCGGGCCGGGTCAATAGGTCCTAGTACGGCGGGGAGTGACCGCACCAAAAATGTGTTGCTCCCGAACGGCTCGATGCTGAAGCCCAGGGCGTTAAGGGTGTCGATTTGAGTTTGCAGCAGATAGGCGGCATCGGCCGGCACTTCTACCGCCACCGGATCCAGCAAGGCCTGCGACACCACTTGCGCCGCGGCGCGTTGGAGGCTGAGGGCTTCGTATAGCACCCGTTCGTGCGCGGCGTGCTGGTCGACGAGATACAGACCGTCGGGGCCTTCGGCCACAATGTAGGCCGCGCCAATTTGGCCGATGACCCGCAGTAGCGGCATGTTGGCTGTAGGTAGCGGCGGCTGGTCGGGCGGCTGTGGCGATGTGGCATTTGGCTCAATGCCCGACTGCGGCGGGGCCGCCACGGGGGGAACCGAGGCCGCATCGAAGTGCGGGGGCAGATCCGTGAAAATTGGCGGGGCGCTAAAAGTGCCTGGCTGGCTGCTCCAGTGGGCCGGTTCAAAATGCGGCACGGCGGCGCTGGTCAGCAGTGTGCGCCGCACGGCGCGCTCGACTGCCGAGAAGGCCTGGTCCGGTTTGCGGAAGCGAACTTCGGCTTTGGTGGGATGAACGTTCACGTCTACGTCGGCCGGCGGCACGCCGAGCATGAGTAGTACGATTGGGTAACGGCCCACCATGAGCATCGTGTGGTAGGCTTGAATCACTGCCGCGGAAAGCCGGATGTCTTGCACCCAGCGCCCGTTGACGAACAGCGCAATCTCTTTGCGGTTGGAGCGATTGAGCGACGGGGTGGAGATATATCCGGTGACCGTGATGGCCGGGGCCGGGCGCAGCGGGCGTTCGTGCAACGCCGGGGGCCACGGGTCGGCATCGTGGGCGTCCAGCGGAACCGGCAGTTCGGGCGTTGCGGCCGGGTCGGCGGCAGGGGTCACTTCCAGAAGTTGTCGCGCGATCTCCACGCCGTAGACTGCGATCAACGTTTCGCGCAAGTCCCCATTTCCCGAAGACTGGAAAGCGGTGCGATTATCGAAGTTGAGGCGAATGCGCACCGTTGGATAGGCAAGGGCGTAGCGGGTGACGAGCGTAAGGATGTGCCCCCGCTCCGACACTTCCGACTTCAGAAATTTGAGGCGGGCGGGAACGTTGAAGAAAAGATTCTCGACGGTGACGACCGTGCCCCGGGGCGCGCCGATAAGTCCCCGGCTGGTGGTCGCGCCGCCCTCAAGTTTGAGTTGGGTGCCGTCGGCTTCGCCCACGGCGCGAGTGACGAGGCTGGTGCGCGAGACGGAGGCGATGGAGGCCAGCGCCTCGCCGCGAAAGCCGAGGGTGGATACGGAGAATAGATCGTCCGCCGACGTGATCTTCGAGGTGGCGTGGCGGGCAAAGGCCAGCGCCAGTTCGGCTGCAGGGATGCCCGAGCCGTCGTCGGACACGCGGATGAGGGCGCGGCCGGCGCCCTCGACGTCAATGTTGAGGGTGCGGGCCCCCGCATCGAGCGCGTTTTCGAGCAGTTCCTTGACGACGGAGGCGGGCCGTTCGACGACTTCGCCGGCGGCGATCTGGGAAGCAACGTCCTCGGAGAGCAATCGGATGGGCACTGCGAGATTATAGGCGATGTCGACAGGAACAGAAAGCCGTGTCGAACCGTCGGCGTGCACGCAAAAAACCTCAGCAAACAGGCAGACCGACGCGGTTTTTGCGAAGCAGGCCGCGTCGGTCTTGGCGTGACACACGTCAATCGCCAATCGCCGGCAGGTTGCGCAATCCCGACAAATGAGAGACAATCTGCCACTGTGAAATTGGGCTGAACGAATTCGAGAAATATGACGCAACCCTCTCTTCCCTCTTCCATCGGGCGTTACGAAATTAAAGGCGAGCTTGGCCGCGGCGGAATGGCAACCGTGTTCCACGGTTTCGATCCGCAGGTTAAACGCGACGTGGCAATTAAGATTTTGCCGCCCGAGTTCTTGCACGATCCCTCCTTCCGCGCGCGCTTCGAACGCGAAGTGCAGACCATCGCCCTGCTGGAGCATCCGGCCATAGTGCCGCTGTACGACTTCGGCGAGGACAAGGGCCAACTGTATTTTGTGATGCGGATCATGTCGGGCGGTTCGCTGGCCGACAAGCTCGAGCATGGGCCGCTGTCGTTGGAGGAAACGGCGAGTATTCTCGCCCGCCTGGCTCCGGCGCTGGACGAGGCGCACGCGCGCGGCATCGTGCACCGCGATCTCAAACCGGGCAACATTCTTTTCGATCAGCGCGGCTCGCCGTACGTGTCCGATTTTGGCATTGCCAAAATTGCCACCGGCGGCGGCGGCACCTATACCGGCACCGGGCTTATTGGCACACCCGCCTACATGAGTCCGGAGCAGGCTCGCGGCGAAAAAGAGATCGACGGGCGCAGCGACATTTATTCGCTCGGCGGTATCGTGTTTGAAATGCTCGCCGGGCGGTTGCCTTACGAATCCGATACGGCCATGGGCGTCATCGTCAAGCACATTACAGACCCTGTGCCGCAGATTCTTTCGGCCAATCCCAACCTGCCCCCGGCCATCGAAACCGTAATCGCGCAGGCGATGGCCAAGGAGCGCCAAGATCGGTTTGCTACAGCCAGGGATTTGGCGTTGGCCCTGAGCGCCGTAGCCCGCGGCGAGGTGGTGGCGGCGCCACCGGCAAGCGTCACCGCCACCATGGTGCACTCCGGCCCGCTGCCGGCTGCGATTATTCAAACGCAGCCGATGGCGCCGCCCACGCCGCAACGGAAAGTTCCGGCGTGGCTTTTCCTTGTGGGCGGGTTGGTGGTGGTGGGCATCTTGGCGGGCGCACTCTTCGGCAGTGGAATTCTCGGGTCGCGCGGCCAGACGTCGGTCGCGCCCACCGCGGCGGTTTCGGGCGAGCAACTGACAACCACCGCCGCGGCGATCGAGGCCGCCAGTCTGGCTCAGCGCACTGCCACCGCCGGGGCCGCACAAACCGAAACGACCGACCTGCAAGCCACCAACGAGGCCCTGGCATTGGTAAGCCAGGCCACCGGCACGGCTTTGGCGCAGGCCGGCGCCACCGCGGCAGCGGAGGCGACAGTCGGGGCGCAGACGACCGCCACCGCTCAGGCCGCAGGTGACCAGCAGGCTCTCATCTCCGAGCCGAAGTTGGCGTTCGTCAACAAGAGCGACATCTGGGTGGTCAACCCTGTCGACGGCAGCCATTTGCGACAGGTGACCTTTGACGGCGGCGAGAAGCGCAGCCTGCGCTGGCTGCCGGATGGCCAGACCATCGGCTTCATCTCAGGCCGGTGCATCCTCACGACCAACATCTTTACATCCGAAGACCATGGCCTCGGCTGTTTCAACTCCTCGGACTTTCTGGAGGGCTTCGACGTGTCCTCGGGCGGCAAGTTGATTGCCGTGAGCGTGGACCGACTGACGTTCATTACTGAGTTCAACCCCGAGGTGTTGGAACCCATCACCTCGCGGGCGGAACTGGGGCGCATTGCCACTTGCGTGTCGGATTCAGCCAGCGGCACGCGCTACATACGCATGTCGCGCGATGGCACAAGGATTGCCGTGGTCGCTATAGCCCAGCAGGCCGGACGCGCAGTCGAGGCCGTTAAACTTCTGGGTTTCAAATGCGGCAGCAACTTCCTGGATTTGAAGGACCTCTTTCCGGGCAGCCGTTTTACCATGGCTAACTACGAAGTCCATCCATCCATTGAAACCTTCGGCTGGAACGGCGAATCGCTGTTCGCGTTGATCGATGTGGTGCGCAACGGCGGCTTCGGCGACCTGTATGTCTACAACTCCGACACATTCCGCCGCCCGGTGAAACTCAACCCGGTTCTAACCAGCGCCTGCTGCTACCGCGACCCGCAGTGGAGCGCCGACGGCACTAAGTTCGCCTTTGCCTTCCAGGACATACTGAAGGGCGCCGACAGTCGTACCGAGTTGTATTACATGGATTACGGCACCATCAACACCGGCAAAACGTACACGCCCATCCCCCTGCCCGCCGATTTCCTTTCGGACCCGCGCGAGTCCCCGCAGCCGGTAATCGCGCCGCCCTACCAGCCCACCCCTTAGGGTAGGTCAGCTCTCACCCCCAACAGCCCCGCCTACCCGTCGGGGCTGTTTTGTGTTTCTGGCCGAGATTTTAAGGCTCAGTTATTGACTCGGACCGAAAATTGCAATAAACTGACTGTTAGTCACAATATGACCGCCAGTCAGAAAGCCCCACCCAAGCGGAAGACGACGCCGGCCCGAGCACGGCGCGAACGCGAAACCATTGTCCGCCGTGACGCCATCCTGGCCGCCGCCCGTGAAGTGTTTTTCCACAATGGCATCCATCGCGCCACGGTTGACGACGTGGCCGCCCGCGCCCAGGTAGCCAAGGGCACCTTCTATCTGTATTTCGAGAGCAAGGAAACAATCCTGGCTCATTTGCTTTTGGAAGGCCTGGATGTGCTGGTGCAGCGATTATCCGAAGCCTATGCCGAAGCCACCCCCCTGCCCGCCGAAACCCGGCTACGCCGCATCTCCGCCACTTACCTCGACTTCTTCCAAAACACCCACGACTACTATCGGCTCATCATGGCCTTTGACCGCGGCCAGTTTCAGGAGTCCGTGTCGGCGGAGCTGTATCAGCAAATCCTGTTGCGGTCGGTGCAAGGGTTGCACTGGGCAGTGCGGGCCATCCAACAAGGCATGGATGACGGCGATTTTGCCGTGACCGATGCCAGACAAGCGGCGGGCATGTACTGGGCGGCGCTCAACGGCGCGCTGGTGCTCATCTCACACCCGCTCAGGCGCGAGCTGGTGGCGCTGGAGGTGCAAACGCTTTACAACGGAGTGATGGAGTTGGTGCTCAAGGGATTGAAAACGCAATAACAATTTAAAATTTCAAATATCAAACTCCGAATTTGGGGTTTGAAGTTTGGAATTTGATGTTCTTTCAGAAGGAGAGCCGCAATGAAAGATGTCGTAATCGTAGATGCCGTGCGCACGCCCGTGGGCAACCACGGCGGCGCGTTCCGCGACGTGGACGCCAAGGCGCTGGCCGTCACGGTGATCAAAGCATTGTTGGAGCGCACGAAGATCGATTCGGCCAGCATCGCCGAGGTCATCTTTGGCTGCATCGCCCAGCCGTCCGACGCGCCCAACATCACCCGCGTGGCCGCGCTGATGGCGGGCATCCCCAAGGAAGTTCCGGCCTACACCGTAGCCCGCAATTGCGACTCGGGCATGGACGCCATCGTCAACGCGTGGCGCAGCATCCAGGTGGGCGACGGGGAGATTTACCTCGTGGGCGGCGTGGAAAGCATGAGCAACATCCCGTACATTGTGAAAGGCGCGCGCTGGGGACTCAAGATTCGCCATTCGCAGTTCACCGATGCCATGTGGGAAGGCCTGACCGATCCCATTTGCGGGCAGCTCATGGGCCGCACGGCCGAGAATCTCGTCGAAGAGTTCGGCATCAGCCGGCAGGAGCAAGACGAGTACGCCGTGCAGTCGCACAAGAAGGCGTTCATGGCTACCCGGATGCAGAAGTTCGCCGACGAGATCGTGCCGGTGGAAGTGGTGAAGAAGGTGGCCGGCAGCGAAGTGGCGCGGGAGAAAGTGACGCAGGATGAGACCATCAACCCCGGGCTGACGCTGCAAAAAGCCGCGCTCTATCCGACCATATTCAAAGAAGGCGGCAGTGTCACTCCGGCCAACTCGTGCGGCATCTCAGACGGCGCCAGCGCCATGCTGATGATGACCGCCGAGAAGGCACAGGCGCTTGGCTACACGCCGATGGCGAGAATCGTCGGCTACGGCTTCGCCGGTGTGGAGCCGCACCGCATGGGCGTGGCCCCGGCGTTTGCCGTGCCCAAGGCCCTCAAGAAATCGGGGCTGGCGCTGAAGGATATGGACCTTATCGAAGTCAACGAAGCCTTCGCCGCGCAAGTGCTGTCGGTGGGCAAGGCGCTGAAAGATGAAGGCTGGGACTGGAGCAAGGTGAACGTGAACGGCGGGGCGATTGCCCTGGGGCACCCCGTGGGATCCTCGGGCGTGCGCATCGTGGTCACCATGCTGCACGAAATGAAGCGCCGGGCCAGGGAAGGCAAGCCGGCCCGCTACGGGTTGGCCACGCTGTGCGCCGCCGGCGGCCAGGGCGCGGCGTTGGTGATCGAGCATTTCTAACGCGGAATGCGGAACGATGAATGCGGAATGGCGGTCCCATTCATCATTCGTCATTCGTCATTTGTCGTTTGGAGGGATCATGTATATCTTCAAAGCAGCAGTCATCGGCGCGGGGGCCATGGGCGCCGAGATCGCGCAAGTCATCTCGTTCTCAGGCTTGCCGGTTGTTCTGAAAGACGTGGATCAGGCCATGCTGGATAAGGGCATGGCCCGCATCCGCAAAATTTATCAGGGCCGGGTGGACAAGGGCAAGATGTCCGCCGGCGAGATGGATGGCAAGCTGTCGCTCGTCACGCCCGCGCTGACCTATGGTGATTTCGGCGACGTGGACATCGTGATCGAAGCCGTGCCGGAGACGATGAAGATCAAGCAAGCCGTGCTGACCGAGATCGCCAAAGCGGTGCCGGAGGCCACGCTGTTCGCCTCGAATACCTCGGCGCTATCCATCTCGGAGATGGGCCGCTACTCGGGCCGACCCGGCAAGATGATCGGCATGCACTTCTTCAATCCGGCGCACGTGATGAAGCTGGTGGAGATCATCCCCGGCCTCGACACCACGCAAGAGACGGTGGACGACGTGGTGCAATTCACCGAGTCTCTGCGCAAGATTGCAGTGGTGGTGCAAGAGTGCCCGGGCTTCCTCGTCAACCGGCTGCTGGTGCCCTACCTCAACGAGGCCGTGCTGAGCCTGCAAGAGGGGGCGGCCTCGGCCAACGAAATTGACCAGAAAATGCAGGAGTGGGGCATGCCTATGGGGCCGTTCTTTTTGATGGACATGCTGGGGCTGGACGTGTGCGCGCACGTGGGCCTATACCTTGAGCAGGAATACGGCTCGCGTATGCACGGGGCCGAACTGTTTGTGGAACTGGTGAAGGCCGGGCGATTGGGCGAAAAAAGCGGCGCAGGCTTCTACGGCTACGGCAACGAAACCGACGAGCCGACGAAGAAGATGATTGCCGACTTGCAGGCCGGCGGCAAAGTGCGGAAGGGCCTGCCGGGCTTCGACCCTGACCGGCTGATCATGCCGCTGATCAACGAGGCCTCGCTGTGCATTGAAGAGCGCATCGCATCGTTGAACGACATCGACATGGCGATGGTGGCCGGCACCGGCATGACCTACGGCGGCGAACGCATCGGCCCGCTGGCCGTGGCCGACTTCATCGGGCTGGATGTAGTGGTGGCCAAGCTCGAGGAGTTGCAGAAGAAGCACGGCGAGCGCTTCCGCCCGTCGCGCACGCTGCGCACCAAAGTGCGGGCCGGGCATTTGGGCCGGGCCGCCGGCAAAGGGTTTCACGAGTATTCGGCATGAATCGTAGGGGCGATTCTTGTAGGGGCGATTCATGAATCGCCCTTACAAGGCGATACGCGAATCGCCCTTACAAGGCGATACGCGAATCGCCCTTACAAGGCGATACGCGAATCGCCCTCACGGGAGAACAACCATGACAGAGCGACAATTCATCAAAATCAGTATCGAAGATCGCGTGGCGGTCATCACCATTGACCACGCGCCCGTGAACGCGCTGGACCGCACCACAATGATCGAGTTAGGCGAAGCGGTGGACGAGGTGCTGGCCGACCCGGCGGTGAAGGCGGCGGTGATCACCGGCGGCGGGCAAATGGCCTTTGTGGCCGGGGCCGACATCAACGAGTTCAACGACTTCATCAAGCTCGGCTCGGTCGACGCCGCCATCAATGCCGCGCGGGAGTTTATCGCGCGCGGGCAATCGACATTCACCAAGATTGAAAACAGTCCCAAGCCGTTCATCGCCGCCATCAACGGTGTGGCCCTCGGCGGCGGCCTGGAACTGGCGATGGCCTGCCACATGCGTATTGCGGGCGACCGGGTGCGGCTGGGTCAACCGGAGATCAGCCTGGGCATCATCCCCGGCTGGGGCGGCACACAACGGCTGCCGCGCATTGTAGGCCCGGCCAAGGCCGCCGAGTGGATCCTCACCGGCGACACCTTCACCGCGCAGGAAGCCTACCGGCTCAACCTGGTCAACAAGGTGGTGCCGGCGGGCGAAGTGCTGAAGACCGCCAAAGACCTCGCCAGGAAAATCGTCAGCAAGGGGGCAGTGACCATTGCCGCGGCGCTGGACTCCATTGGCAAAGGCCGGGACGCATCGTTGGCCGACGGGCTGGCGGTGGAGGCTGCCAATGTGGCCCGGCTGGTCGGCACCGAAGACGCCAAGGAAGGCATCACGGCGTTTCTGAGCAAGAGGCAACCGGTGTTCAAGGATAAGTGACAAATGTGAAGTGTGGAGGGTGGAGCGTGGAGGGTGGAGGGCAAAGTGACCAGGCCTCACCTCCCACCTCTGACCTCTGACCTCCCACCTCCATGACCTTCTCCACCCTCCTCCCCCTCTCTGCCCTGCTCCTCGTCGTCGCCTTCTTTTGGCTGCGGGTGGAGCCTAAGCGCCGCGCCGTGGCGAACTGGTTTCTGCTGTACCCGGCCGCGTTGTTTCTGTTCATCTACGCGTGGTTCTTCAGCCAATGGCTCACGGTGGGGGCGTCGGTGGCCGTGGCCGCCATAATCGTGGGCGTTTGGTGGTTCGTCTACGGCAGTTATCTGCCCTCGCCCACGAGCGACAACATCAGCGTTTGGGGGCAAGAGGCGAAGAAGCCCGCGGTGGTGGCTGCCGAGGCGCAGGCCGAGGTGGAACAGTTGAAGAAAGAGAAAGAAGAGTTAGAGAAAGAGTTGGGGAAGTTGAAGGAAGAAAAAGAGAAGAAGGATACGGGGTGAAGCACTGTCGGCGGATTTCGCGATAAGCTTTTTGCCGCCGGGAGTGCGGCAAGCTATCGCTATCAGGAGCACTCATGGACTTTTCTCTGACCGAAGAACAAACCATGTTTCGCGATTTGTTCCGCGACTTTGCCGAAAAGGAGGTCGCCAAGATCGCCGAGCACGTGGATCGCAGCGAGGAGCCGCCGCTCGACCTGTACAAAAAGGCGGCGGCGCAGGGCTTCTTCGGCGCACCCATTCCCGAGGCTTACGGCGGCGTAGGCATCGACTGGCTGAGCTACACCCTGCTGGCCGAAGAGTTGGGCAAGCACTGCCTCTCCACCGCCGTCACCATCGCCATCCACACCAGCCTCGCGGCCATGTCGATTTTGGACGTGGGCACCGAGGAGCAGAAGCAGAAGCATCTGCCGGCCATGGCCGCCGGGGAGGTCATTGGGGCGTTTGCCCTCACCGAGCCGGACGCCGGGTCCGACCCCGGTTCGTTGACGACCCGGGCCGACAAAGTTGAGGGCGGCTACCGGCTGAACGGCACGAAGAATTGGGTGAGCAACGCCGGCCTCGGCGGGGTGATGGTGGTGTTCGCCAGCACCCACCCCGGAGCGCGGCACAAGGGCATCTCCGCGTTTGTGGTGGCGAATGACGCCCCCGGCGTGATGATCGGCTACCGCGAAAAGACTCTCGGCCTGCGCGGCATGGACATTCGCACCGTATATCTTGAAGATTGCTTTGTGCCCGAAGCCAACCGCCTCAACGGCGAGAACGAGGGCTGGGCGATTGTAGTGCGAGCCTTTGACCGCGTGCGGCTCACGCTGGCCGCCGTGGCCCTGGGCGCGGCCCAAACCGCACTGGCTCTCGGGGTGACCTTCGCCGCCGAGCGCAAACAGTTCGGCGTGCAGATTGCCCACAAGCAGGCCATGCAAAACTACGTGGCCGACACCGCCACCGACATTGAAGCCCTGCGCGGGCTGGTGCGCCATGCTGCGTGGCTGGCAGGCAGCGGTCAGGAATTTGGCCGGGCCGCGTCGATGGCCAAGTACTTCGGCGGGCGCGTGGCCAAAGATGCCGCCAATAAAATGCTGCAAGTGCACGGCGGCTACGGCTTCTCGGACGAATACGCCATCTCGCGCTACTATCGCGACGTGCGCGCCCTGCGCCTGCTCGGCGGCACGGATGAAATTCAGCGATACGTCGTCGCGCGGGCGGCGTTCGAGGAAAAGGGACTCCGCATCCAGCCATGACAGTGGATAGTGGCCAGTGGACGGTGAGCAGAAATCACTGGCCACCGGTCACTGACCATTGACCACTAAAAATGAACTACGACCTCCCCCCCGAATACAATGCCCTGCGCCGGATGCTGCGCGAGTTCATTACCGAGGAAATTGCGCCCGTCGCCAAAAAAATTGACGAAGACAGCGTCGTTCCGCCCGAGTTGATCCGCCGCATGGGCGACGTGGGCTTCTTCGGCGTGCCGTTCCCCCGCGAATACGGAGGCATGGGCGCGGGCGAGTTGGGCTACTGCATCATGATGGAGGAGCTGAACCGCGTGTGCCCGTCGGTGGCTACCATCATCGGCGCGCACATCGGCATTGGCGTCATGAGCCTGTACCTCGACGGCTCCAAGGCCCTCCAGCAAAAATACATGCCCGACCTGTGCAGCGGCAGGAAGATTGCCGCCTTTGCTCTCACCGAACCGAACGCCGGGTCTGACGCCGCCGGAATTCAGATGCGCGCCACCCTCGAAGGCGACTCGTATATCCTCGACGGGCAGAAGATGTGGATCACCAACGGCCCCATCGCCGACGTGATCAACGTGTTGGCCCTCACCGACCCGGCGCTGGGCGCGCGCGGCGGGGCCACGGTGTTTGCCGTGGAGCGCGAGTGGGCCGGGTACACGCCCGGCAAGCCCGAAAGCAAAATGGGCTTGCACGGATCGCCCACCTCGCTGCTCAATTTCGACGAGGTGCGCGTGCCCCGCGAGAATGTGGTGGGACAGATAGGATTGGGTTTTGTGACGTTCATGAAAGCCCTCGACATTGGCCGCGCGTCGCTGGGCGCGGCCACGCTCGGCGGGGCGCAAGCCTCGCTGGAGGCGTCCATCCGTTGGGCGCGCACGCGCCAGCAGTTTGGCCGGCCGATAGCCCACATGCAATCCATTCAATTCATGATTGCCGACATGGCCGCCGAGATCGAGGCCCTGCGGGCGCTGGTGTATCGCACCGCGTGGCTCATAGACAACGGGCGCCCGTTCATCAAAGAGGCGGGCATGTGCAAACTGCTCGGCTCCGAAACCGCCTCGCGCTGCATCGACCGCGCGTTGCAAATCCACGGCGCGCTGGGGTTGAGCCGCGATTTCACCATCGAACGCGGCTTCCGCGACGCCCGCATTTCGGAAATCTTCGAAGGCACCAACGAGATACAGCGGATTGTGATTGCCTCGGAGCTGATGCAGGGCGTGGGCGTGCGAATAAGACCGTGAAGGCATGAAGCGGTGAACGGGTGACAAGGTGACAGTGTTTCAATGAGCGATCACCGTATCACCTTGCCATCGAGTCGCCTTGTCGAAGAAACAAAGGGTATGCGTGCCATGAGACTCCTCGTACTCCTCAGACAACTCCTCGACCCCGCCGGGATGCTGGTGAACCGCAAGGCGGGCAAGGTGTTTGTGAACCGCGAAGAATACATGATCAACCCGGCAGACAAGCGGGCGCTGGAAGCAGCCCTGCAGATCAAAGACGCCACGGGCGCGGAGGTGGTGGCCGCTGCCGTCGGCCCGGCCCGCACCGAAGACGCCCTGCGCGAAGCCCGCGCCCTGGGCGCGGATCGGGCGATTTTGATTAAGGAGGACGTTGCGGCCCCTGCGGGACGTTTCTACGAAGCTCTGTGCGACAGCCTGGGTGATGTGGATTTGATCCTCACCGGCGACAGCGCGCTGGACACGGGCGAAGCCGTGGGGCCACAGTTGGCCGAGATGGTGAATATGGCTTTTCTGGGTAACGCGGTGCAGTGCGCGTTGGAAGGCGCGGTCGTTCGCATCGTCCGCCGAGACGTGCGCGACGCAACGCAACGCGCCTACAACGGCGTCGAAGCCGACCTGCCCGCCGTGGTCACCGTCACGCGCAGCGGCCCGACCCCGCGCTACCCGCACGGCGGCGCGATCATTGAAATGTATCGCGACCCGGAAGCAGTGGAGATTATGACTGCCGCCGACCTGGGCCTCGACGACTCGGCGCTGCAACCGGCAGTGGTCGAGCGCGGCCAGTCGTTCCCGCCGGAGCGCGAATTTGGCAAGCAGATGACGGTGGAAGAAATCGCAGAGAGAATGACTCCATGAACCTCAACGACCTCCAAGCCCTGATGGGCGAAGCAATTGAAATCGACGAGTATCGCGACCTGTGGGTAGTGGACCTGGGCAACACGGCGCGCGCCGCCCCGTTGTTGGGCGAGGCCCGCCGCATGGCCGATTCGCTCGGCGCGTATTTGCATTACGTCGGCCCCGCCGACTCGGGCGAGGCTATTGCCCTCGGCGCCGACCGCGTTCATCCGCTGGCCGCCGCCGGCGCGGACGCGGCAGTAGCCACACTGGCCGCATTGTTCGCCAATGCCAAACCGGAATTTGTGTTCCTTGCCGCCGACGAGACGGGCAACGAGGTGGCGGCGCGGCTAGCGGGCCGGTTGCACGGTGGCGTGGTGCTCAATTGCATTGCCCTGCGGCTGGATGAAGCGGCGCGGGAGGTTGTGGCCTCGCACCCGGTTTACGATGGGGCGCATTATCTTGACAGCGCCGTGACGGCCAAGCCGCAGATTTTCACCGTGCGCCCGGAGATTTTCCCCATGCCGGCGCGCGACTCGGGCCGGACGGGCGAGGTGGAGCCAGTGGCCGCATCGGAACCGGAGCATCCCAGCCGGGACACAGGTCCCGCCGCGCATACGCCTCCGGCCACGCCGCTGCACAAAGCGGCCCGGGTGGTGGCCGTGGGTCGCGGGGGCAACGATGCGGCCACCGTCGAAGTCGCCAGGCTACTCGCGGCGAAACTCGGGGCGCACTTCGCCGGGGATCGATCCGCATTCGACTCGGGTTGGATTGGCAAAGAGGATATTGTGGGCGTGATAGGCACGGAGATTGCGCCGGACGTTTACATTGCCGCCGGCATTTGGGGCGACACGCTGCACCGCGCCGGAACCGAAGGCGCGAAGTTTGTGGTGGCGATTCACCCGGACGCCAGCGCGCCCATCTTCAACGCGGCCGATGCAGCGGTGGTGGGGCAGCCCAAAGACGTGTTGCCCAGGCTGTTGGCTTTGCTGTGATTCGTTGGCGATGATCACCAGCCGCACAAACCCGAAAATTAAATTGGTGCGTTCGTTGCGGCTGCGCAAGGAGCGCGAGGCCACGGGCCTGTTTGTGGCGGAGGGCATTAGCCACGTGACCGCGGCGCTGGAGGCCGAGGCCGGGGTGGAGTTCGTGGTGTGTGCGCCGGACTTGCTGACGAGCGCGTTTGCCCGCGAGCTGGTGGCGCGAGAATCGGCGCGCGGCCTGCCATGCCATGAAGTGGATGCGGCAACTTTCGCCTCCGTTGCCGAGAAAGACAACCCCAGCGGTTTGCTGGCCGTGCTGCGGCAGCGCCCGGCGCGGTTGAGCGATCTTTCGCCGGAGATGTTTGCCTGGGGGGTGGCGCTGGTGTCGCCGCAAGACCCCGGCAACATCGGCGCGGTGCTGCGCACGTTGGACGCGGTGGGGGCGAGCGGGCTGCTGTTGCTGGAAGGCGGGGCCGATCCGTATCATCCCGGCGCGGTGCGCGCCAGCATGGGGGCCTTGTTTCACCTGCCCGTGGCCTCGGCTTCGTTTGCAGAGTTTGCGGGGTGGGCCGAGCGCCACCGGTACGCGGTGGTTGGCACGTCGGCTCGCGGCAGCGTTGATTACCGCGCGGCGAACTATTCGCGCCCGCTCATTTTACTGATGGGGTCCGAGCAGAAGGGGCTATCGGCGGAGCAACTAGCGGCCTGCGGGCAAACGGTGCGCCTGCTCATGCACGGCAAAGTGAGTTCGCTGAATCTAGCGGTGGCTGCCGGGGTGCTGCTTTATGCCGCCGAGGCGGCCGGGTGATTCAGCCTCCGGTTTCGGGCTTGTCCGCCTGAGCGGCTAACTGTTTGAGGCGCTGCTCAAACCCCTTTTTTATCCCGAATATCACGTCCATCCAGTAGCAGAGAAACTTATACAGCGGCCCGAAGCCTGATCCCATCCAACGCTCGCGCCGTTCGGTGCGTGTGCCGGTGGGCGTTTGGGTGAGCTTGTAGGTAATGTTGATGATCATGCCGGGGATGCCGCGGCTGTTTTGCTCCACCGTGAAATAGTCGAAGGGCCGCCAGTCCAGCACGGTCTCGACCATTGAAACGTTGTCCCCGTGCATGCAGTGGCTGCGCGCACCCGCGCCGGTACGGCCCCCGACTTTGGAAACCGGGACGATGTGGATTCCTTCCCACTCTTCGCGATTCCGCGGTTCGTTCAACAGACTCCATACCTCGGCCATGGGCGCGGGCACGTCGGTCGTCAGCACGTTGTGCGCGTCTTCGGGCGCGACCACTACGCGCCGCGCGTCCACCAGCGCCGCATAGCGGGCGCGCAGGTCGAGGCTGTAGGTTTGCACCTGCCCCAGATGCTCATAGGCTTCGGTCTGCTCGTGCATGCCCTCCGGGCGCAGACCCATGTGCGCCAGCCCGGCCTTGGTAAACATGGCGTAGGCCCGCCAGCCGGTGGCCTCGGCCACGTGGTTCTTCGATAGCCGGTGGATCAGGTTGACATCGGAGCCGACGAGTTCGTGAATGCCCGCCACGCGCTGGGCGATGAAGTCGCCATGGTGAACGATGAATTTGAGATCGAGGGCCGGGATGGAGCGGCAGGCGTTGCACTGGCACGTCGTCCGGCGGCGAATGGCTTCCTGCCGGTCGCGGAAGGCCACATAGGTAGCCTCGACCAATTCCAGCACCGTCTCGCCACGCGGGAGGCGGGCCTCGGGGGCATAGACAAATACCGCATCGCCTTCCAGCTTGGAGAGTGTGAGCGTCGGCGTGAGTTGGCCGAGGACCAGCTCCAGCAGTTCGGTGAGAATGTCGTGGGCGTGTTCCAGTTCGGTGGCCGCCACAAACGAGGTGTAGCCCGAAATATCCGCCAGAACGAGGTAACCATGTTGAATTTTGGTGTCCATAAGCCTCATCCCACTGCCTGCGCCGCCGGTCATGCCGTCTTTCAAAGCCGAGCGTCGGACTCCATGTCCTGCGCAGACTCGTCCAACAAACGCGCGGCGCCGGACAAGACTTGATCGTATTTCATCATGCCAACAAGCATGAACTTGCACAACGCGCGGCTGACGCTCCGCCACTGCGACAACGGCGTGGGCATCCGAAGGTAGTCGGTCACGCGCGTCCCTTTGCCGTCCGGCGTTGGCTCAAAGCGGAATGTCTCGATAATAATCATCGGCGGAAAGCCGTGCTCGCGCGCTTCCGTGGTCACGTATTCAAAGGGACGCCAATCGAGAACTGTTTCGGTGTAGCTGCTGCCTTTGCCATGCGCGCAGTGGTTTTGCGCCCCAATGCCGGTGCGCCCGTTCGGGCGTCCGCCCACCGTCCAAACTGTATCAAGCGCCCACTTGTTGCGACTCTTTGGATCATTCAGCCACTCCCAGACGGCGGGCGGCGGCGCAGAAAATTCCTGCGTAAGGATTAGGTCGGCCTCTTCTGCCGCCACCACGATGCGCCGCGCGTCGGTCAATTCTTGATAACGCGCCCGCAAATCCATACTGTGCGTTTGAACATCGCCCAGATGCTCATAGGCTTCGGCCTGCTCGTGCATACCCTCCGGGCGCAGACCCATGTGCGCCAGCCCGGCCTTGGTAAACATGGCGTAGGCCCGCCAGCCGGTGGCCTCGGCCACGTGGTTCTTCGACAGCCGGTGGATCAGGTTGACATCGGAGCCGACGAGTTCGTGAATGCCCGCCACGCGCTGGGCGATGAAGTCGCCATGGTGAACGATGAATTTGAGATCGAGGGCCGGGATGGAACGGCAGGCGTTGCACTGGCACGTCGTCCGGCGGCGAATGGCTTCCTGCCGGTCACGGAAGACCACATAGGTAGCCTCGACCAATTCCAGCACCGTCTCGCCACGCGGGAGGCGGGCCTCGGGGGCATAGGCAAATACCGCATCGCCTTCCAGCTTGGAGAGTGTGAGCGTCGGCGTGAGTTGGCCGAGGACCAACTCCAGCAGTTCGGTGAGAATGTCGTGGGCGTGTTCCAGTTCGGTGGCCGCCACAAACGAGGTGTAGCCCGAAATATCCGCCAGAACGAGGTAACCGTGTTGAATTTTGGTGTCCATGTGTCCCCGCAGTTTACCTTGCATCCCCATCCTCGGGTGCCGAGGCCAATGTCCCCTCTATCATGCGCGCCAGGGTGACGAAGCTTTCAGCAATTTTCCTCTGCCGCACCACCATTCGCACTATCGGCCTAACCACGAGGCGAGGCAACGGCGAGTGCAAGTGGTACAACACGTTCAGGCGCGTGCCGCCATTGGGCAGGGACGCCAGTTCGCACATTTGCGTTAGTTTGGCTGTGCCGGTATGCACCAGAAGTGTGAAGTAGTCAAACGGCCGCCAGTCGAGCACGGTTTCCCACACTTCCTGTTTGCCGTGGACACAGTGGTTGCGCGCCCCGGGGCCTATGCGCCCGTCCGGCCGTGGCAAGGCCGCTACCGAACGCGCCGGCCGAGGGTCGTCCCACAGGACACGCTTCGCCGGCGAATTAAGCCAGTCCCACACGGCCATTGGCGGGGCGCGGAAGTCGTGCGTCACCCGTGCGTCGCACTCATCCGGGCCTACCACCACCTGCCGGGCGTCCACCATTTCCCGGTAGCGCGGCAGCAGGTCCAGGGCCAAAGTGTCCACGGCGCCGAGATCATACGTCTCCGTAGCCTCGTGCAGATTGGCAAGGGTCAAGCCCAGTCGGGTGAGCGACTGTCGGCTGAACAGCGCGTAGCTGCGCCAGCCGGTAGCCTCGGCGACATGATTCTTCAGCAGCCGGTGGACGAGGTTGACATCCGTGCCCAGCAACTCGCGAATGCCCGAAACGTTCTGGGTGATGTAGTCGCCATGATGCACGATGAATTTCAGATCGAGCAGGGGAATGGCCTGACAGGCGCGGCACTCGCACGTGGTGCGGCGGCGAATACCTTCCACCCGGTCGCGGAACGCCCCGTAAGTGGCATCGATCAAATCCAGCAGCGTGTCGCCGCGCGCAAGCTGCTCTTCGGGTAAATGAACAAATACGGCATCGCCTTCGAGCTTGGAAAGAATGAGCTTGCTCGTGAGGCGCCCGACGAGCAACTCCAGCAACTCGGTCAGCACTTCCTGCGCATGCTCCAATTCTGTTTGCGCCACGTAAGTGGAATAGCCGGAGATATCGGCCAACAGGAAATAGCCGCGCTGTGCTTTCGGTTGCATACGAGTCCTTCCCTTTGGTCGTATAACATACCACTCGCTTGGGAAAGAGTCTATGGATTGCCTGTTTTGCCTTATAATCATCGCCCTGTGGCCATCCGACAGCTTATCTTCGATCTCGACGACACACTATACCCCGGCAACAACGGCCTGTGGGAAGCAATCGGCCAGCGCATCATCCGTTTTATGACCGAGCGAATTGGCCTCGACCCGGCGCAGGTGGAAGCTCTGCGCGGGCAATACTTCCACGACTATGGCACCACCCTGCGGGGCCTCATGCGCCACTACCCCGGCGTGGATGCCGACGACTACCTTGCCTACGTGCACGACCTTGACCTCACGCGCTACATCGCGCCCGATCCGGCCCTCGACTCGATGCTTGCCACCCTGCCCTGCCCCAAAGCCATCTTCACCAACTCCGACACCGGCCACACGAGCCGGGTGCTGGGCATGCTCGGCATCGCCCGCCATTTCAGCGCCATCATCGACATCCGGGCTATGGAATTCGAAAACAAGCCCCTGCCCCGGGCTTACGAAATCCTGTTGCAGCGCGTCGCCGCCCCCGCCGCCTCGTGCGTGCTTATAGAGGACAGCGTGCGCAACCTGCGCCCCGCGCAGGCGCTGGGCATGACCACGGTGCTGGTGGGCGACGGCCCAAGCCTCGACCCGGCCGTGGATTTTCAGGTGGCGACGATTTTGGAAACGGGCGACGTGATTAAGCGACTGATAGCGGAAGAGTGAAATGTGAAGCGTGAGGCGCGACCCATTCACGCCTCACGCTTCACGCCGGCAGCGAAACCCCCATACTCCCCTACCCCCATACCCCAATCCCCCCATGTTCCTCTTCTATTTCTCCATCATCCTCACCGTCGTTGCCAACACCGTCTATCACATCGTGCAAAAGCTCACGCCCGGCAACGCGAACCCGGCGCTGGCCCTCACTGCCACCTACCTCACTGCCGCGCTGGGCTCGATGGGCTTGCTGGCCGTGTACCGGCCCGAGGGCGGGCTGGCCCATTCCCTGCGCCAGCTCAACTGGACAAGCTTCGCGCTCGGCATTGCCATCATCGGACTCGAGTTGGGGTTCCTGCTGGCGTACCGCGCCGGCTGGAACATCAGTCTGGCCGGCATTGTTTCCAACACCACCGTGGGATTGTTGCTGTTGCCGGTGGGGCTGCTGCTGTTCAAAGAAAAAGTGTCGCCGGTCAACGCCATCGGCATCCTCCTGTGCATCGGCGGACTAGTCATGGTCAACCGCAAATAGCGCATGTCGTTCCTTCCCGTCCTCTATGGCCTGGCCCTCGGCGATGCGCTGGGCCGGCCCGTCGAGTTCATGACGCTCGACTCCATCCGCGCCCGCTACGGCCCGCGCGGCATCGCCGAACCGCCCGACCCCGCGCTGTTCACGGACGACACGCAGATGACATTGGCCCTGGCGCAAGCGCTCGTCTGTGTGGAAAATGACGACACTGATCAACTGATGGAAGCCGTGGTCGCCCAATTCATCGCCTGGGCGCATCATCCCGATACCCCCGGCCGTTCGCCCGGGGCCACTTGCCTGCGGGCCGTGGCCGCACTGGAACGCGGAGTCCATTGGCGCGAGTCTGGCGTGAAAGGATCCAAAGGCTGCGGCTCGGCGATGCGCGTCGCCCCCATTGGCTACCTTTACCAACACAGCCCGGAGCGGCTGCGCGCCGTGGCTCAGGCCACAGGCCGCGCCACCCACGCCCACCCCGCCGCCGACGCTGCCTGCATCGCCGCTGCCTACCTCGTCAAACTGGCCCTCGACGGCGCGCACCCCAAACAGTTTTCGCGCGGCGTGCTAGAATTCTGCGACGGCCTCTCGGACGAATTCGACGCCGCCATTTTGCGGCTCAACCACACGCTGGGTTGGGCCGACACCGACGCCGCCCTGCGGCACATTGGCGAGGGCTGGGTGGGCGAAGAGGCTGTGGCCCTGGCGATCTACTGTTGCCTGAAACACCCCGACGACTACGTGGCCGCCGTGAGACTCGGAGCCAACATCACCGGCGACTCCGACTCGGTAGCCTCCATCGCCGGCGGCATCATGGGCGCGCGCCTCGGCCGCGCCGCCATCCCCGCCGACTGGATCGTCCGCCTCGAACGCCGCGCTGAACTGGAGACACTGGCTGAAAGACTCACCTATGCCCAAACTCATCCCCCTCTCTGAAACCCCTTCGCTCCTCAGCCCCACCGACACACTGGCCCTCGGCGGCATGACCCTCTACCGCCGCCCGGTGGCCTTTGTGCGCGAACTTCTCCGCGCGCCCACACCCCCACACTCCCTCACCTTATTAGCCTTCACCGCCGGATACGAATCCGATTTGCTGGTGGGCGCGGGGCTGGTGAAGCGCCTGCGCTCGTGCTACTTCGGCCTCGAAGCCTTTGGGCTGGCCCCCATGTTCACCCAGACGGCCAACCTGGGCGATGTTGAAATCGTCGAAGAGACCGAAGCCAGCCTGGCATTTGGGCTGCGCGCCGCACTGGCCGGCGTGGGCTTCATGGCCGGGCGCGGCTGGCTGGGCACCGACATGCTCTCGCTGCGCCCCGATGTGAAAACTATTACCGATCCCTACAACGGCGAAACGCTGGTGGCCTACCCGGCCATTCAGTGCGACGTGGCCGTCATCCACGCCCTCAGAGCCGATGTCAGTGGCAACGCCGTCATCGGCGGCAACCCGGCCGTGGACGTGGAACTCGCCATGTCGGCGCGCAAAACCGTCATCACAGCCGAGGAGATTGTGGATAAGCTGGACAAAGCCGACATCCCCGGCCCGGCCGTAACGGCAGTGGCTCACGCCCCCAAGGGCGCCTGGCCCACCTCGTGTCACCCTCTCTACCCCTTCAGCGGCGGCGAGATTTTGCGTTATATCGACGCCTGCAACAGCGAGCAGTTTGAAGAATATCGGAGGGAATTATGATCCGGACCATCTACCGCAGCAGCAAAGGTGGCATCACCACCGATGTGCCGGAATCAAAATGGAAAGTCGCCTTGCTCGATTCCGGCGGCCTTTTCTGGGCCGACCTGGCCGGGGAGCCGGGCGGACGGGTTGAACAACTGCTTGCCGACCTTTTTCATTTTCATCCACTGGCGATAGACGATGCGCTGCAGGAAGCCCACGTCCCGAAGATCGACGACTGGGGCGAATACGTGTATGCGGTGGTGCATGGGGTTTCTTACAACCCGGCGACGAACGAGCTGGACACCAACGAGATCGACGTGTTTTTGGGAAAGAATTTTTTGATCACCCACCACAAAAACCCGGTGATGTCGGCGGACAAAGTCTGGGCGGCCTCTCAGCGCAGTGAGCGTTACCTCGCGCGCGGCGCCGATTATCTGCTGTACAACATCGTCGATACGCTCGTATCCGATTTCATGCCTGTCGTCGATCAACTTGACGACGCCATTGACGAATTGGAGGATCAAATCTTCGCCGCCGGTAATCAGGCAGTGCTGACCAAGATATTCGCCATCAAGCGCGCCGTCCTGCACCTGCGGCGCATCATCATCCCCCAGCGCGAGGTGATGAACCGGTTGGCGCGCGACACCTACGCCGTGGTAGACCCCGACGAGCGAGTGTACTTCCGCGACGTGTACGATCATCTGGTGCGCCTGGCCGACATCAACGACACCTTACGCGATCTGACCAGCGGCGCGCTCGACACTTATCTGTCGGTGTCGTCGAATCGCATCAACGAGATTATGAAAGTGCTCACGGTCTTCACCGCCCTGTTCATGCCGCTCACTTTCCTCACCGGCTTTTTTGGCATGAATTTCGAGACACTCCCCTTCCAGAGTCCTTACCTGTTCATAGGCATGTTGGCGCTGACCATCGTCATTCCGCTGGCCATGTGGCGGCTGTTCCGCAGGCAAGGTTGGATTTAGTTTTCAGAGCGACATGAGTCCGGCAAGGAGACATTTCAATGATATCCAAAAGAACGTTTTTTCTCGCGACGACACTGATCATGATGACGTTGGCCGCCTGCGGCGGCAGTGGCGGGGGCAGTTCCGCTCAACCGGCCCTGGCCATCACCCTCCACGCCAAAGACATCGCCTACGACGCCAATGCCATCACCGCCCAAGCGGGCCAAACGCTGAACGTCACGTTCGTCAACGACGGCACGCTCGATCACTCGTTCATCATCGACGGAGTTTTGGGAGAGCAAAAGGCAGCGGCGGGGCATACGATCACCTTCTCGTTCACCCCCGGTTCCGCCGGCACGTACGAGTTTTATTGCGCCGTGCCCGGCCACAAACAGGCGGGCATGGTTGGCACGCTCACCGTGACGCCGTAGACTCACGGCTCGGCCCAAACAGAAAGGCACCCAGCCGGGTGGGTGTTTTTTTGTTGGCCGGCCACTTACCGGCCGCTTATCCACAATTCATATTTGTGGGCTATGATCTGCCACGTCAATAACCCTTGGAGACCGATATGAGCAGATTTGTGCGCATGGCGCTATTGGGCGGTTTGGCGATTGCTTTTGCAGTCGGCGTATTCGCCGCAGGATTCATGGCGGGCCACGTCACCGCGTTCGGAGCCGGTCCGCTGGCCGGAGTCTCCTTTTTGGATGGCGGCCCCTCCACGGCAACCCAGCCCAACCAGGGCGGCACTCCCGCCGACCTCGCGCAGAAGTTCGCCCCGTTTTGGGAGGCGTGGGCGCTGGTTCACGAAGATTTTGTCGACCAACCGGTGGACGATCAGGCGCTGGCCTATGGGGCCATCAAAGGCATGCTGCAAGCCCTGGGCGACAAACACACCGGTTATAGCACCCCGGCCGAGTCGGCCATCCTGCTCAGCGACAGCTCGGGCGAACTGGAGGGCATTGGCGCGGAAGTGGACACCAGCGGCGACTTTCTGAAAGTCATCAGCCCCCTGCCCGGCTCACCCGCGCTCAAGGCCGGCATACTCGCCGGCGACATCATTATAGAAGTGGACAACGAAGACGTCGCCGGACAGGACGGCTTCACTGTCATCAGCAAAGTGCGCGGCAAGGCCGGCACCACGGTGCACCTTACGATTGTGCGTGAAGGCGAGGCGGAGCCGCTGGAGTTCGACATCGTGCGCGCCAGGATCACTATCCCGTCGGTGGAAGGCAAAATGCTCGACGGGCAGATCGGCTACGTGAAAATCAATTCCTTCGGCGAGAAGACCACCGCCGAACTGAAGACGCAGTTGCAGGCGCTCATGTCGCAAAACGTCAAAGGCCTGGTGCTCGATCTGCGCGGCAACCCCGGCGGCTTCCGCGACACCGCGGTGGAGGTGTTGAGCCAGTTCATCGACAATGGCACGGTGCTCATCCAGCGCTACGGCGACGGGCGCGAGGAGACCTTTACCGCGCAGCCGGGCGGGTTGGCGACCCAAGTGCCACTGGTGGTGCTCATCGACATAGGCAGCGCCAGCGCCTCCGAGATTGTGGCCGGGACCATTCAGGATTATCATCGCGGCACGATCATAGGCGAGCAATCGTATGGCAAGGGCACGGTGCAAACGTGGCAGCCGCTTGCAAACGATCAGGGCACGGTGCGCATCACCATTGCCCGCTGGCTCACCCCCAATGGCCGCTCCATCCACAACGTGGGCATCACGCCCGACACGGTGGTGAAGCTCACCAAAGCCGACCGCGACGCCGGGCGCGACCCGCAGTTGGATGCCGCCGTGCAAACGCTCAGTGGCGGCCCCGGCGGGCTGGCGATCCAGTGGCTTATTGGCTTGGCGGTTCGGGCCGAATAGGAGCTAACAATGTTTTTCTTCGATCCAACGTACTTGATTTTTATGGTCCCGGCCCTGCTGCTGGTGTGGATTGCCAAGATGCGGGTGGATGGCGCGTACAAAAAGTGGGGCAACGTGCCCAACAGCCTGCGCCTGCGCGGGGCCGACGTGGCGCAGCGCCTGCTGCAATACGCCGGGCTGGCCGGTGTGCAGCTCGAAAGTGTGGCCGGGCAACTGACTGACCACTACGACCCTCAGCGCAATGTGCTGCGGCTTTCGCAAGGGGTGGGCTTTGGCACGTCGGTGGCGGCGCTCGCCATCACCGCGCACGAAATCGGCCACGCCCTGCAAGACCGTGACGGCTACGCGCCGTTGCGTTTCCGCTCGGCCATTGTGCCGGCTGTCAACATCGGCTCCAACCTCGGCTGGATACTCATCCTCATCGGTTTGATTTTGCAGATCACGCAACTGGCGTGGCTCGGCGTGTTTGTGTTCGCCGGGGGCGCGTTGTTCGCCCTGGCGACTTTGCCCGTGGAGTTCAACGCCAGCGCCCGCGCCATGACGCTGCTGACCGACGCCGGCCTGCTCACCGACCCCGACGAACGGCGCGGCGTGAAATCGGTGCTGGATGCCGCGGCCATGACTTACGTGGCCGGGCTGGCGGCGGCGCTAGCGCAATTGCTGTACTACGTTTTTCTGATCGGCGGTATTGGCCGCCGACGGCGATAACGGGACATTTGAGCTTGACTATGTTTAGACGACTTGTCATTGCCATTTCACTCATCGGGGCCATGGGCCTGGCCGCCTTCGGCGGCGCCGCGGCGGGCGGCGTGGCAGTTTTCGTGGCCCTGCGCCAAAACAAAACGGAAGCCGCCTCGGCGGCGCAGGCCACCCCCACGCCGCAGCCGGCCACGATTGCGCTGCCAACCCCGGCTGCGCCGAGCGCCGGATTGCGCACCGTGGACGTTCAATCGGCGATTACCGATGCCGTGGCCCGGGTAGGCCCGGCAGTAGTGACCGTCATCAACACCCTGAGCGACGGGACACAAGCCTCCGGTTCGGGTGTCATCATTTCCACCGACGGCTACATTCTCACCAACAATCACGTGGTGGATCGCCAGCAAAGTCTTTCGGTGGTGTTTCAAAACGGCGCGAGCGTCGACGCCGCATTGACGGGCCGCGACCCCTTCTCCGATGTGGCCGTGATCAAAGTAAGCAAGCAGGTGCCGGCCACGGCCGAGTTGGGCAACTCGGATGTGCTCAAGCCCGGCGAAACCGTGATTGCCATTGGCTCGCCGCTGGGCGACTTTAAGAACACGGTGACGGTGGGCGTGGTGAGCGCCACCGGCCGCAGCATTGAAACGCAGTCCGGCTACGTGATGGAGGATATGATCCAGACTGACGCGGCCATCAACCACGGCAACTCCGGCGGGCCGCTGGTGAACCTCGCCGGGCAGGTCATCGGGCTGAACACGCTGGTCATTCGCGGCAACGCCGTAATGGGCGATCAGGCCGAGGGCCTCGGCTTTGCGGTGGGGGCCAATACCGTGAACGCGATCGGCCAGCAGTTGATCAAGCAGGGCTTCGTGTCCCGCCCGTACTTGGGCGTGCAGTGGCAGGCGGTGACCCCGGACATTGCCGCGCAGTACAACCTTGGCGCGAAGTGGGGCATCTACGTCACCAAGGTGGCGGGCGACGGCCCGGCGGCGAAATCGGGCGTGCAGACAGACGACATTATCACGGCAATAGACGGCGTGACGCTCGACGACGCACACCCGTTCATCAATACGCTGCTCAAGTACAACCCCGGCCAGCAAGTTGAACTGGACGTTTATCGCAACGGCCAGACGTTGAAGATCACCGTGACGCTGGCCGAGCGACCGCAAGCCTGACCGGTCAGGCCCGGGCCACCACACCGGAGCGCCCGACGCGCGGCCCCAGCCGCAAACTTGCGTCGGGCGCTCTTGATTCGCCGACCCCTGCTCCACCCTTTCCGCAAATCATGCTATAGTCATCGCGCCCATGCGCCGACTCGCCTTTGCGGTTGTCCTTCTCCTCGCCGTCAGCTTTTTTTTCAGCCAATTCGGTCATTTTTCGCAATTCGTTGCCGTGGCCCAACGCGGCCAACCGGTGTGGATTGTGTTGGCTCTGGTGGTGCAAGGGGCCTGGCTCGTCAATCAAACGGCCCAATACCGCGCCGCCTACCGCGTGGTAGGGCTGGATCAGCCGTATCGCACCCTGCTGCCGCTGGTCCTGGCCAGCACCTTCCTCAACGTCGTCGCGCCCAGCGCCGGCATCAGCGGTCTGGCCGTCTTTCTGGACGATGCGCGCAAGCGCGGCGTCTCGACGGCGCGGGTGACGCTGGCCGGCGTGCTATACATCGTATTCGACCACATTGCGTTCAGCATCGTGCTCACCCTGGGCTTGCTGGCTCTGTTCCGGCGCAACGACCTGCACGCCAGCGAGCTGGTGGCCTCCGGCATTCTCTTTGGCGTGGCCCTTGTCCTCATCTCCATCGTATTGCTGGGCATGCGCTCCGCCGCCGAACTGGAGCGCGCGCTGGTGTGGGGGGCCAGACTCGTCAACCGCATCGTGCGCGTCGTTCTCCATCGCGACTATCTCTCCGAGACGCTGGCTCACCAATTCGCCTCCGAGGCCGCCGAAGGGTTGGAAACTCTCCGCGGCCAACCGAGGGGCGGATGGTTGTTTCCGATTGCTCTGGCGCTTAGCAGCAAAGCCCTGCTCATTACATTGTTGTTCCTCATGTTCCTAGCCTTCGGCCAGCCGTTTTCGGTGGGCGCCATCACCGCCGTGTTCAGCCTCGGGTATCTCTTCACCATTGTGTCGCCCACGCCGCTGGGCATCGGCGTGGCCGAAGGCGCCATGGTGCTCACGCTCACCAGCCTGAGGGTGCCCATCGAGGCCGCCGTAGTCATCACCCTGGCCTATCGCGGCTTTACCGTGTGGCTGCCGCTAGCTTACGGCTTTGCCATGTTGCAGATCACGGGTATTCGACGGTAGCTCTGGGCATCGCAGGTGTTGACGCAAGACCCGAAGAGGTATAAGATTTCTCGCGCTGGCCCGCCATTCCCTTTGAGGCGGGCTTTGTGTTGCATTCATTGATAGGGGTCTCCCATCATTACACCAGACTGAAGTGAGCATGGCTACTCAAAGTAGAACTGCGGTCCTTACCGAAAACCTGAAACAGATCCTCCTCGGCCCCCGCCTGCTTACGGCGGATGCGCCGCATCAGACCATCGGCAAAGCCGTCGGTCTGGCCGTGTTCGCCTCAGACGCTCTCTCGTCCACCGCATACGCCACAGATGAAATCCTCCTCGTGCTGGTGGCCGCCGGCACCGCGGCGTTGACCTTTTCGCTGCCCGTCGCCATCACCATCGTGGCCCTGCTCGCCATCGTCACCATCTCCTATCAGCAGACCATCCATGCCTATCCGGGCGGCGGCGGCGCATACATCGTGGCCCGCGACAATCTGGGCGAGGTGCCCGCGCAGACCGCCGGGGCGGCCCTGCTCACCGACTACATCCTCACCGTGGCCGTGTCCATTTCGTCCGGGGTAGCGCAGATCACCTCCGCTTTCCCAGGGCTGCATCCGTGGCGCGTGGTGATTGCCTTGAGCCTCATTGGCTTCACGACCATCATGAATTTGCGGGGCGTAAAAGAGTCGGGCCGGGTGTTTGCCATTCCCACGTATTTCTTTCTCTTCGCCACGCTGCTCACTGTGGGCATTGGCTTCTACCGCTACTTCACCGGCACCCTGGGGGTGGTCACCGGCGTGGAAGCCGCGGGCGAGGCCACGCAAGCGCTGACGTTGTTCCTCATCCTCAAGGCGTTCTCCAGCGGCTGCACCGCCCTCACCGGGGTCGAGGCCATCAGCAACGGCATCACCGTCTTCAAAGAGCCAAAGAGCCGGAACGCCGGCGTCACCCTCATCTGGATGAGCTCCATTCTGTCGGTGATGTTCTTCGGCATCACCTTCCTGGCTCGCCACGTCAACGCGCTTCCGTCGCACACCGAAACGGTGTTCTCGCAAATCGGCCGCGTCATCTACGGCTCAGGCAGCCCGCTGTATCTCATCCTGCTCGGCTCCACCACGCTCATCCTGATCATGGCGGCCAACACCTCCTATGCCGACTTTCCCCGCCTCGGCGCGCTGCAGGCGGCCGACAGTTTTCTGCCCAAACAACTCACCTATCGCGGCAGCCGGCTGGTGTACACCTACGGCATCCTTGCATTGGCCGGTCTGGCCTCGGCGCTGGTCATTATCTTCCGCGCCCAAACCAGCTCCCTCATTCCGCTCTATGCCATCGGTGTGTTTCTTTCGTTCACCCTGTCGCAGACCGGCATGGCCGTGCGCTGGTGGAAATGCAGCAAACTCAAACCCGGCGAAGAGCGGCTGCAGCTTGGCTCCGTGCTGCGCTACGACCCCCGGTGGAAGCTCAAGCTGGCCGTCAATGCCTTTGGCGCAGTGTCCACTTTCATCGTCATGGTCGTCTTTGCCATCACCAAATTCGCCTCCGGCGCGTGGGTCGTCGTCTTCCTCATTCCCATGCTGGTGCTCCTGTTCTTCGGCATTCACCACCATTACAAAGACCTGGCCGCCGCGCTCTCGCTGGATTCGTTCGGCGCCCCGCCCCGCGTGCACCGCAACCGCGTTCTTCTGCTCATCGGCGGCGTGCATCGCGGCGTCCTAAACGCCTTGCGCTATGCCCGTTCACTGTCGCAAGACATCACCGCCGTCCACATTGCCGCCGAACCCGCCGAGACGGAAAAACTGATGCGCAAGTGGCAAACCTGGGGCGACGGCGTCCGGCTGGTCATCATCAATTCGCCCGACCGGCGGCTGGTGGAACCCCTGCTCAACTACATCGCCACGATGGCCGAAGACCGGCAGCCGCACGAAATGCTCACCATCGTCGTTCCGCAATTTGTGCCCTCCAATCCCATTTACAACGCGCTTCACATGAACACGGCAAGCATTCTACGCGAAAAGCTGCTCAGCCAGCCGGATATCGTGGTCATGGAAGTCCCGTATCATATTGCCACCGATCGCGTGGCCGGAAAGCACTAGCCATGGGAAACGCCCCTGCCAAATTCGTCACCATCATCGGCTGCGGCCGCGTCGGCGCAGAACTTGCCACCTCCGTCTCCCGGCAGGGCCACATCGTCAGCATCGTAGACAGCGACGAGCGGGCCTTTGATCGGCTGGGCGCAGATTACCGGGGACGCACCGTGCGCGGCGAAGGATTTGACTACGACGCGCTCCAGCGCGCCAATATCGAAAAAGCCGACGCCTTTGCCACAGTCACCTCCTCGGACAGCGTCAACATCATCTCCGCCCGTGTCGCCCGCGACGTGTACCACATCGAACACGTGGTGGCCCGTGTGTACAACCCCACCCGCACCACTCTCTACGAAAAGCTGGGCCTGCAAACCGTGGCCTCCTCCTCGTGGGGCGCCCAGCGCATCGAGCAACTGCTGCTGCACCCGGGGCTGCAAAGCATCTACACTGCCGGGCAGGGCGAAGTGCAGATTTACGAAATCGCCATCGGCGCAGAGTGGAACGACCGCCCCATGGCCGACCTCGTGCCCTCCGGCGAAGCGTTGGCCGCAGCCCTCACCCGTGGCGGGCGCGCCTCGCTGCCAAACACCCAGACCGTGCTCAAAACCTACGACATCCTGCAAGTGAGCGCCACCACGCAGGGCATCGCCCAGCTTCGGCAAAACCTGGGGCTTGGCGCCACCCGAAAGGCATAGTACATGTTTGTCATCATCGTCGGCGGCGGGCGCACCGGCTCGCACCTGGCCTCACTCCTGCTCTCCCAGAATCACGAAGTCCGGCTGATCGAATCGCGCCGCGACACGTTGGATAACCTCCACCGCGAACTGCCCACCGAGGTCATCTTTGAAGGCGACGGCACCGATCCCGCCGCCCTCGAAGCCGCCGGCATCAAGCACGCCCACGTGCTGGCCGCCGTCACCTCCGAAGATGCCGACAACCTGCTGGCTTGCGCCATGGCCCGCGAATTCTACGGCGTCAATCGCGTGATTGGCCGCATCAACAACCCCCGGCACGCCTGGCTGTTCACGCAGGAAATGGGCGTGGATGTGGCTCTCAACAACGCCGACCTCATGGCCAAGCTCATTGAGGAAGAAATGTCGCTCGGCGACATGATGATTCTGCAGAAACTCCGCCGGGGCCAATACTTGCTGGTGGAAGAAAAAATCTACCCCGGCGCCCTGGCTGTGGGCAAAGCAATCAAAGACCTGGTCCTGCCGCAAAACTGCACCATCTCCGGCATCCTGCGCCACGACAAGATGATCCTGCCGCGCGGCCTCACGATCTTGGAAGAAGGCGACGAAGTGCTGGCCCTCGTGGACGACTCGGCGCGCGAAGCGCTCGCCAAACTTCTCGGTCGACCAAGCGACTTCAAGTAGACTGGAGATAGAGGTCAGAGGTCGGAGGTCAGAGGTCGGAGGTCGGAGGTCGGAGGTCGGATTTCATCGTTCATCGTTCATCGTTCATCCTTCATCGTTCATCCTTCATCGTTCATCCTTCGGTTTTACGCGCCCCGACTCTCCGACCGGGGCGCGGCATTTAATCCCACCGCCCAAGGAGTCATCCATGGAACAACATGTCATCGATGCCGCCCTCGAGCGCATCCGCGCCGCCCTGGAAGCGGGGCAGGTGGACGAGGCGATCACCGCCCTCATCAGCCTCCACCCCGCCGATCAGGCCGAAGCCTTCAGCGATCTCAAGCCGGACGATCAAGCCGAAGTCCTCCCCCGCCTCAACGTAGACGCCGCCGCCGAGCTCCTCGAGCAACTCGGGGACGACGAAGCCGCCGAAGCCGCCTCCCGCCTCTCCCCCGGCCGCCTCGCCGACGTCCTCGACGAAATGGATCCCGACGAAGCCGCCGACGTTCTGGGCGACCTGCCCCCCGATCAAGCCGCCACCGTCATCGCCCAAATGGACGCCGAGCAAGCCGAAGACGTCATCCCGCTCCTCGCCTACGACGACGACACCGCCGGCGGCCTAATGACCCCCGACTTTCCGCATCTGCGGCGGCAAATGACCTGCCAGCAGGCCATCGAGCACCTCCGCAAACTGCACCCCGAAACCGAAACGCCTTATTACCTTTACGTACTCGACCGCGACGGCAAACTCATCGGCGTCGTCGGCCTGCGCGACCTCATCATCTCCGACCCCGACACCACCATCGAATCCGTGATGAACCCCGACCTCATCACCGTGCCCCTCGGCACCGATCAAGAGGAATGCGCCCGTATCATCGCCCGCTACGGCCTGCTGGCCCTGCCCGTCGTCGGCCCCGACGGCCGCCTCGTCGGCGTCATTCACAATGACGACATCGTCGAAGTCATGGAAGAAGAAGCCACCGAAGACATGTACCGCCTCGCCAACGTCGCCGACAGCGACGAGCACGTCTTCAGCCCCGTCACCCGCTCCGTTCGCAGCCGCCTCCCGTGGCTCATCGTCAACCTCGGCACCGCCTTCCTCGCGGCGTGGGTCGTCAGCCTCTTCGAATCCACCATCGCCCGCGTGGCCGTCCTCGCCGCCCTCCAATCCATCGTCGCCGGGCAGGGCGGTAACTCCGCCACCCAAAGTCTCACCGTCATCGTGCGCGGCATGGCCCTCGGCGAAGTCGAAACCAAAGACGCCCTGCGCGCCATGACCCGCGAAGCCTCCCTCGGCGTCCTCAACGGCGTCGCCATCGGCGTCATCGTCGGCGTTGGCGCCTACCTGTGGAAAGGCAAGCCCGTCCTCGGCCTCATCATCGGCCTGGCCATGATCGGCAACATGATCGCCGGCGGCATCGCCGGAGCCTTCGTCCCCCTTACTCTCAAAGCCCTCAAGCTCGATCCCGCTCTGGCCTCCGCTGTCATCGTCACCACCGTCACCGATTGCGTCGGCTTCGCCCTCTTCCTCGGACTCGCCACCGTCCTCCTGCCCTACCTCACGTGATCGCCCCTTATGCGAACCCTGCTCCGCGCCGCCTTCCACCTCCTCTACAACCCCTTCGCCTTCAGCTACGACTTTGTCAGTTGGGCCGTCTCCATCGGCCAGTGGCGGCAATGGCAGCGGCAGAGCCTGCCGCACATTGTAGGCACGCGCCTGCTCGAACTGGCCCACGGCACCGGCAACCTGCAGATTGATCTGGCCCGTGCGGGACACCGCTCTATCGCCCTCGACCGCTCGCCGCACATGGGCCGAATCGCAAAACACAAGCTGGCAACCCGCCACCTGCGCCCGCCCTTTGTGCGCGCGGGGGCGCAGGCCCTCCCCTTCCCCGCCGGCCACTTCACTACCCTGCTCACCACCTTCCCCGCCGATTTCATCGCCGAGCCGGCCACCGCCCGCGAGTGCTGGCGCGTCCTCGCCCCCGGCGGGCGCCTGATCATCGTCCCCGCCGCCCGCATCGTCCCCGCCCACCTCGCCGACACGCTGGCCCTGTGGCTATTCAAACTCACCGGCCAGAGCGCCCCGCCCGACCCCGAACAATGGGCCGCCCGCCTCACCCGCCCCTACCACGAAACCGGATTCCAAACCCGCGTCGCCACCACCACCCTGCCGCGCAGCCTCGTCTGGATCATCCTCGCCGACAAACCCGGCGGGATGGAGTAGAATCACTGCCGCATGAACCTCATCTGGCATCGCCCGCCCCGGCGCTGGCCGCGCCTGCGCAACCTGCGCGCCAGCGTCCGCGACACCCTTGTGCTGGTCAACGAATTCAGGGGCACTCTCGCCCTCTTCAGCGGGGTGGTGTTCGTCGGCGGTTGGCTGTATCGGGAGCTATCCATCTTTGCGGGCGACCGCAGCCTGTCGCCGGCCGAAGCCGTGTTCGTCGTCCTGTCCATGATGTTTCTGCAAGCCCAGGCCGATTTTCCGGATGAATGGTTCCGGCAATTATTTTTCTTCATCATGCCAATCTCGGGTCTGGCATTGCTCGCAGGCGGCGCCGACTTCGGCGTGCTGCTGTTCAACCGCCGTTTGCGAGGGGAGGCATGGCAAGTGGCAGTCACTTCAACCTATTCCGATCACATCGTGCTCATTGGGCTGGGGCATTTGGGCTTCCGCGTCGTCCGCGAGTTGCACCGCCTCGGCGACGACGTGGTAGCCGTTGAACTCGACCCCGGCGCGGAATTGCTGGCCGAGGCCCACGCCCTCGGCATCCCCATCATCAAAGCCGACGCCACCAAACTGGAGACCCTCCGGGACGCGGGCGTCGAGCGGGCCAGCGCCATCGTCCTCTGCACCTCCAACGACGCCATGAACCTGCAGATTGCCATCAAGGCGCGCAACCTCAACAGCAAAGCCCGGGTGCTGGTGCGCCTGTTCGACGAGGACTTCGCCGCCGAGATTCAGAATCACTTCGGCATCGACGAGGCTTTCAGCGCCTCGGCGCTGGCGGCCCCGGCCATAGCCGGCCTGGCCAATAAGTCCGACGTGTCCAGCCCCATCAGCATTGCCGGGCGCGCGCTCAGCCTGGCGCGCATTGCCATCACCGCCAAGTCGGCGCTGGCGGGCCTCACCATCGACCAGTTTGAGAATCGGTTCGACGCTACGGTTGTTCTGCTGGAGCGCAACGGCCAAAGCATGTTGCACCCGCACAACGACACTGTGCTGGCCCCCGACGACGGGCTGGCAATTTTTTCCGAGCCCAAGACCCTCGTCAAAATCACCCGCGCCAACCGTTCGTAGAGACGTTCACGAAGCGTGCAACGTTTCCACCAAAAGGAATGCGATCATGCGAGTCATCATCACCGGCGGTAGCGGCTACATTGGCCGGCAGCTCGCCGACACTCTCAAAGAAGATTACGAGGTTGTCATCCTCAGCCGGCGTACGGGCGTTCAATTGAACGCCCCGACCCGTCCCGCCATGCCCGGCGTGCAAGTCGTGGGCTGGGATGGCAAAACCGCGCAGGGCTGGGGCGAACTGGCCGACGGCGCATTTGCCATCGTCAACCTCGCCGGAGAAAACATCGGCGCGAAGCTGTGGAGCGCGGCGCACAAAGCCGCTTGCCTCAACAGCCGCATTGGCGCGGGCCAGGCCGTGGTCGAGGCCGTTCGCAGCGCGGGCGTGAAGCCTAAAGTGCTGGTGCAAGCCAGCGCCGTGGGCTATTACGGCAATGCCCCCCAACCGGTGGACGAACAGGCCGCGCCCGGCGACGACTTTCTCGCGGAGGTGTGCAAAAAGTGGGAAGCCGCCACCGCCGAGGTCGAGTCCCTGGGCGTGCGCCGCGTGGTTACGCGCACCGGCATTGTGATTGACCCCGCCGAGGGCGCGCTGGCGCGGATGGTCATCCCGTTCAAACTTTTCGCCGGGGGGCCGTTGGGCAGCGGCAAACAGCCGTTCCCGTGGATACATCCCGCCGACGAAGTGGGCGCGATGCGTTTTCTGATGGAAAACGAAAACGCCCGTGGCGCGTTCAACCTCGCCGCCCCCAACGTGGTCACCAACGCCGAGTTCGGGCGCGCGCTGGGCAAAGTGATGGGCCGCCCGGCCTTCATGCCCACGCCGGGCTTTGCCCTCAAGCTCGCGCTGGGCGAGATGAGCGTCGTGGTGCTTGAAGGGCAGAATGCGAAAGCCGATAAACTGCTGGCCGCGGGATACAATTTCAAATTCCCCGAAGCTGAGGGCGCGTTGCAGGATTTGATAAAATAGCGGCCTGTTGAGAGGAGTATAATCAGCACAACCACATCGCTGGGAGAATTCGATGACCGCCGCGCAGCCCAAGCCTCGCCAACTCCGAGAGTCCGCCACCCATGCCAAAACTGAACCCACGTGGGAGATCGCTTACCTCTTCCCGCTGCAGGGCGCGTGGAGCGAGGAGGAGTATATGGCCTTGCGCCCCAGCCGGATTATTGAATATTCTCACGGCCATCTGGAGGTGCACGACGTGCCGACTCAAAGCCACCAACTCATCTTGTCGTTCATCTATCAGGTTTTGCTTTCTTTCATCACGCCGCAAAAACTGGGCGTGGCGCTTTTTGCCCCGCTCCGCGTAAGACTCTGGTCAGAGAAATATCGCGAGCCGGACATCGTTTTCATGCTGGCCGAACATGCCTCGCGGCGCGGCAACGACTACTGGCAGGGCGCGGATCTAGCGGTGGAGATTGTGAGCGAGGGCGACGATAACCGTGAGCGTGACTTGCAGAAGAAGCGCGAAGAATACGCCCAGGCCGGAATCGCCGAATATTGGATTGTAGATTTGCGGGACAAGCTCATCACCGTGCTGCGCTTGCAGGGCGAGCAATACGCTCTGCGCGGCGAGTTCAAAGCAGGCGAAACGGCAACGTCGGCTTTGCTGCCGGGTCTTTCGGTTAACGTCGCTGACGTGTTCGCCGCCGCAGAGTTATAATCGAGGGCATGACCCTTCCCCGCCCTCCCGTCATCATCGGCCTGGCGGGCGGCACCGGCTCCGGCAAAACCACCGTCGCCAACGCCATTATGGCCAAAGTGGGCGCGCAGCGCATCGCCGCCCTGCCCCACGACGCCTACTACCGCGACCTGCCGAACATCCCGCTCTCGCAGCGCGGCGCGCCCAACTTCGATCACCCCGACTCGCTGGAAACGCCCCTGCTCATCGAACACTTGCAGGAACTCAAAGCCGGGCGCGCCATTCGATTGCCCGTGTACGACTTCACCACCTACACCCGCACCGGCGGCGCCGTGCCCATCGAGCCAGAGCCGGTCATCATGGTCGAGGGCATCCTCATCTTTGTCGAGCCTGCCCTGCGCGCATTGTTCGACGTGAAAATTTTCGTGGACACCGACGCCGACCTGCGCTTCATCCGCCGCCTGCAGCGCGACGTGGCCGAGCGTGGCCGCACCCCCGACTCAGTCATTGCCCAGTACCTGTCCACCGTGCGTCCCATGCACCTCGAATTCGTCGAGCCTTCCAAACGCTACGCCGACCTCATCATCCCCGAAGGCGGGCAGAACGAAGTCGCCATCGAAATGCTCGCCGCCCGAATCGAATCGCTGCTGCGGACATGAGCCGCCCCCTCAAAATACTGATTGTCGATCACGCCCCCATCTTCGGCGGGGTGGAGGCCATGATTCGCGATCTGGTGGGCGCGGCGGACTCGGGCGCGTTCGCCCTCACCCTCGTCACCGACAACGCCAGCCCGGTGCAATTCAATTGGCCCGACGCGCGGCGTGTGCCATTGCCCCGATTGCGCCGCAACCCGGCGGCCATGTTTTGGGCCGGCGCGGGATTGGCGCGATTGGCCCGCACGGCCGATGTGTTGATGACCACCACCGCCCGCGCTCACGCCATTGGATCGGTGGCCGCTTCTCTCTCCCAAACACCTTTGATCTGGCGGCTGGCCGACGACACCCTGCCCCCTGCCCTGGCCCGTGCCTTTGCTCCCATTCCCAAACGGATCGTCGCCGTGTCGGCATTTATCGCGGGACGCTGCTCGCCACAACCGGCCAAAACCGTCATCATCCCCGACGGTTTGCCCAACCCCGGCCTTACTCCGCCGGGGATGCGCCAGAGCGCACGGGCGGCGTTGGGGCTGCGGCCCGACGAACGGGTGGCGCTCTCGGTGGCGCGGCTGGTGCGGTGGAAGGGGCACACACTGTTTGCGCGGGCGGTGAAGCTCAGCGGCGTCACCGGCCTCATCGCCGGGGGCGAGGACGAATCGGAGGGCGAGTTAGGCGGCAAAGGGTTGAGGGAGGAATTGGAGACAATGTGCGGTGTGTCGGGGCGTTCAAATGAACGCCCGTACAGATTGCTAGGCCATCGCGCCGACTTGCGAGAGTTGTTCGCGGCGTGTGATGTATTCGCCCACACGTCCACCCGCCCCGAACCGTTTGGGCGCGCGGTAGTGCAGGCCATGATGGCCGGGATACCGGTGGCGGCTTCCCACTCCGGGGCCATTGCGGAGGTGGTGGGTGAGGCGGGGAGACTGTTTCCATCGGGGGACGCAGTGGGGCTGGCGGCGGCGCTGGCGATGGACGAGCGCACGCGAGTACGGTTGGGGCGAGAGGGCCGCGAACGGGCGCTGGCGCGGTTTGAGTTGGGCGCAATGACGCGGCGGCTGGAAGAGGTGTGGCGCGATGCGGCTGGCGTTTGACGCCCGGACGATTGGCGATCACTATCCGGGCATCGGGCGGTACGCGCACGGGTTGTTGCAAGCGTTGGGCGAACGGGTGAGCGTGGCGCTGTACGATCCGGCGCTGAAGGAGACGCGGTTCGGATCGGGCGGCAAGCGTGTGGCCTGCGCCGGTGTGCGCTCGCCGCTGGCGCAGTTGCAGGCGCCGTTGATCGCGCGCAGCGCAGACCTGTATTACTCGCCGTATTATTTGATGCCCTATGCGCTGCCCTGCCCGGCAGTGGTGACTCTGTACGATGCCACGCCACTGAAGGGACCCGGACTTTCGACGATGGGTCGGGCCTTGTACAAGATAGCAAATCGGTTGGCGAGCGGCGTGGCAAAAAAGGTGATTGTGTTGAGTGAGTCGGCGCGGGAGGAAATGGCAGAGATAGGCGTCCCCCGGAACAAAATGGTCGTGTGCCCGCCGGGGCTTCCCGACCGGTTTCGCCCGGAATCCGCACGAGCGATTGCGGAAGTTACGGCGGCATACAATTTTCCCGAATCATTCTGGCTGTGTTTCGGATCGGCCCGATGGCACAAGAATGTGCAGGCCGCGGTGTTGGCCGCGGGCGCGGAGCCGCTGGTGATAGTGGAGGGCGCGGTGCGCGAGGCCGATTTGCCCGCGCTGTATTCGGCGGCGAGGGGGTTGATCTTTCCGTCGCTGCGCGAGGGGTTCGGCTTGCCGATTATCGAGGCGATGGCCTGCGGCGCGCCGGTGGCGTGTTTGCCCGCGCCGGGCGTGCGCGAGGCGGCGGGAGGCGCGGCGATGATGGCCGAGGACATGACGACCGAGGCGCTGGCCGAGGCGGTGCGAAGGCTGGCCGACCCGGCGGTGCGCGAGGCGAAGCGCGAGGCCGGATTGGAATGGGCGAGGCGCTTTACATGGGATGCAACGGTGCAGGCGATTGAGTCGGCGTTGTGAAAATACTTCACGTTTATAAAGACTACTATCCCGTCATCGGGGGAATTGAAAATCATTTGCGGGCGCTGGCCGAGGGGCTGGCGCGGCGCGGGCACGAGGTGACTGTGCTGGTGTGCCACCCCGACGCACGCACCGAGGTGGGGATGCTGAACGGGGTGCGGGTGATCCGCGCAGCGCGGGCACGCACGGTGGCCAGCACGCCGCTGTCGGCAGAGTTGCCGAGGCTGTTGGCACGCGAGCGGCCCGATGTGACTCATTTGCAGTTTCCGTATCCGCTGGGCGAGGTGAGCCACTGGTGGCGCGGGCACGGACGCACGGTGATTTCGTATCAGAGCGACGTGGTGCGGCAGCGGATGATTAGCGCGGCCTATCGGCCCGTGATGCGCTGGGGCCTGCGCCGGGCCGATGCGTTGTTGGCGACCAGCCCGAATTATGTGGTATCGTCTCCGGAGTTGGCGCGGCTGGCGCACCGCTGTTTGGTGGTGCCGCTGGGCATTGCCCCGGAGCGGTTTGCCGCGCCGCCGCGCACGCGCCGCGCGCGGCCCACGCTGTTGTTTGTGGGCCGCCACCGATATTACAAAGGCTTGCCGGATTTGCTGCGGGCCATGCCGGAGGTGGATGCCGATTTGATTGTGGCGGGCGACGGCCCGATGCGCCCGGCGTGGGAACGGCTGGCGGGCGAGTTGGCGCTGGGCGAGAAGGTGCGGTTCTTGGGCACGGTTCCCGATGCCGAACTGCCCGCCCTGTACCGCAGCGCGGACGTGTTTGTGCTGCCGGCCAGCGCGCGCTCGGAGGCGTTTGGCATTGTGCTGCTGGAGGCGATGGCCGCCGGGCTGCCGTGCGTGACGACGGAGCTTGGCACGGGAACGTCGTTTGTGGTGCAGCACAACCTCACCGGGCTGGTGGTTCCGGCGCGCACACCGGGGGCGCTGGCCGAGGCGGCGGGGCGGCTGCTGGCCGACGAAGCCCTGCGCGCGCGCATGGGCGAGGCGGGGCAGGCGCGCGCGCGGCGGGAGTTTGAGGTGGAGACGATGATCGATAGGATTGAGGCGGTTTATGAAGCTGTCAGCATTCAGCCTTTATGACAAAGCTCTCTCGTTTTTGCGACGGCGTTTTGGAGGCGGGCTGGCTGGCGGCGCTGGTGCTGGCTCCGCTGTTCTTCAACACGTTTTCGGATCGGGTGTTCGAGCCGGACAAGATTTCGCTGGTGCGCAGCATTGCGCTGGTGATGCTGGCGGCGTGGGGGGCGAAGGCGTTCGACGCGCAACGGGGCGGCCTGAGCCTGCCCTTCCGCCCAGACGTGCGGCGGTGGAGCCGGTGGCCGCTGGCCGTGCCGGTGGCAGGGCTGTTGAGCACCTACCTGCTTTCCACGCTGTTCTCGGTGACGCCCCATGCCAGCCTGTGGGGATCCTATGCGCGCTTGCAGGGCACGTACACCCTGCTGGCCTATCTCGTCATCTTTGCGGCAATTGCCGCGCACATGCGCCGCCGCGAGCAAGTGGAACGGCTGATCACGATGGTGATCCTCACCAGCCTGCCGGTGAGCCTGTACGGCGTGATGCAACGGCTGAAGGTCGATCCGCTGCCGTGGGGCGAAGACACCACCCAGCGCGTCACGTCCACGATGGGCAACGCCATATTCATCGGCTCGTATTTGATCATGGCCTTGCCGCTCACGGCCATGCGAATGCTGCAATCGTTCCGCGCCGTGCTGCGCGAAGAAGCCGGGTTGCCGCGCAACCTTGCCCGCGCCACGGTGTACGTGTTCGCGCTCGCCATGCAACTGCTGGCGCTGTGGTTCAGCGGCAGCCGGGGGCCGTGGCTGGGTGCTGCCGCCGGGCTGTTCTGCTGGGCGCTGCTGCTCACGGTGGTGTTCAAACGCCGCCGGGCCACGGTCGCCATTTTGGGAGTGGCCGCGCTCGCCGCCGCGTTTCTGATCGCGCTCAACATCCCCAACGGCCCGCTGCAACCGCTGCGCGACACGCAGGCGCTGGGGCGGCTGGGCCGGGTGTTTGAAGTGCAGGACGACACCAGCAAAGTGCGATTGCTGATCTGGCGTGGGGCGGTGAAGCTGGCCCTGCCCCACGGGCCACTGGTGTACCCCGATAACCGCCCGGACGCTTTCAACGTCATCCGACCGTTGATCGGCTATGGCCCGGAGTCGATGTACGTGGCCTTCAACCGTTTTTACGAACCGGAGATTGCTCACTACGAGCGGCGCAACGCCACACCCGACCGGGCGCACAATGAAACATTCGACGCGTTGGCGACCACCGGCGCGCTGGGGCTGGCGGCGTATCTCGTTCTGTTTGCCGCCGTAATTTTTTATGGGCTGGTGTGGATCGGGGCGGTGACCGAGGCCGACCGCTGGACGTTCGCGGCATTTTACGCGGGCGGGGGCGTGGCAGGCGCGGCGGCGCTGGTGGCGTGGCGCGGGCCGGAGTATTTTGGCGTGGGGCTGCCGTTTGGCATTTTGCTCGGCGTGCTGGCGTTTGTGGCGTGGCTGGCCGTAACCCGGCACCCCGCCGCCGCCCACGAACAGGGGGACTGCGCCACCGACGAGTGGACGGGCTGGATTGTGGCCGCGCTGCTGGGCGGGATCGTGGCGCACTTCACCGAGATTCATTTTGGCATCGGCGTTGTGTCAAGCCGGACGCACTTTTGGGCGTACGCCGGGGTGCTGATAGCGGTGGGGTGGGCGATGCGCTCCCACGGGGAGGAGCATACGGCCAGCCCACAAACGGCCGGGCCGCCACCCACACCTCGGAAGCGGCAAACCGGCCGCGCGGCTGAGTCGGCTCCCCAACCGAACCGGCTGGCGCGGCTGAGTCCAGCCATCTTCATTGGATTGGTGTTGACGACGATGACGTATGACTTCATCACCAACCCGGCCAAAACGTCGTCGGTCGTTGAGATGCTGCGCGCGTCGCTGACGACGCTGTTCGGCTCGACGGGTGCGACGAGTTACTGGATGTTGGCGATGTTTGCGGCAGTGTGGCTGGCCGCCATCGTGCTGTGGTGCGACGACCTGCGCGGGGCGGCGCTGACGTGGGCCGGGTCGGCGGGTGTGTGGCTGATGTTCACCCTGCCATATTTGCAGCGACTGGGCGCAGTGGCTACGCGACAGCCCGCCAACGTGGACGAGTTGGTGCAAACGGTGACGCTGTTGGCCGGGGCCTACGGCATGTTCGCGCTGTGGGTGATGATGATGCTGGCGCTCGGCGCGCTGGCGTTGGCGACCGAGTGGCCCACGCGTGCGGCTTGCGCGGCGTGGCGCGGGGCCGGGCGGGCGGCGCTGGCGGCGGCAGGGGTGGCGCTGGCGCTGGCGGCGGGTTACCTTACGAACACGCGCCCGGTGCAAGCCAACGTGATGTATAAGATCGCCGGGCCGCTGGACGCGCAGGGGCGATTGAGCACGGCGATACCGCTGTATCAGCAGGCTGTCCGGCTCGCGCCGCTGGAGGATCAGTATCACTTGTTTTTGGGCCGCGCCTATTTGCAGGTGATCGGGCAGATTGCCGATGCCTCTCGTTGGCCGGAGATGCTGAAGCTCGGCCATGACGAGTTGCTGATTGCCGAGCGGCTGAACCCGCTGAACCCGGACCACGCGGCCAATTTGGCGAGGCTGGATGAGCAGTGGGCGGCGAAGGCCGCCGATGCAACGCAGGCCGGTCAGAAGCTGGCCGAGGCTGATGCGTATTATGCGACCGCAGTGAGCCTAAGCCCGAACGCGGTGGGGCTGTGGAACGAGTGGGCGCGGCTGCAGTTCGGTTTGCGCGGCGACATGACGGGCGGCCTGCAAAAACTGGAAACATCGCTGAAGCTGGACGACACGTACAGCGACACCTATGCCGCGTTTGGCGATTACTGGTCGAAGGCCGCCCAGGCGGCAACGGACGCGGCGACGCAACAGGCCGATTACACCAAGGCCGTGGACTATTACGGGCAGGCCATCACCGCCGAAGCGGCGCGGGCCGGCACGCCCAAATCGGTGGCGGTGCGCGTGGGGCTGGGTTCGGCGCAAAAGGCGCTGGGCCACTGGGAAGCCTCCATTGCCGCCTATGAGGAAGTAGTGACCCTGACGGGTGAAGGCTACAACCTGTGGGCGGTTTATAATGCATTAGCCGATGCGTATCTGGGCAAGGGCGACAAAGCCACGGCGCGGGGCTACGCCCAAAAGGCGCTGGATGCCGCGCCGGACGCCGACTCGAAGGCCGCCGCACAGGCCACCCTCGACCGCATTGGGAAATGAGACTACTTCCTCCATGACCCAATCCGCGCCCCAGCCCCGCAACTGGAAACTGACCGCTGCGCGCATTTTGGTGCTGGCCGGGGTCATTGGCATCACCGTGTTCGTGTATTTGATTCGCGACCAAGTGCAGACGCTTCAGCGGTTCGGCTATCCGGGCATTTTCGTCATCAACCTGCTGGGCAGCGCCACCATTTTTCTGCCCGCCCCGGCGCTGGCCATCGTGTTCGCCGTGGCGGGCATCCCGGCGTTCAACCCGTTCTGGCTGGGCATCGCCGCCGGGTTGGGGGCCACGCTGGGCGAGCTTTCGGGCTACGGGGCCGGATTCTCCGGGCAGGCCGTGGTAGAGAAGACAAGGCTGTACGATACCCTGCACAGCCTGACCGGGCGCTACGGCATGATCACCATTTTTCTGCTGGCGATCCAGCCGCTGCCACTCTTCGACCTGGCCGGAGTGGCTGCCGGGACGCTGAGGATGCCCATTCCCAAGTTCCTCACCGCCACACTCTTCGGCAAGCTGATCAAAATGTGGATTGTGGCCTATGCCGGAGCGTACTCCATCGGATGGGTAGCGCAGTTCTTCAAGTAAACAGGAGCCAGAAGACAGAATTCAGGAGTCAGAATGAAAGCATACACAAACTTCTGACCTCTGACTTCTGACTTCTGACTTCTCTCAATGCCTCCCGCCCTGTCCATCGTCATCGTCACCTATAACTCGGCCACTGTCATCCGCGATTGCCTTGCCTCCATCCCCGGCGGCTGGAGCGGCCAGCCCGGCGACCAACAACCCGCGACCAACGACCAGCTACCCACCCTCGTCTTTCGTCCACCGTCTGAAGTTGAGACCATCGTCGTGGACAACGGCTCCACAGACGGCACGCCGGAGATCATCGCCCGCGAGTTCCCGTGGGTGCGGCTGTTTGCGGGGCACGGCAATCTGCTATTCGCCGGGGGCAACAACTTCGGGTTCAGGCAAGCGACCGCGCCCCTCATCTTCATGCTCAACCCGGACACCGTCGTTCACCCCGGCGCGCTGGCGCGGCTGGCAGCCTTTGCCAACCAGCATCCCAAGGCGGGCATGATCGCGCCGCACGTCGTCAACCCCGACGGCACACTGCAACACAACACCTTCCGCTTCCCCAGCCTGCAAACGGCGTTCTACGGTTTCTTCGAAATGCTCACACCGGTGGACTCGCCGCAAAACGGGCGTTACCTGCCCGACGACTACCGCCGCGTGCGCGAGGTGGAACACATCCTGGGCGCTACGCTGCTCTTTCGCCGCGCGCTCTACGAGCAACTGCCGGGGATGGACGAAAAGTTCGGCATCTATTTTGAGGAGACCGACTGGTGCTACCGCGCCCGCCGCGCCGGGTGGAAGCTACTCTACACTCCCGAGGCCACCATCACCCACCTCGGCGCGCACAGCACCTCCAAAGACCCGGAGAGATTCTCGGCGCAGTTCTACCGCAGCCAGTCGTACTTTTATCGCAAGAACTACGGGCTGCTGCCGTACGCCGCGCTCAAAGCCATTACCGTGGTGGGCCTGCTTTTTTGGCTGGCCCGCACCCTCAAAGGCCGCCTCACCGGCAAAATCGACGACGCGAAACTCCAGCGGCGGCTGGGGAGCTATTGGGAGATACTAAAAGCATAGTATTCAGGAGTCGGAATGCAGGAGTCGGAATGTCGACCTCCGACCTCCGACCTCCGACCTCCGACCTCCGACCTCCGACCTCCGACCTCCGACCTCCGACCTCCGACCTCCGACCTCCGACCTCCGACCTCCGACCTCCGACCTCCGACCTCCGACCTCCGACCTCCGCCATCTGACTCCTGACTCCTGTAATCATGAATACCCTCGCCATCGTCATCGTCTCGCACAATTCCAAAGAATTCCTCCCCCCGTGCCTCGGCGCCCTGCGCGCCGCGCTGGAAGGGCTGGAGGCCGATGTGTTCGTGGTGGACAACGGCGGCACGGACGGCGCCGCCGACTTCGTGCGCCGGCAGTTCGGCTGGTGCAAAGTCATCGACTCGCGCACCAACGGCGGTTACTCCTTCGGCAACAACCTCGGTCTGAAGGCGGCGGGCTTCCCCGATGCCCCGCGCTACCGCCACGCCATGCTGCTCAACCCCGACACCGAAACCCCGCCCGACGCCCTGCGCCGCATGGTGGCCCACCTCGACTCGCACCCCGACATCGGCGTGCTCGGCCCGCGCCTCGAACTGGCCGACGGCTCGCTCGACCTCGCCTGCCGCCGGGGCGAGCCGACCCCCGTCACATCGTTCTATTACATCTTCGGCCTCGCCAAACTCTTTCCACACAGCCCCGCCTTCGCCCGCTACAACATGACCTTCCTGCCCGAGCGCCAAACCGCCGACGTGGACTCCGTCGTCGGTGCGTGCATGCTCATGCGCGGCGAGGCTCTCGTCAAAGCGGGCCTTATGGACGAATCCTTTTTCATGTACGGCGAAGACCTCGACCTCAACCTGCGAATCAAAAAGCGCGGCTATCGCGTCGTCTACTGGCCCGAAGTCACCGTCAAGCATCTCAAGGGCACGTCCACCCGCAAGCAACCGGAGCGCATGATCAACGCCTTCTACGATGCCATGCAACTCTTTCACCGCAAGCACTTCGCCGCCCGCTATCCCGCGCCATTCAACTGGCTCGTCTACACCGCCATCGAAACCGTGCGCCGCTACAAACTCCTCCGCGCCCGCATGACGCCCGCCGAAAAAAGAGTCGTGGGATCGGCACGCTCCTGAATTGGGTGGGAGCGGCTTGCAGCCGCGACGCGCGCCTACGCCAACCATGCTCGCCTTCGTCGTCATCAGCTACAACACCCGCGCGTTGCTGCAACGCTGCCTAGCCACACTGCCCGGCCCGGCCATCGTCGTCGACAACGCCTCCACCGACGGCTCCGCCGAACTGGCGACCTTTCGCAACTCGCGCAACCTCGGCTTTGGCGCCGCGGCCAATAGGGGGATAACGGCGGCGGCGACACCGCTCGTCCTCCTCCTCAACGCCGACATTGAACTGCGCCCCGACTCCCTCGCTCCCCTCCTCGCCGCCGCCGAAGCGGATCCGCGCGTGGGCATCCTCGGCCCCTCGCTCGTGTCGCCACAAGGGCGCGTCCAACACACCGCCTTCCCCGACCCGTCACTGCGCGCGGCCTTTGCCCGACACATCCTTTTTGCCGAAACCCTCGCCGCGCGCATCCCGTTCCCCGCTCCCTCACGGGGAGGGGCCGGGGGTGAGGGAGACGTTGCGGCCGACTGGTTGTTGGGCGCGGCCCTCCTCATCCGCCGCCCATGCTTCGACGAGATCGGCGGCTTCGATGAATCTATTTTTCTTTATGGGGAAGATTGGGATTTGTGCTACCGCGCTCGCAAAGCTGGGTGGCGCGTTCGATACGTGCCCGAGTCGCAAATGATCCACCACGGCAACGCCGCCGGCGCGGCCCTCGGCCCGGACCGGCTTGCCCGTGTCACCCTCTCCGAACTACGGCTCATCGAAAAACACTACGGCGCGCGCACTGCTCGACTCCACCGGGCGTTAGCCCTCGCAGGGTCGGCTATGCGCGCGCCGTTTGACGAAAAACACAGGCGACTATTGGCCGCGCTCACGCGGCACAACTCGTGATACGTGATTCAATCATCACTCAACATTCACCATTCCTAACTCACTTTCCACCTGGGCTCGCGACCGTTCAACACTGCCAACACCTCTTCGGCAATATCCACCCCGGCCCGATCCTGCGCCTCGGCGGTTTGCGCCCCAATGTGCGGTGTGCAAATCACTTTAGGGTGAGTCGCCAATGGCGACATGCCGGGCGGCTCCACCGCAAACACGTCCAGCGCCACCCCGGCCACCTTGCCCGATTCCAGCGCCACCAGCAGCGCGGCCTCATCTACCACCCCGCCCCGGGCCGCGCAAATGATGCGCACCCCCCGCTTCATCTGTTCAAATGCCGCCGTGCTAATGAGCGACTTCGTCTGCGGCGTGAGCGGCGAATGGATGGAGATGAAATCGGAGGCGGCAAACAACTCGTCGAGCGTTGTCGGATGAGCCTGCCGCTGGCGAATGTCCTCTGGCGAGAGAAACGGGTCGTAAGCCATCACCCGCATCCCCATGGCTCCGGCGCGTCCCGCCACGGCGGCGCCAATGCGGCCTACGGCCACCAGGCCCAGGGTCTTGCCATACAGTTCCACGCCATTGAGTCCGCTCTTCAGCCACTCGCCCTTTTTCAGCCCGGCATCGGCGCGCGGAATCTCCCTGGCCAAGGCCAGCATCAGCCCCAATGTAAGCTCGGCCACCGCCACCGTGGCCGCAAGCGGCGAGTTCACCACCGTGATGCCTCTGGCTAAGGCCGCAGGCACGTCGATATTGTCCACGCCCACCCCGGCCCGGCCCACCACCTTCAAAGATGTCCCCGCCGCCAACGCTTTAGCTGTCACCTTGGTGCGGCTGCGCACCACCAGCGCCTGATATTGCGGGAGGGCGACCAGCAACTCCTCGGCAGTAATTTTTGGCAGCACGTCAACTACCACGGTGCGCTTCAGCAAATTGATGCCCTCGGCAGAAAGGCCATCGGCAATCAGTACTTTCGGCTTGTCCATTTCGATGCTCCTCGTTCCGGTAGTTTACACTCGACCCGCACAAACTTGCTTTGCGCAGCGCCCGCCATGGGCGGGCGCGGGGTCGGGGCAGTATAACGCAGGGCCGAATCGCCCGTCAATGTTTAGGTTGAACCAGCTTATGCAACCCCGAACTGTCACTATCGCCTCGCGCCCTCAGGTCGCTGCGGGGCCGTGATCGGCGCTCTGGCCTAGACAATTGTCTTCGCGCCATAGGCATTTGTACTGACTTTGGCTAAAACACTTGAATCAAAACCGCATTGTTGCTATGCTGTGAGCATGATTACAAAGCTCGCTGCCCGCGCTTCACAAAAGAAAGTCACGGTGGCCATCCTGGATGATCACGCATCAATCATCAATGGCTATCTTTACGAATTTGAACACACCGACCATGTCAAAGTGGTGGCCGCTGCCTCCTTTGGCGAAGAGCTGGAGCCGCTGTTAAACGAGCATCCTGTGGACGTGTTGCTGCTCGACATCAACGTGCCCACCTCGCCCACCAACCCCAACCCCTATCCCATCCTGCACCTCATCCCGCAACTGATTGATCGATTCCCCGATCTGGCGATACTGGTCATCACCGGGTACAACGAGCGCCCGCTGATTAAAGCGGTGATGGATGCCGGAGCCAATGGGTACATTCTCAAAAGCGACACCTCCGCCATCCTGGGGCTTAGCGCCATCGTCCGCTCGGTCGCCGACGGCGGCGTGTACCTGAGCGAGCAGGCGCACAAGCAGCTTTTCCTGCGTCGCGCCGACACGCCCGAGCCGGACCTCACCTCTCGCCAGTTGGAAGCGCTGTCGCTGTGCGCCACCTACCCCACCGACACGATTGAGAGGCTCGGCAAAAGGCTCGGCGTAACCCACTCCACCGCCCGCAACCTGCTCTCCGGCGCGTACCTCCGCCTGGGGGTCAACAACCGCCTGGCCGCCGTTACTAAAGCCCGGCAACTCGGCATGATCACCCCGCCCGACACGAGCAGTCGCGCGCGCCTGTAATTGCGCCGCGTCCGTTGCTTTCCACCTCACCCCATCGGTTCAGAACTTATCTCTAAACCTGTCGCAGGCGACTGTCACCGCGCATCAGAGTTCGAAAATCCAAGCATCTTGTGCGCGGTGACAGTCACCTTTCAAACGCGGGCGGGGACAAGCCCCGCCCCTGCCGCGCCGATCCCCCCCCGGCGCAAAAACCCACCGGCGGGCGTGTATAATAACTTCCAACTCGCGAGGCCCGTCCCAAAATCATGCGCAAAACAAAAATCATCGCCACCCTCGGCCCGTCTTCCGACACCCCTGAGAAGATCGAAGCCTTAATCCGCGCCGGGATGAACGTTGCCCGGCTCAACTTTTCGCACGGCACGCACGACTACCACGCCCGGGTGCTTGACACCGTCCGGCAGGTGGCGGCGCGGCTCAGGAGGCCCATCGCAGTTCTGCAGGACTTGCAAGGCCCCAAGATTCGCATTGGCGCCTTTGCCGACGGCGGAGAGGCCACACTCAAGGATGGCGCAACTTTCGTCATCACCACCCGCGACGTGCCCGGCACCGAACAGCTTGTGAGCACCACCTATCGCGGCCTGCCGTGGGATCTCAACCCCGGCGACGTGATCCTGCTCTACGATGGCAACATCGAATTGAAAGTGCAGGACACCTCCGACACCGACGTGACCACCACGGTCACCCACGGCGGCCTGCTCAAACCGCGCAAAGGCATCAACCTGCCGGGCATCCTAGTCAACGTGCCGCCCCTGACTGAAAAAGACCGCGCCGACCTGGCCTTCGGTCTCGAGCACGGCGTGGATTACGTCGCCATTTCGTTCATTCAACGCGCCCCCGACGTGTTGGACGTGCGGCGAGCCATACACAAGATCGACCCCGCGAAGGACAACACCCCGATCATCGCCAAACTTGAGAAACCCGCCGCGCTCGAAAACCTTTCGGCCATTCTCGACGCCGCCGACGGCGTGATGGTGGCCCGCGGCGACATGGGCGTGGAGCTTAGCCCACAACAGGTGCCCACGGCGCAAAAACAGATTATCGAGGCGGCCAACGGGCGCGGCAAGATCGTCATCACCGCCACGCAAATGCTGGAGTCGATGATCAACAGCCCGCGCCCCACCCGCGCCGAAGCCTCCGACGTGGCCAACGCCATATTCGACGGCACCGATGCCGTGATGCTCTCCGCCGAAACCGCCTCCGGCCAATATCCGGTGGAGGCCGTGAAGATGATGGCCGCCATTGCCGACGAAGCCGAGCAGCACGAAAAGGAATGGGGGCACTTCCGCGAAGTGCACGAGAGCACCTCGGTGGACGCCGTGGCTATTGCTCGCGCCGCCCGCGAACTGGCGCGCGACCGCAACGTGGAGAGCATTGCCATCTTCACCCGCACTGGACGCAGCGCCCGCATCCTTTCCAAAGAACGGCCCTCCGTCCCGGTGCTGGCCTTCACGCCGGAGCCGGACACTTACCCGCGCCTCGCCATGCTGTGGGGCGTGCAGCCTTATCTCGTCCCCACCGCCACCTCGGTCGAAGAAATGATCCTCGACGTGGAAGACGCGCTCATTCGCGAAACCGGACTCACCCCCGGCCAGCAGGTCGTCCTCATCGCCGGGCTGCCCATCGGGCACATGGGGCCGGCCAACATCGTGCTGCTGCACACCGTGGGCCAGTCAAACGGGTGAACACCGGCCGTTGCGCTTTAAGGTGACTGTCACCGCGCATCAGAGTTCGAAAATTCAAGCGTCTTGTGCGCGGTGACAGTCACCTACGACACTGAGGAGCATTCAATGGATTTCCAACTTTCTGAAGAACAGCAACGTTGGCGCGAAGCGGTGCGCGACTTTTCCGACAGGGAACTTGCGCCGCGCGCGCGCGAGGTGGACGAGCAGGCCCGGTTCAACTGGGAAGCCGTTCACAAAATGGGGCCGCTGGGGCTGCTGGGCCTCAACGCTCCCGAAGAATACGGCGGCGCGGGCGTGGACGCAGTGAGCGCGGCTATTGCCATCGAGGAGATTGGGCGCGGCTGCGGTTCCACCGGCCTGGCGATTGCCGCGCACAACGGGCTGGCCTGCGGCCCGCTGGCGCTGTTCGGCACGCACGAGCAAAAAGAAAAGTGGCTGAGGCCGCTGGCGACCGGCGCGGGCCGGGCCGACACACAAGGTCGGCCCCTACTTGGCTCACTGGCCCTCACCGAACCGGGCGCGGGCAGCGACCTTGCCGGCGGCGTGAAAACCCGCGCGGTGGCCGAAGGCGACTCGTGGATCATCGACGGCGCGAAAATGTGGACGACCAACGCCTCCATCGCCGAGGTGATCATCACCCTGTGCCGCACCTCGCCCGACCGCCTGAGCCTGGTCATCGTCCCCACCGACACCCCCGGCCTGCACATCGGCGCCGCCGAAAAGAAGATGGGACTGAAAGGTTCGCCGACGCACGCCGTGACTTACGACGAAGTGCGCGTGCCGAAAGAAAACCTGCTCGGCGCGGAGGGCAAAGGGTTGGGGCAAACGCTCAAAGTGCTGGACGGCGGGCGCATTAGCATCGGGGCGCTCTCGGTGGGGCTGGCGCAAGCGGCGTACGAGGCGGCGATCAAATATGCAAAGGAACGCCACACCTTCGGCCTGCCCATTGCCCAACATCAAGCCATCCAATGGATGATTGCCGACGCCGCCACCGAGCTGGATGCCGCCCGGCTGATGGTGTATCGCGCGGCGTGGCTCAAAGAGAACGGCCGGCCCTACACCAAAGAGGCGGCCATGGCGAAACTGTTCGCCACCGAAACCGCCGAGCGCGTGTGCTTCAATGCCATTCAAATTCACGGCGGCTACGGCTACTCCGCCGAGTATCCGGTGGAGCGCATTTACCGCGACCAGCGACTGATGACCATTGGTGAGGGCACGAGCGAAATTCAGCGGCTGGTGATTGCTCGTAGTCTGTTAGGGTCAAAGTAAGACATGCTCACCGCAGAGACGCGGAGTTCACGCAGAGTTCGCGGAGATTATTGTTATCTCTCTGCAGACTCCGCACCTGCTCTGCGTCTCTGCGGTTGATTCCAATATGCCAAAAGAAATCGCCCTCATCTCTGTTCCATTCAGCCAGGACCGGCATTTGGTCGGCACGGGGCAAGCGCCGGACGCGCTGTTCGCCGCCGGACTGCCGGATCGGTTGGCATCCCTCGGTTTGACGATCGCGTATACGCAAAGAATGACTGACGATCCTTCGACTACGCTCAGGACAAGTCCTTCGGCTGCGCTCAGGACAAGTCCTTCGGCTACGCTCAGGACAAGTCCTTCGGCTACGCTCAGGACAAGCCCTTCAGCTACGGCCGGGGCAGGCCCTTCGGCTGCGCTCAGGACAGACCTGGGCGAGGGCACTATGCTGGAACGGCTGGGGCGGTTGCAGGAGCACGTCGCGGAAGCAGTGGCCGAGGCGCTCGACCACAAACTTCTGCCGGTCATTCTCGGCGGCGACTGTTGCAACGCCATTGGCGTGTGGAGCGGGATCACACGCACGCGAGACCCGCAGAAGACCGGCGTGGTTTGGTTCGACGCGCACGGCGACTGGAACACCGAAGAGACGTCTCTCTCCGGATACATCGGCGGGATGCCGTACGCGACAATTTGCGGTTACGGCAACGCGCCGCTGCGCCAGGCCGCCAGGCTCGCCAAGCCCGCGCGGACTCAAAACTGCGCGTTGGTCGGCGCGCGCGACCTTGACCCGCCGGAAGCGGCGCTGATGAAAACGACGCAGCTCACCGTGTTGGACGCCGAAGGAGCGCGGCGCGATCACTCACTGGCCGCGAAAGCCTTGAGCAACGTGCAGACGTTTTATCTTCACTTCGATATTGACGTGCTGGACTTGAAAGAAGCGCCCGGTGTGAACTACCCCGCGCCGGGCGGCTTGAGCAGTGACGAGGCAATTCGCATTTGTCGCGATCTGATCGCCAACAAACGGCTGATGGCCGTTACGCTTTCGGCGGTCGACCCGACTCTGGATAAGGCAGGGAAAACGGTCGCGGCGGCCGTCAAGGTGTTGGAGGGGGTGTTGGGCAATTTGTAGGCGATTGGGATAAGTTCAGCGGATTTGCAGAATACGACCGCTTCACGCGCGAATGGCTAAAGGAGAAATAAATGTCAACACAGATGGAAAAAGTCGTCATCGTCACCAACGACAAGGCGTCGCTCAAGCCTTTGCTGGAGTCGGCGATAGAGAATGAGAAAAAGGCAATCAAATCAGACTTGGAGCGCACGCGGGCAAAGTTGGCCGAATTTGAGAAACGCCACGGCATGGTCTCTGCCGAATTTGAGCGCCGCCTGAACGCCCGCGAGATTCAAGAGAGTTTCGAGTTCACCGACTGGCGTATGGAGATCGGGATGTTAGCGTTGTTGGAAAAGAAATATGCCGCCTTGCAGGAGGCGCGCATTGTCAATTGAAGCCTACTTCCAAGACCTTCTGGCCGCCATCAAAGAGATGCCCAACGTGCATACGTCCGACGTTGCGCTTGACAAGCGCGGACCGCAGGCCGGTTTGATTCGCGGGGATGTGCAATTTGCCGACGGGTCTTTATTGCATTTTCGGGAACTCGTTGATCTGGAAAGCACGCGGGCGCGACAGATGTACAGTTATCATTATCAGCGCAGCGGCACATCGCTCGTTTTTCGTTACGACGACACGCCGCACTATCCCGGGCTGCCGAACTTTCCTCATCACAAGCATTCTGGCGGCGAAGAGAACGTCCTCTCCGTCGAAGCGCCCGACTTGCGGAAGGCGCTGGCTGAGATCATAGACCTGCTCGGCTCAGAAGGGCCAAAGCCAAAAAACTGAGTTGACAAGGCGTGAGCGTTTGGCGCTGGCGGATGAGAAACTCAAAATGCCCCTTGCAATGGGTGGGAGCATTGGTACACCATTGATGAAAACACAGGCGAGGGAGTGGTGATTGATAAGGTGCGTGAAATGCTTTATGCGGACAGTTATCAAGCGAAACCAAGCGCAGTAAAGCAGGCATAGGGCGGCGCACCGGGCGCGGCTTGAGCAGTGACGAGGCCATCCGCATTTGTCGCGATCTGATCGCCAACAAACGGCTGATGGCCGTTACGCTTTCGGCGGTTGACCCGACCCTGGATAAGGCAGGGAAAACGGTGGCGGCGGGGGTGAAAGTGTTGAAGGGGGTGTTGGGCAGTCTGTGAGGGAGTTGCATCGCGGTGGGCAGGGGCTATACTTGGCGGGTGAGGATTGGCGTCAAGGGTGCGGCGAAAAAACGGCCCCAGAAGGACGAAAAGACGCAGCGTGCGACGATTTGGGTCTGGGGGGAGATATTGCCGCAAGCTGGATGCGGCTTGCTCATGTGTTAGAGGCTGTTTGTTAAATCGGACTCTTGCGGGTCAAAGGGTGTAATATCCAGCTATGCTCTTCAAACGCAAATCCTACCCCTCCGACTTGACCGATCCAGAATGGGAAGTCATCGAAGCGATGCTGCCGCCTCCCAAACCGCGCGGGCGAAAGCGGAGAGCAGACCTGCGGGAAATTCTGAATGCGATTTTCTACGTCTTGCACACGGGCTGTCAGTGGGGGTATCTGCCGCACGACTTTCCGCCTGCCGACACCGTCTTTGGCTACTTCAATCAATGGAAGAATGATGGCACTTGGGGCCGGATCAATGACACCCTGCGCGGGCGCGTTCGAGAGCTGGCCGGTAAAGAGACTGAACCGAGCGCGGCGATTCTGGATAGTCAATCGGTGAAGACGACAGAAGAAGGTGGCGAGCGCGGCTATGACGCCGGGAAGAAGGTCAAGGGACGCAAACGTCACTTGCTGGTGGACACCTTGGGCTTGGTGCTGTCGGTGGTGGTGCATTCGGCGGGTGTACAAGACCGGGATGGCGGACAACAGGTGTTGGAGAAAGTCCGTCAGCGCTTTCCGCGTTTGAAGCTGGTCTGGGCGGATGGCGGCTACGCGGGCCCGAAGTTGGGCGAGTGGGTCAAGCAGTTTTGTCATTGGGTGCTGGAGATCGTCAAACGCTCGGACAATCTCAGTGGGTTTGCGGTGCTGCCCAAACGCTGGATCGTGGAACGCACGTTGGCTTGGTTGAATCGTTCGCGGCGATTGAGCAAAGACTACGAGCGATTGACCAGCACCAGTGAAGCCTGGGTGTACGCCGCCATGACGCGCTTGATGGTGAGGCGATTGGCTCGCCCCGTCACAGCCTAAGGATGACAAGGGAGGAGTCTGTCTGTTGGTCGACATCGGAAGTTTGCAGTGAGAGCAAGACATAGTCGAGTACACCGAGAGTAGCTGCACTGGATCGCAACTCCAGGCGCTATCAAAAGCTATCAACACTGAATTTCAAAACGGCCTCTTAGAGTGCTGCGATAAGATGCCATCATGGTCAAGTAAAAGGAGCAACAACTCAACAATGGTGGAGGAATTTGAGCCGAACATTGCAATCGTTCTCAAGTAATGGTTGACTGACACCTCATATGGGGATTACGCAAGCGCAGGAAGACGGTGAAACGCAGAAGCTGTTAGCCGAGTTCGTAGCACGAATGGACTTGGTCGATGACACGGTCCCTGTGGAGGACGTCTTCAATGGAATCGGCAATGATGGCTTCATCCAAATGGGCTACATCGGACCTAAGCCCGTCAACCGTTTCATCAATTTCAAAATGGTCCTAGACCGATGGCAGAGAGATGGCAGAATTAGGATTTTGTCCAAGGAAGGGCCATTCCCCAAGTGGACATTTGGATTCGACAGAGGTCTGTGCGGTCTCCCGAGGAGAGGTTCGCCAAGAGGAGGCCCTCTACCGCAGATTGATGCGCTGACTGGACTATATGTCCGGGGCAACTTTGACAATGACCTTGAAGCTCTTGTTGGAGTCGCGAACTCTGCGTTATCGCCTCTCGCATTGGCGATGATAGACATCGATTCTTTCAAGAAAGTCAACGATCAACATGGCCACCCTGCCGGGGATTCCGTTCTCAAGGAAATGGCGCAAGAAGTGAAGGACGCTATCGCCAACAAGGCTAATGCGTACCGCTATGGCGGAGAGGAAATGGCAGTCGTACTGCCCAACTTCACTCGCGAGGAGGCGATTACAACCTCAGAACGCATACGCCAAGCCATTGAAAAAAAGCGTGTCGATATCGGGAGCAACAAGATATGTGTAACTGTGAGTATCGGTGTTGGCTTTTATGTTCTGGGAGAATCTGTCAATCAGTTGGTCAAGCGTGCTGATGCAGCCTTATATCAGGCGAAAACCGCTGGCAAGAACCGGGTCTCTGCAGGTAACGACTACGATTCTGACGCATAGTATTCGGTACTGGCTTGAAAAGGCACATTCCAACGCCGCGCTGCAGCGGGTTTGCTCCGCTGGAGGTTCGCAAACGGCTGACGCGCAACGTTGGGCGGACATTCACGAATTCACTTGAATATCACAAGGAAGATAATAGGAGGTCACAAGATGCCACCACGCAAGAAACCCCTGAAGCTACATGCTGTTCCGGCCTTGGTTGTTACAAGGACTGCAATTGAGAGTAAGCAATTGGTGTATGTGTTGGTTGCTGATAAAGAGGTGCGTTATACCAGCGGCAAGTCTAAAATAGTATATATCGGTACAACAAAGAGGGGCCTTGCTCGCGTTGCGTCCAGTACGGCCTATCAAGCCAGTGCAATTCTAAAAAGGCAAGGCATCAGAAAGTTGTCAGCATATATTTTGACCTATCAAGGTGTGCGGGGCCTCAAAGACATGCATAAGAAATTGGAGAAAGCGGCACTCGCCATGTTCAAATTTAAGTATGGTGATAAGCCGTTGGCTAATAAGCAAGGTGCGGACATCTTGCGTAATCCCAATTTGTTTCGATATTTCCACCCGAATGCTCTGTTAAAGAGACTCGATCAGTTTGAGGAATTCGAAACTTCTCAGTAAGCTTGCATGGCTAAATGGCAACGACACAGTGTGTCCGGCTAACAACCGCATCCAGGCGACCCGGCGCTACGCCTCGCAAGTGGCTGATGCCGAAAACGTTAGCCGGCCGAAGGCGATAAGAGAAATTCCATGGATTTCATCAAAGGCAAGCGGGCTATCATCACGGGTCCGACCTCGGGCATCGGGATGGAAATCGCAATGGGGCTGGGCGCCCTCGGAGCAGAACTGGTGCTCGGCTGTCGGGACGCCCGGCGGGTTCTGGAAATGGAACTAGCCTGATGGCGCTCCATCCCAACTTCCCCGCCTCGCCCCACGCCATTCTCGATCCGGCTATGCGCTGGTTTCCGGCGGATGATGCATTTGCGGGCATCTTCGGCAACGACACCATGACGATTGTGAAGGTGAAGATATGAACCGGGCTGAAACAACCGCAACCATCATCCAAATCATTTTGGCGCACTATCCCGCGGCACAGGGGATTTACCTGTTTGGCTCTTATGACACCCACAAAGAATTGCCCGACAGCGACATTGACATCGCCTTGCTCTTGCCACCCGAGCAAGCCAGGCAAGAAAAAATCTTCTCTTGAGCCGGTGCCGTTTTGATCTGCAAGCTGCCTTATCCAGCGAGGTTGATTTGCTCAATGCCCGGCAGGTTTCCACCGTCTTTCAAAAGGAAATCATTGGCGGCGTCCGCCTCTATTGCGCCGATCCGTACGCGGCGGATGAATTTGAAATGCTGGTCATTTCCTACTACCAAAAACTAAACGAAGAGCGCCGGGAAATCCTGGATGCCTTTTACAGAACCGGGAGGGCTTACGCCGTATGAACGATATTGTCAAATCGGTCATCGTTTCCGGCTTGGATGATCTCATTCAGTTCGGTGACCGCGTCCTGAAGTTCATCAATGGCACTCCATCCTAATTTCCCCGCCTCGCCCCACGCGATCCTTGACCCGGAGATTCGCTGGTTCCCGGCGGATGAAGCCTTGCGGGAGAGCAGCATGGAAAAACTGCTCCCGCCACTGGTGCCTGAGCTTCGCAAGCGGGTGAAAACGTGGCGCGATAAAAGCTATGCCGAGGCCACCGAGACGAGCTGCAGTTTGCTCAATTTGATAATTCCGGCGCAGTCTCGACGGGTATGTTTGACGAAACTTGGCGGCGCCTGGTGGTAAAAATGGCGACGGGCACGGGCAAGACCAAAGGCCGCCCAACACCGCGTCCAGCCGTGGGCAGATCGACTGCAGGTCAATCGAGCCATTGGCAAACTGACACACACCCATCACGAGTCGAAAGGCCGCCAATGACTGCAAAAGCGCCATCGAAACTAAAAAGCAAATCCACTCCGCAAAAGGCGAAAACAAAAACGGCCAAGAAGGCGAGAAGCTCCCGAAGTCTACAGGAAGTGGTTGGCCCGGAAGTTTACCGCGCTTGGGTCAGTATGTTGCGCGTGCTCGTCCCCGGCGGGCGAACTCACCGCCTCGCGCCACTGCTCGCGGCCATGCTTCAATATGCCTGTAGTGTGACGGAAGATAAGCAAGGCGATGACGCCGACGAAAAATCGATCAACCAGTCGTTGATGGAATCCACTGAGACATCCGACCCCGATGAAGTCAAAGACTTGCTTCACGATGCCGTAGCCCAACTATTCAAAGACGCCGGTGTTGAGTATGGCCGAGTCGGTGCGCGCGGGCAACAGTACAGCATCGCCGATGATGCATACTCGGAATATGTTTATTGGTTTGATATGCCGTGGGAGTGATGGCAAATCCTATAACGCGAAGGCTGTCACTCGAATGGTTACGAAGGTTGAGCGTGATATTTGAACTTTAGCAACGCTCACAGTCTATGATGAACGACTTCGCGCCGAGTGCGCTGAGGCGCGAGTGCGTATGGTATGATTTGCTCAAACTAAGACCGGAGGCAGATATGGCACAAGTATCTCTCGATGAAGCGCGAGTTAAAGAGTTGTTTAAGCAAGCCATCATAGAACTTCTTCAAGAACAGAAGGGCCTACTTTATGACCTGTTCGTGGAAGTCCTAGAGGATTTGGCGCTCGTAAACGCCATTAAGGAAAGCGAGTCTAGCGAAACGGTCAACCGGGCAGAAGTTTTCCAAATATTGGAGAGCCCAGCTTGAAGGTCGAATTCAAGAGCAGTTTCGCCAAAGACTTGAAGAAAGTCAAAGACACGGACTTGAAGGCGCGAGTCAAGCAGGTTATTGAGTTTGTTGAAAAAGCCAAAAGCCTTCAAGAGATAAAGGACATCAAGAAGCTCAAAGGCGATGACCGCTATTACCGCATCAGGATTGGCGACTACAGAGTCGGCCTGATTTTGGAAGGCGAGACCGTTGCCTTTGTCCGCATCTTGCACCGAAAAGACATTTACAGATATTTCCCGTAGTGTTCGGCCCCCACGCGATCCTGCGTTTTTCACCTCTCCGTCGTCACGGCATCCGAATACGGGTTGCCCATCGCGTCCATCACCGGCACGTTCGTCACCGACGGGAACTCGTACATCCCCACGCGCACCGGCCACGCCAGCGGACTCAAGTCAAAAAAGCTCAGCACCGTATCGCCATCGCGCTAGTAAAGCGAAGGGTATCCCACCCCATCCGCTTGCGCCGAGGGGGCGTGATTGAAAAAGTGGTAGTCGGCGGCGCAAACGCGGGGATGGCTTGACCGATGAAGGCGGTGAGCACCACAGGTGCGGGTTTGCAAGATTTGCGCGGCGGGTGATGCCGAGGGCGAAACTTAACGACTCCATGCCCGGCGGCCACGTGAGGCGCGCGCCGGGCATTGCAGACAGAGACAGGTTGTAGAGGCGGCTTACCCGGAGAAGGAAGCCCAGCCCGATTCAGACCAAATGGAAATATCGGGCATGTCCTCAAAGAGCTGGCCAAACGCCGCGGCCACGTTCGGGTCGCCCATGAATTTTTGCAGGCCTTCCAGATTGGTCCAGGTGTCAACGGCCAGAAATTCCATCGGGTTCTGGGGATTCAGATAAGCCTGATGCCCGATGGCTCCCATCGGCCGGGTCATGGCCGACAGCTTCTCGACCGTCGCATCGTGGGCCGTCTGAGCTACTTTCTGACTGCCCTTGAGTTTGCCTCGTACCACAGTAATGTATTTCATGGTAATCTCCTTGTGATTGTTGGTTTCTATGTAAGACGGGAGCAGATGCCAAAATTGTGCGGTCAGCCCGGAACTTGCGTATGGAACATCACCGCACAGTTTGACCCCAGTGAACCGTCATAATCACCTGAATCCGACAAGTGCGAGAAAACTGCCATGTCTAAAGCTAATAGCCGGAATTTCACCATCAAGCGCATCCCCTTCTTCCCCAACCCGGTTGAGGCCGAGCGCCTCGCCGCCGCCCGACGCGGAGATCAGCGCGAGTTTAGCGATCTGACCGAGCCTTACCACCGCGAGCTACAGGTTCATTGCTATCGCATCCTCGGCTCACTGCACGAAGCGGAAGACCTGGTGCAGGAAACGCTTCTGCGCGCCTGGCGGCGGCTCGATACCTACCAGGGCCGGGCGTCGTTCCGGGCCTGGCTCTACAAGATTGCCACCAATGCCTGCCTCGATGCCCTGGATCGAGCGCGAAGCCGCCGCCTGCTTCCGGCCCAAACCCATCCCGTCTCAGACCCCCAGGCCCCAATTTTGCCCCCCGCCTCAGATATAAGCTGGTTGGAGCCTTTTCCGGATGAATGGCTGATTGAGGCCACAGCCGGCCCCGAGGCTCGCTACTCCGCCTACGAAAGCGTCTCGCTTGCCTTCTTAATCGCCTTGCAGGCCCTGCCGCCGCGTCAACGGGCTACACTGATCCTAAGTGATGTGCTGGACTGGCCTTCCCGCGAGGTAGCGGAGCTCCTCGGGCTGACCGTCTCGGCGGCCAACAGCGCCCTCCACCGGGCACGGACGACGCTGGAGAAACACTACCACGGCCGGGCGTTGGAGGGCCTCAGTCCCTCGGCAGCGGACGAGCGAACCCGGGGACTGCTTGAGCGCTATGTTCAAGTCTGGGAAACCGCCGATGTGGCCGGGCTGGTTGCCTTACTCAAAGAGGATGCAACGTTCGCGATGCCGCCTTCACCTTCCTGGTATCGCGGGCGCGCGGCGATTGGCGTGTTCATGGCCGCAACCGTGTTTGCGGATGAGGGGATGTTCCCCGGTGAGGCCGCCGGCCGCTGGCGGCTCCAGCCGACTCAGGCCAATGCTCAACCTGCCTTTGCCATCTATCAACAGACCGGAGAGAAAGAGTATCAAGCCTTCGGGATTCACGTGCTGGCCTGCCAGGCAGATCGACTCGCTCAAATCATCAGCTTCATTGATCCCTCTTTGCCAGTGCGCTTCGGCTTGCCGCCGACGCTAACAGGCTGAATGTGAGTTCTGTTACGGCCCCGCCGTCACCGCGTCCGAATACGGGTTGCCCATCGCATCCAACACTGGCACGTTCGTCACCGACGGAAACTCGTACATCCCCACCCGCACCGGCCACGCCAGCGGACTCAAGTCAAAAAAGCTCAGCACCCTATCGCCATCGCGCCAGTAACGCGAGGGGTAGCCCACTCCGTCCGCTTGCGCCGAGGGGGCGTGGTTGAAAAAGTGGTAGTCGGCGGCGGGCGGGATGTAGCCCACGCGCCAGATCACGGTCCACGCCGGGGCAGCCTCCCAGCCCAATAGCTCCACGCCGTTGGCGAGCAGCCTCGGTTCGGCGAAAGCGTGCGCGGGCTGGAGCGCGAGGCTCGGCGGAACGGCGAGCAGCTCGATGCCTATTTCGTGCTCGCGCAAGAGCAGGCACGTTGCGCTCTCGGCCAGTTTTTCGTACCAGCCGCGCGCGGTGAAATCGCCGGATTGGATGACGACTACCGCCCCGCCCTGCGGCAACACCGCCGCCGCCGCGCCGTCCACGAATCGGTGCGGCAGGCCGTGAAAGAGGGAGTCGGTCACCGCGGCGAACTCGTCCACCTGTGGATCATCGCCTTTACCCACGAGCAAAATCTCCGGCGCGCCCCGCGCCAGGCGCCACTCCTTGGCTTGATCCGCCACGTTGAGCAGCATCCCCAGCGGTGTGCCGAAGCCATTGGGCGTGGCCACCCGCCCCACGAAAAACAGCAGCGCCAGCCACACGCCCGCTTGCGCCGCCGCACTCGCGATAGCCAGCGCAAAGATAGAACCGCGAAGGCGCGACCCTCTGAAGAGGGCAGGCGTACGCGAAGGGTCATTTGTTTCTTGCCTTTGCGCTCTTCGCGCCTTCGCGGTAAGAAAATCTGCAAACGCGTTGACCGCAATGCCCGCCAGCATGTATCCCGCCGGAAGGGTGACGATGAAGTAGTGCGGGAACACCGGCGTGCTGTGGCGGATGAAAAAGAGAATCGGAGCAGCGAGCCACGAAACCAAAATGAGATCGGCGGGGCGGCGGCGGTAAAGGGCCACGGCGAGGCCCGCCACGGCCAGCACGCCCCACAGCCAACGGACGGGGTCAATGTTCGGCACGGAGCGCAGAAAATCGCCAAAGGCCTGCGGCCCGGCCAATGAGTGAATGTCTGCCCCGGTGAGCAGCATCCACGAGTAACGGAGAGAATCGGGATCGATGGAAGCTTTTCGAGCGAGGAGGCCGCCCACGGCGGCGGTATTGCCCATGTTTCCCAGCAGGTAAATGCCAAAAGGAAGCGCGGTGAGCGCGGCGGCGGCCACACCCACGGCCACTTCGCGCCAGCGAACATCCCGCCGGAAAACGATCAGCCACAGGGCAGTGAGGGGGACAAAGGCCAACCCGGAGAGGTGAATTTGCACCACACAGGCAAGGGCGACAAGATGCATAGCCAACGCCCAACGCCGCTTATCGACAAAGGCGGCGAGGGCGGCGCCGATGTAGGCCAACACAAACAGGGGCAGCAAATCCTGGGCCCAGATTTTGCGCGAATAGATGACAGCCCACGGGCTGACGGCAAAGAACAGCGCGGCGACGAGGGCGGCGGCCTCGCCCCAATGGCGGCGGGTGAGCCGATAGCAGACGTACACGGCAAGCGTGTTCAGCGCGGCGACAAACAACGTGGCCGAATAGGGGTGCTTCCACACGAACAGCGGCAGCGAGAACAGCCACACGGAAAGGGGAAAGTTGGGCAGGCCGAGCGAGGAGCCGATGCCGCGCAGGGCGAACGATTTATATTCGGCCATGCTGAGGGCCAGCGAATACAGCCGCGCTTCGTCGGCTTTGAATTCGGTGAGGCCGGGCCAACCGAGCCGCAGGAGGGCGGCGGTGAAAATAATGAGAATGACGGGGAGGCGGTTCATGGAAGGATGAACGATGAAGGATGAAGGATGAACAACAGAATCACAGAGGCGAGGAGAGTGATGAGGGTGATGATTGCGCCGAGGGTGAGCAGGGGCGAGGTGAAATGGAAGGCGACGGTGCTTTCGCCTGCGGGAAGGAGCACGGCCATGAAGGCAGTGTCCGCGCGAAGGATGGGCGCGGGTTGCCCGTTGAGGGTGGCGACCCAGCCGGGGTACCACACTTCGGCGAGGACGAGGTAGGCCGGGGCCGGGGTTTGGGCGACGATGGTGAATTGGCCGGGCGCATACGCGGTGTAAAAGAGATTCGTGTTAGCCGATGGCTGGCCGCTGACCGCTGACGCCTGACTTTCGAGTACGACTTGGGCGGCGGGGTTGAAGGCCGGGTCGTGGATAGCAGCGAAGGCAGAGCCCGGGTCGGGGACGAAGACGGGGTCGGTGATGAGGCTGATGCGGGGCATGGCGTTGGTGTTGAGATAAACGTCTACGGCAGGGTCTTCGTTGAAGACGGGAACAAAGCTGCTGTCGGCGGGAGGGTGGTTTTTGTCGGCGACGACGAATTGCGCGCCGAGGAAGTTATATTGCGGCGAGCCACGGTAGCCCACGGACCAGTAGTAGCGGTCATAGGCGGCGAGGGCGAGCGGGTTGGCGATGCCGGTGATCGATTCGAGGCCGAACACGGCAGGGGCATCGGGCTGCCATTGCGAAGTGGCAAGGTCGATGCGGGTGGGGCCGGGTTGGGCAAGCAGGTAGTCGAGGGCGGGGCCACGGGTGTAGCCGGCGTTTGGATCGGCGCGGTCGGTTTCGACGAATGCGCCAAAGGTGAAGAGTTCGGCGAAGAGGAAGAGCGGGAGGAGGGCCGGGGCGCGCTGGTAGAGGAGGGCGGTGGCGGCGATGAGGGCCAGGGTGGTGATGATGGCCCCCCACGCCGGGGGATGCGCCCAGGCCAGATCGGCGGCAAGGATGAGGAGGGTCGAGGCGAGGGCCACTGCCGCAAGGATGATCCATGGGCGGTTTCGTTTTTCAATCAATGAGTGACCGGCGAGGACGGCGAGGGAAAAGTTAGTGAGGAGGATGAAGCGGGCCGGGACGCGAATGGAAGCGAATCCGGGAACGAACTGAAAGAGGAGTTGATGAACGGGGGTGTAGCGGCCCAGGGCGATGACGAGGGCGACGAGGGCGAGGGCGATGAAGAAACGCGGCTTGCGGGCGAGGGCGGCAAGGCTGAGGGCCACGATGCCCATGTAGCCGAATTCGACGCGATCCCACGTCGGCCAGAAGTCGCGCGCGCCGCGCCCGAAGACGAGCGGGCTGACGGCTCCGGCGAGGCCGAGGGGCGGGAGGCTCCAGCGCGAGGCGTCGGTGTAGCTGAGGGCGGTGCGGGCGGTGTAGCCGACCATTTGCAGGGCGGGCAGGAGGGCGATGGCGGCGAGGCCGAAGGCGACGAGAGGAATAGTGAGCAGGGGCCAGTGGGCAGCGAGCAGTGGGCGGTGACCAGTGGGCAGTGGCCTGTGATCAGTGAGCAGTGAGGCGCGAGGCGTGAGGAGTGACGGGATGTGAGTGAGGAGGTGGTAGAGGGTGTAGAGGGCGCAGGCGAAGGCGAGGATGAGGGTCATCTGGGCGTGGCCGGCGAGGGCGGCGAGGCCGAGGGACAGACCTGCTAACACAGACCATTTGACGGACGAGTATGGGGGTGTGGGGGTATGGGAGAGGGAGCGGCGAAGACAGAGAAAGATGAAGGGGAGGTAAGCAGAGACGGCGACGATGTTGTAGTTGCCGAGGTGGGTGATGAATACGTCGGAGGCCATGAAGGCAAGGGCGGAGACGAGGCCAGCTTCAAACTTCCAACTTCCAACTTCAAATTTCAAATTTCCAACTTCCAACTTCGAATCTCTCGCCGGAAACTCCAAACGCACGAAGAGGTAGGCGCCGACCCCGGCGAGGAAGAGGTGCAGGGCGACGAGGGTTTCGAGGGCGGCGTAGGGCAGGTCGGGAAAGAGGAGAAACGCAACGAGGTTCGGGGGGTAGAAGAGTCCGGTCTGGTTATCGGCGGCGAAGGGCGCGCCGGAGTAGAGGGTGGGGTTCCAGAGGAGGGCGGAATATGCAGATTGCAGATTGCAGATTGCAGATTGCGGATTGAACATTGTGGAGAAAGAGGCGCAAGGTTGACTATGAAGCACGCGCGCGGCGTAGCGGTAGGTAGGCCAGAGGAAGGAGACGAGGTCGCCGCCGCCCTGCGGGATGATCCAGCCGGGGGCGAAGATGGGCCAGCAGAAGGCGAAGGCGGCGAGGAAGAGGAGGGCGAGCGCGGCGAGGTCGCGATGTGTGAGTGTGGGGGTGTGGGGGTGTGGGGGTGTGGGGGTCACGAAGGGGTTTTGTAACTGCACAGCCCAATCACTAAAGAACTACGGATTCGCCGAATTTAACGGATCGATCCGCTCAATTCGGATGATCCGCTGTTCTCGATGATGCGCCAATGCGGAAGGCCTGAGCAGCTACCCGTATTGTAGCATTGAAGGCAATCTCCGAATCACCCTTCGCAATAGCGCGGGCGGCGGCTGCGTTCCTCGACTTCACCGCTTGGCGGCTTCGTTGGGGAGGCTCCGTCGGGCGAGGGGATGTTGATTTGCTTCGTGCAGTCAACCAGTTCATCTATGGTAAGGGTGGCGCGCATGGGGTTGGGGTGAGCCTCGCAGTAGCGCGCCAGTGCTTCGGTGGGCCGCCACATGGCGGGCGCATCCGAGGGCCAGCGGTCGGGATTCCAGCCGAGGGCTTGCCACTGGCGACCGGCGAAAGTGGCGGCCCATTGCGCCCACGGCACGAGGTCCGGGGTGACGACAAAGTTTGCCAGCGGGGTGAAAAGGATGGGCTTGTTTTGCGGGAAGCGCGGAAGCATCCGCTGGAGGAAGGCCAGGGACTCGGTAGTGTTCCAAATGATCCAGCACGGCAGCAGCGCGGCGAGGCGGGCGGCGGCGGGGTCGGTGCGAGTGAACATTTCAACCAGCGTGCCCGCCGGCTCGCGGCCTTCTTTTTCGTAGAGACGCGCGTGGGCAAGGAATGCCAGTTCGCCCAATTGCTCCGGCTCAACCGCTGTGACCGGGACGAACCGATAGCCCTCGCGCTCGGCAAAGGCGCGCACCGACTCGCGCAGGCCGGGGGCCGTGCCCCACTCCGACTCCGGCTGCTGCTCCAGCGGAAAATCCACGCGCCAGCCGCCGCGGTGCGGCGAGCCTTGCGCGGCTTTCATGGCGTCAATGCGCGGGCTGCCGTCGAGGTATTCGCTCGGGGCAATGCCGCCCCAGCCGCCGATTTGAAACGTGAGGCGCGGGCCAATGCGGAACTGCGGCCAGGGCGCGGTGCAGTCGAGGAACACGAGCGCCCCGCCCGGCTTGAGGCGCGAGCGGACGAAGGCGGCGTACTCCTCGTGCAGTTCGATGAGCTTGAGCCGGGCATGGGTGATGTACGGCGTGAACCGGCCGTCGTGAATCGGGTCGAAGTGATTGACGATGCACACGTCCGGGTTGTTGGCGAGGATGAGTTCGGAGAGGGCCTGCCCGCTGCGCTGGGCGGCGCGGGCGTCGTCGGCTTTGGAGCCGCCGCCGCGAAAGCCGAGGACGAACGGTTGCGGGAGGAAGGGCGCGCCCAGCGCGACGGCGAGATGCGCGGCCCCCTGCCCCGCCGCGCCGATGACCACGGCCTCGAATGGCCCCTCCAACCCTTCGTAATGCGCCAACGACTCCCGAACCAGGTCGGCGGTGCGGACGGTGCGGGCAAGGGCATGGTCGAGGCCCGAGACGGAGTAGTTGAGTTCGATGACGCGGATGAGCGCGGCGGGGAAAGAGTTGAGCAGCGTGAGGCCCGCCTTTTGCCACGCGGGCAATTCGTACACGTCGAGGTGCTGCAGGCGCAGCGCGGCAGCCACCGAGCGGGTGGTGACTTGTGAAGAGCCTTCGCGGGCTTCGAGGCGATGCACGTATTAACCGCAGAGACGCGGAGTTCGCGCGGAGTTCGCAGAGATTTTATCAACTTCTCTGCGCTCTCGGCGCTTCTCTACGTCTCTGCGGTGAATCATCTGTCCCTCAATAAAGCTACCCTGCCGCGCAAGGCTTTCAACCGCTCGCCGTGCAGTGGATAGCGGCTGAGGGCAAAAATGACGACGGCGGAGGCAAGGATTGGCACAAAGGCGGTCATGGCGCGAATGCCTAGCACGGCCAGCGGCGGTTGGGCCGGATACAAATCTTCGGCGGTGGAGTGGACGTAGCCGCTCAGGTAGAGGATCACGCCGGTGGTGATCCCTTGCATCGAAAAGGCAAAGCGGATGATGAATCCGTTCATGCCAAAATACATGCCTTCGCGCCGCGCGCCGGTCACCGTTTCGTCTTCGTCGATCACGTCGGAGATCAATAGATCAGGGAAGACGAGCAGACCGGCCAGGCTGAGGCCGAGGATGGACGTGGCGGCGATGCCTTGAAAGAAATCATTGGCCAGGAACAACAAGATCATCGAGAGCGCAAACGTGCCTTGCGAAATTTGCCAGCCGCGCCGCCCGCCGACTCGTTTGGCAACCGCCGTCCAAATGGGCAGGCCAGGCAGGGCCATAATGAAGGCCAGGCCGAGCAAAAGCGAGTTCTGTATCCCGGCGTCCAGCTCCGCGCCGAACAATTGGACCGGCGCCTGAATCTTCAACACGTATTTCGCCCAAAATGGAATCGAAGCCGTCATGATGCTGTAAATGAATTCTTTGTGCAGGTTGGCAACCAGAAACCAGCGGAAGGCAATGCTTTGGAGTGACGCCTTAATCGCCGGAATGAACGGCGGCTGTTTTTCGTGTTGAATAGCCAGATTCTCTTTACTGCCCAATAATGAAATGCCGAACGTGATCGAAGTAATGGCGGCAAACGTCAACGCCATACCGCCGCGCCCGCTCCAATCCGCGCCGACCAGGATGGGCGGCAGGGCCACGCCGAGCAGAAGCCCGATGAGCGAAAAGAACTGCCGCCAGCCGGAGACGGTAGCGCGTTCTTTTTCGTCGGGGATCATTTCGGGGAAGAGCGCCGTCCAGTTCATCACGATGATCGTCCACAGCAAATCGAAGAGCAGGACGACGGCCATGAAGTAGATGAACAACGGAGTCTGCCCGCCTTTGATGAGCGGCGAGGGCGGAACCCAGAGCAAGTAGAAAAATAAGCCGACGGGGATGAACGTGCTGACAATCCATGGAATGCGCCGGCCCCAGCGAGTGCGGGTGTTGTCCGACAAGTATCCGGCCAGCGGATCGTTGACCGCATTCCAAATGCCGTACAGACTCCAGCCGATGCCGACCAGCGAAGCTTTGAGGCCGAGAATATCAATGTAGAGGAATTGAATGTACGTGCCGAAGGCTTGATACGAAAGGGCGACGCCAAGCGAACCGGCGGCGTAGAGTAGTTTTTGAGAGTAGGAGAGTTTCATGTCAATAACCTATGTGAATAACGTCGCCGGGTTGTGCCGTTCGCAATGCTTTTTCCACTCCTGGCACTAACGGCTTCAGCGTCTCCAGTCGACTATCAGGCGCAACAAACATGACCACAGCTAGCGTGGAAGTGGCAAGATTCTGTTGAAAAGTCAAGTTTTGATCGATTGTGATGAATGCTTGGAACTCGCCCGCGGCCAGATGTATCAACTCGCCATTTTTCTTGCCGGCCCAACCCATGTCCGGCACGGTCGCGGTTTGATTCTCCACGAACTCGTTTTTTAGTTTTCTGGGGAGACACTCATCCAACAGGACTCGCATCGATCTCTCTCACGATTGCTTCTTGGGCAAGCTCTAATACTTCAAACGCTTGTTCGCGAGTCACTGAGGGAAAATCGTCGAGGAAATCGTCAAGCGTGTCGCCAGCCTTGAGATAGTCAATCAGAGTTTGAAACGGCACGCGAGTTCCACCGAACACAAGCGCACCGCCCAGAATTTCGGCCGAATGTTGGAGTAAGGGAGGCGGTACATTCGTTTGAGCAGGCATGGCGCACACTCCTTGAATACGCAGAGATTATACTGCTATTCAGCAGCCCGATTACACTGTTCTATGCCCCTGCTCCGCCCCTGCATCTCCCCTCACCAACTCCACCGCGTGCGGCAAAACAGGAAGCAGCACTTCCAAATTCTCGCGCACGGCTTTGGGATTGCCCGGCAGATTGACGATGAGCGTGTGCTTGCGGATTCCGGCGACGGCGCGGGAGAGCATGGCATGTTTGGTAATGATCAGGCTGGCGGCGCGCAAGGCTTCGGGGATGCCGGGGGCTTCGCGCTCGATGACGGCGCGGGTGGCTTCGGGCGTCACGTCGCGCGGGGCGAAGCCGGTACCCCCGGTGGTGAGGATGAGCGCAGCGCGGTCGGCATCGGCCCAGGCCATAAGCGTGTCGCGAATGTGATCAAATTCGTCGGGGACGACGGCGGTAAGCGAGCAATCCCAGCCCAGCCGGTCGCCGACGATCTGGGCAATGAGCGGGCCGCCCGCGTCGGGCCGCTCGCCGCGGAAGGAACGGTCGGAAATGGTGAGGATGCCGACGTTCATTCGATCACCTTTCCCATGATTTGCATGGGCATGAAATCCCAGTCGAGGCGGCGATAAAAGTCGGCCACAGATGGATTGTCGGGCGTGATGAGCAAGTAATACTTGTGACAACCTTTGGCCTTGAGGCGGCGCTCCAGTTCGGCCATCAGGGCCGTGCCCAGTCCGCGCCCGCGGTGCCCGGCGGCCACGGCCAGGTGATACACCAGCCCCCGCCGCCCGTCGAAGCCGCCGATGACCGTGCCGATGAGTTGCCCCGCCTCGTCACCGGCCACAAGAAACAGATCGGGGTCGCGGGTGAGTTTGAGAGCCAACGCATCACGCGAATCGGAGGGGCTGACGTTGACGCCGGGGCCGGCGGCGCGCCACAGGCGCAGGGCGGCCTCGTAGTCGCGGTCAAGGTCAAACGGGCGGATCATGAAAGCAGGCGGCTAAACCTCGCTGGCGCTCACCAGCGCCTTCCATTCGTCGGGCAGGCCGTCGTCGGTGACGCCGTAGAACAGGCGCATGCCGCCGGGGTTGCGCTGGGCGAAATCGTAGCGGCTGATTGCGCCGATGTGCTGCGTGCCAATCAGAGCCGCGTCGCCGCGCCATTCAATGGCGGCCTCATCGGGGGCGGCGGTTTCGAGTTGCAGAATGGCGTAGCGCCACAGGTGCCGGGCCGACGAACGGGTGACATTTTTGACGACGTTGCCGTTGCGCAGATCGCGCACGGTGTGATAGAGCTTGCCCTTGCGATTCTCGGAGGCCACGATTTCGACTCCGGTGCGCGGCAGCGGCCCCCCCGCTACAACCGATTCCGGGGGGCGCTCGGGTGCGGGTGTGGAACGTGGAGCCACGGCGGCATGGGCGCGCGCGCCGGAGCGCGAGCGCCGGCTGCGAGATCGCCTGGGTTGGGCCGCAGGCTGATCAGCCACGGGCGCGCCCGTGTCCACCGGCGGCAGAGTCGCCGTCAGCGAGCGGCGTCCCCGCGTAATGAGCTGCACGATTTCGTCGCGCACGGCGAGGGTGGTCTCGGTAACCCGCCGGAGAAAAATCTGGTTGCCGTCCACGGCGTAGGGCGTTTCGTCGCCACGGGGAACGACGACGCGCAGCACGACCTTGCCGCGCGTTTCCTGTTTGTCAATCGTGACGTTGAGCGCCGGGGTAATCTTGGCGGAAATTTCTTTTTGCAGTTTAGCCAGCGCGCTCGCCGCCTGCGCCAATCCGGCCGGAGCATGTCTGGCGTCGCCGCTCGCACCGATATACACGACGCCACCGCCGGTGTTGGCAAAGGCGCAAACGTCGGCGAGGACAGGGTTGAGCTTGCCGCCGCGAAAGCTGAGGACGGGGTGGAAGCTCTGCGCCGGGCCGGGGCCGAGGAGGCGGGCGGCTTGCACATCGTCGAAGGTTTCGTCGGCGGCGGCGCGGGCAGGCCGGGTGGCGCTGAAGTCGTCGCCGAGGAAAAGGCGGCGCAGCGCGGCGAAGGTGACTTCCTCCAGCATCACTTCGGTGGCGCGGTCGCCGAGGCCGAGATTTTTGACGTTCTTGCCGTCGCCGCGCAGGCGATGCGAGTCGGAGCCTTGAATGCAGTGCATGCGGCGCGGGTATTCGGATTTGCTGCCGTCGAAGAATGCGGCGGTGGTGCGGCGGCTCTTGTGCTCGAGGTCGGTCACCTCGAGGGCGTGCAGGTGCGGGTCCTGAGTGTAGGCAATCTTGGTCTGTCCGCCGAAGTTGAAGCCGCGCATCGCCACACCGTTGGAAGAGTTGGCATGGGCGGCGATGACGATACCCCCGGCCTCGTCGATCAGGCGATAGGCGGTGAGCACGTCGGCGGTGGCCCCCACGGTGGAGGAGCCGAGGTCGAGCTGGCTGGAGGGGACATTGAGGTTGAGCAGAATGTGTTCGAGATCGCGAACGAGCGTGGCGGGGTCGAACAGCCCGATGATGTGAAAGCCGAACGTGGCTGTGAATTCAAAGCCGGGCAGGACGAGGATTTTGGCCAGCAGGCGGCGATAGTCGTCGAGGCGTTTCTTTTCGTCGGGACGCAGGCGGTTGAGCCGCTCCAGCAGTTGCAGTTCGTCCAGTTCGGCGCGCAGGGTGCGATAGCCGTCGACGGTGTTGTGGTCGGCGATGCCGATGATGTCGAGGCCGCGCGTTTCGGCGCGGCGCAGAATGTCGAGCCAGGTCACTTTAGGTTCCTGGTAGTCGCTGGAGGCGGGAGTGTGCAGATGCAGATCCATGCGCCGCCACGAGCGGGATGGAGCGGTGGGTTGTTTTCGAGTCCTTCGAGTCACAGAATGTCCTATGGGCCGGGCTAAACAGGCCGGCGGCAGGGGCGCCGCTCAGGCGAGCAGCACTTTGCGAATAACGCTGATGAGGTGATCGGGCGAGTACGGCTTGAGCACAAAATCGTTGGCCCCGGCCTGTCGGCACTGGTAGCTCACATCCTCGCCGGATGCAATGACCACGCGGGTTTGGGCCAGCGCCGGGTCCCGGCGAATCTCGGCCAGAATTTGCAGGCCGTCGGCGTCGGCCAGATGAACATCCATCAGCACGATGTCGGGCTGTTCGCGGCGGATGGTTGGAAGAACCTCCTCGGCGCGCGATTCGAGGGTCACGGTGAATTTCTCCAACTGCAGCAGCGTTTTGAGGAGCATGACTACATTTCGATCGTCGTCAACAAGTAGCACCTTAGGCACGGCCAGATTCCTTTTGTGGACAGGATGATCGATTCAGGCGCGCGCGGGCTGCTTATCGGCGCGCCGCCGTTTGGCGGGAGTCCGGGCTTTGCGCCCGCCTTGCCCGTTGCTGCCGTCGGCGGGAACGATGGGCAACGGCTCGGCCAGGGCGGCCCGGATCACGTCGTCGACACGGTCGGCAAATACGAAGTTGATTTGGCCGCGAATTTCCTCAGGCACGTCCTCAATGTCCTTCTGATTGCGCTGAGGCAGGATGATTGTTTTGAGTCCGGCGCGGTGCGCGGCCAGCACTTTTTCCTTTACGCCGCCGATGGGCAGCACCTTGCCGCGCAGGGTGATTTCGCCGGTCATGCCCACGTCGCTGCGCACCGGTATGCCGACGATGAGGGAGACGAGCGCCGTCGCCATGGTCACCCCGGCGCTGGGGCCGTCTTTAGGCTGCGCGCCGGAAGGGATGTGAAGGTGGATGTCGTGCTTCTCAAAAAAGTCTTTGGGCAAGCCGAAGTCGCCGGCTTTGGCCCGCACGTACGACAGCGCGGCCCGGGCCGACTCTTGCATCACGTCGCCCAACTGGCCGGTAAGCTGAAAGCCGTGCGCGCCGGGCATGTAAGTGGCTTCGATGAACATCACATCGCCGCCCACCGGAGTCCAGGCCAGGGCCGTGGCCACCCCGGCCAGGGCAGTGCGCTCTTCGATTTCCTCGGTATAGTAAAACCGGGGTTTGCCGAGATACTCTTGCACGTCCCCGACATCCAACGGCACCACTGTGGCTTTGCCCTCGGCGATTTTGGTGACCACTTTGCGGGAGATGCTGCCGATTTCGCGCTCAAGGTTGCGCACTCCGGCTTCGCGGGTATAGCTGCGAATTACTTTGCGGACAGCTTCTTCGGTAAAGGAAAGCTCGTCGAGCCGCAGTCCGTTTTCGCGGACCTGGCGCGGGATGAGGTAGCCGCGTGCAATGGCGAGCTTTTCGCCTTCGGTGTAACTCGAAAGCTCAAGCACTTCCATGCGGTCGCGCAGGGGGCCGGGCACGGTATCGAGCCAGTTGGCGGTGGTGATGAACATGACCTGCGACAGATCGAAGGGCACGTCGAGATAATGGTCGCGAAACTCGCGGTTCTGTTCGGGGTCGAGCAGTTCGAGCAGCGCCGACGAGGGGTCGCCGCGATAGTCGGCGCCGAGCTTGTCCACCTCGTCCAACATAAACACCGGGTTCCTGGATTCGGCCCGGCGCAGAGCCTGCATCACGCGACCCGGCAGCGCGCCAATGTAGGTGCGGCGGTGGCCGCGTATCTCGGCCTCGTCGCGCACGCCGCCGAGTGACATGCGGATGAACTTGCGGCCCATGGCCCGGGCGATGGACTGGCCCAGCGAGGTCTTGCCCACGCCGGGCGGGCCGACGAAACACAGGATGACGCCTTCGCGCTCGCGGCGGATGTGGTCGGTAGGCTCGGTGGCGGCGCGGGCGGCGCGCTCGTCGGCGCGCTCCAGCCGCAACTTGCGCACGGCCAGGAATTCGAGGATGCGCTCTTTGATGTCCTTGAGTCCGTAATGATCTTCGTCCAGCACTTGCCGGGCGTGGGCCACGTCGAGGTTGTCGGGAGTGGTCGTGTTCCACGGCAACGAGGTGAGCCAGTCGAGATAGGTGCGGATGACGCCGTACTCGGCGGCGGCGGTGGGCAACTTGCTCAACCGGTCCAGTTCGCGCCGGGCCTCTTTGGCGGCTTCGTCGGGCAGGTTGAGGGCCTCGAGCTTCTTGCGGAACTCTTCGGCCTCCAGCGTTTGTTCGTCGCCCTCGCCCAGTTCGCGCTGGATGGCTTTCATTTGCTCGCGCAGGAAGTAATCGCGCTGCATCTTCTCCATCTCGCCCTGCGCGTCGGCCTGAATCTTGCGGCCCAGTTCCATCACTTCCACTTCTTTGTTGAGCAGGGTGAGCAGGGTTTTGAGTTTTTCGCTGATGCTCTCCAATTCCAGCAGGCGCTGGGCATCGACGACCGAAATGCGGATGTAGTTGGCCACGCCGTAGGCCAGTTGGCGCGGGTCGTCAACGCTGAGGGCCGCGGTGAGCAGTTCGGCGGGCATGGACGGCACCAGCTCGGCAAATCGCTGGAAGCGCTCCGTGACGCTTCGCATCAGGGCTTCAAGCTCGAGGCTGTCGGCTTCCCTACTTTCCGGGGCCAGGGAGATGCGCGCTCTGAGGTAAGGCTCGGCGGCGACAAACTCTTCCACGCGGAACCGGGCCAGGCCCTGCACCAGCAGCCGGATCGTGCCGTCGGCCGAGCGGAAGAGGCGGTGCACCTGCGCGGCGGTGCCCATCCGGAAGAGGTCGTCCGGGCCGGGGGATTCAATGTCGGCGTTCTGGCTGGTCACCAGCCCGATGACGCGCTGCCCCACGGAAGCATCGTCAATCAATTTCATGGAGCGCGGCTGACCCACCGTGAGGGGCACAGCGGTGAGTGGGTAGACCACCACCCCGCGCAATGGCAGGATGGCTAGCACGGCGGGAATCGAAGGGTCGCCGCCGGGGTTCTGAGTGTCGCCGGGGGGGGTGGCAGAGGCGTCGCCCACCTTGGTAACGATGGGCATGAACTGGGCCTCCGTCAGTTCGTTAATGCCATCTTCGGCGTCGGGCTTGAATTCAAAGGTGTACCATTTAGAAGCTGTCATTCGGATTCGCTAAGTGCCACGCGGACGACGACGGGTCTTTTTAGAATCACCCGCAAGAAACCGTCCTCGTATTGGGCCTCGATGCCACGGGCATCGACCGGGATGGGAATTTCCAGCTCGATGCGGAATTCGCCGGAGCGGATTTCCATTTGATGGTACGCGCGCCGCTCGGCAGCGGGGTCGTCGCGCACGCCGGAGATGACGAGCAACCGATCTTCCAGGGACACTTGCAGATCGCCGTCGCGCATCCCGGCGATCTCGACCTGCACTACGAGGCCGTCTTCGGTTTCGTAAACATCGGTGGGCGGCTGCCAGGCGACGTATTGGGTAAAGGAAAAGAGACGATTGGAACGGAGTAACATGGTTCAAGCTCTCCTTGCTGTTGCTCCAGTATAAACCTAACGGCCCAAGAGGGCTATCAGCACATTGGGCGTCACATAGACTTCCAAAAAGGCCGCGCCGACGAGCAGGGGAAGGACCAGCCCCAAGAATACTTTGAGCCAATCGGCCAGGGCCGTCAGCCAGCCATCGCCCACGGTTTTGCCGGGCGGCGGCGCCAGCAAGCTGGCGCCCAGGCGGATGGTGGCCGCGCCCACGAGGATAACCGCCGGGACTTCAAGCAAGCCGTGCGGCAGGATGAACGCCGTGAAGAAGAGCAACGGGTCAAGCCCGGCCAGTGACATTTGGCCCATGAAGTAGCCCACGAGGGCCATGGGCAGCATGAGGACGACGATGCCCAGCACGCCGATAGTAAAGGTTCCCAGCGCGGCGGCGATGAGCACGGCGCGCACGTTCTGGAAGAACACGCGCCCCGCCCCGCTCACCGAGAAGAGGCCAAACTGTTCAAGTTGTTCGCGCAAGCCGGCGGCCGAGATCCGGAAATCGATGAGGGAGGGCGGAAGCTGGAACACTGCGGCGTAGCGCACACCGAGGCCAAAGCCCGCGGCCACGGCCAGTACCATCATGGCAACGGGCCAACGCAAGCGGCCCAGGGCGCGCGGAATTTCACGGCGGTACCAACGCACGGGCGAGCCGGCGGCGTCACCGACGAACTCGCGGCGAACCACGCGCCACGCGGCGCGGAGGTTGATTTCGTCGAGTTCGTGCCCCAGCAGTTCTTCACGGTTGAACAGCCGCGCGCCCATGCGCACCAGCACCACGTTCACAAACACCAATCCGATAATGATCACCCACAGCACGTCGTAGCGCGCCCAAAACATGACGACGCTTTCACCCTGCACCAGCAGGGCCATGGGCACGATGATGAACGAGGCCAGCAGGTTGGCGGCCCGCACGCTGGTGGTCTGGGTGGAAATGACGACCGCGCCGCTGACCATTACGGTGGCCTGCACGGTGGTGAGCAGGACGATTTGCAGCAACAGTTGAAACGTGGGAACCCAGCGCAGCGCGATGTACAGGCCGGTGAGGTAGACGACGATGCCGAGGTACGCGGCGACGAGCGGCGGCAGGCTGGCGGCGATGGTTTTGCCGATGTAGAGCTGCAGATCGGTGAGCGGCGAGGATAACAACGGCTCCAGCGAGTGCCGCTCCTTTTCGCCGACAAAGCTCTCGAGGGCGATCACCAGCGACACCGAGGTCGGGAAGAAGCCGACGATCATCAACAGAAACGGAATGAGCCGGTCGCCGATGACGGGCGCGCCGTAATCCGTGACGAAGGCCATGAGGCGAGCGGCGGTGAAGTTCATGAGCGCCGGAAAGAACAGCGTGAGCACCAGAATGGGCGCGATGATCCGCCAGTCGCGCAAGCCGTCGCGGATTTCGCGGCGGGTAATGACCAGCGCGCGGGAAAGTGACGGGCGGGGCAGGGTAAAGACGGCCATATGACGTGAACTACCTTTCATCCTCTTCGACCGCTCGCAGATAGACGGACTCTAAACTGCGCGGCACTTCGGTGAGAGTGAGCACGGGCACGTCGCTTCGCCCAAGGCGGTTGAGCAGGCGCGGGTTGGTTTCCTGCGGACGCCGGGCGCTGTAGCGCAGCCAGCCGTCGCCGCTTTCCAGCACCGTCACCAGATCGGCGATGCTCTCGGCCAGCCCGTTGCTCGGGCCGGCCAGCCGCAACTCCATGAGCGCCGGGCCGAGCAGTTGGTCCTTGAGCGACTCCGGCGGGCCGCTGGCGATGATGCGGCCTTTGCGAATAATGGCAATGGTGTCGGCCAGCATTTCGGCTTCGGCGAGGTTGTGGGTGCAGATGATGACGGCGCGGCGGTCGGTGCGCAGATCGACGATGGCGTCGCGCACCAGCTTGGCGCTCTGCGGGTCCATGGCCGAAGTCGGCTCGTCCAGCAGCAGCACGGGCGGGTCGTGCAGCATGGCGCGGATGATGGCCAGCTTTTGCCGCATGCCTTTGGAGTATTCGCCGATGCGGCGGGGGGCGGCCTCGGCCATGCCAAAGCGCTCGAGCAGTTCGCCGATGCGCCGGCGGCGGCGCGGCGCGGGAATGCCGTACAGGTCGCCGAAGAAGTCGAGGTATTCTGCGCCGCTGCTGCGCAAATAGAGGCCGTGGTTCTCGGTGAGCACGCCCACGCTGCCCCGCACTTGATCGGGCTGGCGCACCACGTCGTACCCGGCCACCAGGGCCGTGCCACGGGTGGGCTTCAGGACCGCGGTGAGCATGCGGATGGTGGTGGTTTTGCCGGCGCCGTTCGGCCCGAGCAGCGCCAGCACTTGCCCCGCCGACACGGTCAACGAAACATCCTCCACCGCGTGGAAGTCTTCGAAGTGTTTGGTGAGTCCTTGAGCTTGTATCACGCAATCATTCAGCAGGCTGAGAGTGGGCTACCCCGGCGTGCCGGCAGCATGGAGACCGGCGCGGCGCTGGCGGCGGTGCCGGACGGCAAACCCAACACCCGCCAATACCGCCACGGCCGCCGACAGGGTCTGGTTGATGTTCAGGTTACCGAAGCCGCTGCTATCCAGCCGCAGGAATTCCATGAAAAAGCGAACGGTGGGATAAAACATGAGATAGAGCAACAGCATGTCGCCCGACCTGAGGCGCCCGGCAAAGCGGCGGGCGAGCCACAACATCGCCAGGCATACGAGCAAGTTGAGGATCGATTCGTACAGGAACACCGGGTGAAAACGCTCGAACTGCTCGAAGCCCGCAACGCGATTCAGCGGCGCGATATAGATGGCCCACGGCAGGTCGGTAGGCTGGCCATACAACTCCTGGTTGACGAAGTTGCCCCAGCGGCCGATGGCTTGCGCCAACGGCACGGCCGGCGCGGCGATGTCCACCCAGGTGAGGAAGTCCACTTTGGCATAGCGGGCGTACAGCCACATTGCCAGCAGCCCGCCCACAATGCCGCCGGGGATGCCGAGGCCGCCGTTCCACACTTGGAAAATCTTGACCGGGTCGGCAAAGTAGGCGGCCGTGGTGAAGCCGGCGGCCACCATGCTGGGCGGCGGGGTGAACACGTGGTACAGACGCGCGCCGATGATGCCTCCGACGAGCGCCCACACCAACGCGTCCCAAACGAGGTTCGGGTCTTGCCCCTTGCGCCGGGCTTCGGTCGAGGCCAGATAGGTGCCGATCACCGCGCCGGTGACGAGGATGATGCCGTAGAAACGGATGTACAGCAGCGTGCCGATGTGAATGCCGAGGCTATCGATTGACATGCTAAACCTGTGAATGAACTATGAACAATGAACAATGAACAATGGCAACGCCCGTTGTTCATTGTTCATTCTTTCATTGTTCATTACCTAATTTTATCGTACCACTGCCTGCGAACGTGCCAGATGCGCTGTAGGGCCGTCACATTGGCCAGTATGGCAATGATCCACAGCGCAGCCATGGGCAAGTCAAAGATGAGCAGCGGGGCGAGGATGAGATAGCGCTCCACTCGCGTGAGCAGGCCCACGTTGCACTCGAAGCCCAGGGCTTCGGCGCGAGCTTTGACGTACGAGACCATCACCGAACCGACGAAGGCCACGAAGGCCAGAACAAACGCTTGAGAGTGATCGCCCGGCTGTCCGAGGAAAGAGATCAGCAGGCCGAGATAGATAACTGCCTCGGAGTAGCGGTCGGTCACCGAATCCACAAAGGCGCCGAAGGGCGACGGCTGGCCCCTGGCGCGGGCGGTCGCGCCATCCAGCCCGTCGACAGGCCCCATTGCCAGAATAATCCAGCCGCCGAGCGAGATGCGGCCGGCGGCCAACGCGGCCGCGCCCAGCACGTTGCCCACAAAACCGATCACCGTGAGCACGTTGGGGTGGATGCCCAACCGGGCCACTAATGCGCCCACCGGTTCGGTGAGCCACTTGAGCCGCAAGCGCAGCCAGTCGGTAAACGACCGGCGTTTGATAATTTTAGGCGAGTCCATGAGGCAGGCGACCTACTCTTTGGCCTTGCCGATGATGAACTCTTCCATCTTGCGCCGCGCCTCATCGTCGGTGTACTGCTCCGGCGGCGTCTTCATAAGGTACGACGACGGCTCGTAGAGTGCGCCGCCGATGCCGCGATCCATTGCCAGCTTGGCGCAGCGCACCGCGTCGATGACCACGCCCGCCGAGTTGGGCGAATCCCACACTTCCAGTTTCACTTCCACATTCAGCGGCACATCGCCAAAGGTGGTGCCTTCCATGCGGATGTAACACCACTTGCGGTCGGTGAGCCACGGCACGTAATCGGAGGGGCCGACGTGCACGTTGTCGGGGTCAAGCTGGTACGGCAACTGCGAGGTCACTGCGCCGGTCTTGGAAATCTTTTTCGACTCCAGCCGGTCGCGCTCCAGCATGTTGAAGAAGTCCATGTTGCCGCCGAAGTTGAGCTGGTAGGTGCGATCCAGTTGCACGCCGCGCTCGACGAACAGGTTGGTCAGCACACGGTGGGTGATGGTGGCGCCCACCTGGCTTTTGATATCGTCACCGATGATGGGCAGTTTGCGCTCTTCGAAGCGCTTGCGCCAGTAATCTTGCGAGGCGATGAACACGGGGATGCAGTTCACAAACCCGCACCCGGCTTCCAGCATCTGTTCCACGTACCACTTCGTCGCCATTTCCGAGCCAACCGGCAGGTACGACACGACCACGTCGGTTTTGGTGTCTTTGAGAATCTTCACGATGTCGGCGGTAGGGCCGGGGGCCTTTTTGACCTTTTGGGCCAAATACTTGCCGATGCCATCGTGCGTCATGCCGCGCTCCACCTTCACGCCCAGCTTGGGCACGTCGGAGAATTTGTAGGTGTTGTTGGGATAAGAAAAGATGGCCTCGGACACGTCGAGGCCCACTTTGGTGTCCACCACGTCGAACGCCGCCGAGACTTCAATATCCCGAATGTGATAGCCGCCCAGATTGACGTGCATGAGACCGGGGACGGTGTCGGCAGCCTTGGCGTTGCGGTAATAGTGCAACCCCTGCACAAACGACGAAGCGCAGTTGCCCACGCCGACAATTGCCACACGAACTTTCTTGCCTTTTTTAGTTGCCACAGCGAATTTCCTTCCATAGAGTAGTTGCCGGTATGTTATCGGTAGCATGGGCGGATGTCAAGGAAGCGGAATCAACCTCCCAATCCCAGCCCGTGCAATGCGTCGCAGGCGGGGCAGCCGCCGTCCTGGCGGATGATGGCGTAACCGGCATGAGGGTCCACGCCATAGCTCCAAAAGTCGACGTTCCAAACTATGAACATCTCCACCTGCGGGTTGGCTGAGGCCAGCTTGACCGCCTGCGCGAACCACTGAGCTTGATCCTGAATGGTGTTGTTTTGCGCCCAGCCAAAGTCGGGGGCCACCTGGCTCAGCGGCGGGTAGCCGTCGTCGGTGAGGTAGCCGAACTCGGTGAAACACAACGGTCGCGTGCCCCGGGTGATGTTGGCGTAATGCTCAAGGATACGCGGGTAATAGAAGAACGCCGCATCACCGGTGGGGGCGGCCTCGCTGTAGTCGGGCGCAGTGATGCCGATATTGTAGTGAACGCCCACGCAGTCCGCGTAGAGCAACCCGCCCTGCAGCACAAACTCCGTGGTGTAATCCACCTCCGCCCAAAAGTTTGGCGTGCGCAGGTTCTGCGCCATGAGCGTGGCGGCCATGCCCGCCGTGATGACCAACGTATTGGCGTTGGCTGCCTTGATGGCCTGATAGCTGGGGCGCAGAAAGTCAATATAGAGAGTCGGGCTGATCTGGCCGGAGGGCCAGTCGCGGGCGATGTTAGGCTCGTTCCAAATCTCTATGGCATCCGCGCCGCCGGCAGCCAGGCTCCCCACGTAAGCCGCAAACTGCGGGTAATAGGTCGGGTCGGCCACGCGGTTCACGTCGCCCACCACGCCCAACAGCACTTTGAATCCTTTGCCGTGGCCGCGCGCGATCTTGTCGGCGGCGTCGTTGTCGCCTTCGTGAACCTGAAACTTGACCCATTTCATCCCGGCGTATGCCATTTGGTCGGGCGCTTTGAAATCGAGCACGTGCCCGCCAAAATCGAACGCGGCGCGCGGGCGAGGCGGCGGATAGATGACCGGCAGCGGGGTGGAATACACCACGGTGGGCCGCAAATACAGCTCGCCGCCGGGCGTGGGGGTCACAATGATCTGCCACACGTTTTCTGCCGTGGCCGACGCCGCCGGAGTGAAGGTGGGCGTCACCAGCACAATGGCCTGATCGACGGGGGCCGGGGCCTGGCGTTTGGAGGCCGAGAGAAACAACGCAATCAGCACCAGCGCGGCGACGATGCCCACCAGCCAGAGCAATACATCAACGAGACTTATGCGGCGAGAAGGCATGGGTTGGCAAATGGAACGACGGGAGCGGACAAACTCTGTGGTGCGCGGTTAGCGCCGAGTATAGTAGAATTGGCAATCACACTTATTTTTCTTTTGGAGGACGCCTTGCGTACCTGCGCCGTTTGCAACACACGAACACCCGACGAAACTGAACGCTGCCCGAAGTGCGGCGCCGATTTGGCCGTCGACTCGGCCGCCGCGCGCTCACTGACCAAGCTGCGCGCCAACCCGCGCGTCCGCGATATCCGCCTCATGGTTAGAGCCGATGCCTGCCCGGCCTGCCAGGCCGCCGCGGGCACGTATCTTAAGCCGGTTGCCCCTGCCCTGCCGATTGCGGGCTGCTCGTGCCCCAACGGATGCGAGGCCTTCTACGAACCGGCCCTAAACGAGATTTATCCCTGACCGCCCGTCACAAACAGCCGCGCCCATTCCAACGCCTGCTCGCGCGTAGCCACCTCGCCGGCGACTTGCGCTTCGCGCAGCGCCTCCAGCACGGCGCCCACCTGCGGCCCCTGCGGAACGCCGAGCAATGTCATCACATCATCCCCGGTGAGCAGGGCCGGCGGGGCAACGATCTCTTCGCGATGAGTGAAGTACGCGTCGAGCAAAGTTACCACGGTGTTCACCCGCTCGCTCCATTCGTCCTGGCCCAGGTCGGAACCGCGCGCGCCCCATAAATCGGCCAGGCTGAGCAGGCACACGTCCACACCCACCGCGCCCGCGGCTTTGTAAAAGCGATATGCGGCGCGGGCGGTGACGCGCCCTTCCCCCGGTTGGGTCAACAACGAAGGCCGCATGTGGTGGGCCACCACCGCGCCCACCCGTTCAACCTCGTCGTGGCTCAGGCGCAACTGCGCGGCCCGCGCTTGTGCCACCTGCGCCCCCCGCCCCTCGTGTTCCAAAAATCGGATCCGCCCGGTGGCCGCGTCCACAGTCCGCGTTTCGGGTTTGGACACGTCGTGCAGCAGCGCCGCAAAAAACAGCAGGCTACGCGCCGGGCGGCTCACGCTCAATTGCCGGTCGAGGTGATCGGACAGTTGATTGCGAAAGCGGCCAACGCGGGCCGACGCGTAGCCCAGGGCAAATTCCGAAGCGGCGTCCAGATCGTGAGCGCGGCCCAACACCGACAGCAACGCCTCAAGGCGATCCACCGTAGCCAGTGTGTGCTCCCACACGTCGTGCACGTGCGGCGGCGACTGGGTGACCCCTTTGAGAGCGCCGACTTCGGGGACGATGTGCCCCAGCAGGCCGAGGCTATCCATGGCTCGCAGGCAGGCGGCGGGTTTGCGTCCGCCGAGCGCGCGCATGAACTCATCCCGGATACGTTCCGCAGATACATTGGCAATCAACGGGGCGGCTTCGCGCGCGCCCTCACGGGTGGCGCGCTCAATTCGGAAGTTGAGCTGCGCGGCGAGCCGGACGGCGCGCAGAGTACGGACGGGATCGTTGACGAATGCGTCCGGGTGACACATGCGAAGGATTTTGTCTTTGATGTCGGCCTGGCCGCCCATGGGGTCGAACACGCGCCCCATCGGCTCGAGGCTGACCGCAATGGCGTTGACTGAAAAATCGCGGCCCGATAGATCGTCGGTCAGGTCTTGCCCGCGCAACCGGGCAAAATCCAAAGTGAATTGGCCGCCCTCTACACGCAAGACCACCCGCCCGGTGCCGCGACTCTCATCCAGCGCAAAGTATGCGCCCCCCAGCCGGTCGGCCACACGCCGGGCCACGGCCAGCCCGTCGCCGGCCACCGCAAAATCCAGATCGTGCGCCGGGCGATCCATGAGAATGTCGCGCACCGAGCCGCCCACCAGCCACACCTGGGCCGGGTCGGGCAGCGCCCGGCTCACACGCTCCACCAACGGCGGCAGTTCAAGCGACGGCGAGTCGTCCGGAGGGAGGTACACCACGACAAAAGATTCCTTGATTTGCGACAATTGAGCGGCGGCGAGGGCCTCGTCGGCGGTGCGCCCGGTGCCCACGACTTTGGACCCGGCCAGCGCAACCCAACCACGATACCGGAACGCGAGCGGGCCGGTGCGGGGGAGCCGGGAGGGACGGGGCATTGGCGGGCAGTTTCCGTGATAGCAGTTGCCTCAGTGGGGCGCGGACCGGAAGTGCGAAGCGGGTTACGGGCGCACGGGCGACAATCAGGTTTTGGCTACGCCGATGAACGGCAGGTTGCGCCAGTGTTCATCGAGATCAAGCCCGTAGCCAAAGACAAATTTGTTTGGAATTTCGAAGCCGCGATAGTGAATCGGCACAACGATTTCGCGGCGCACGCTCTTGTCGAGCAACGAGCACACGCGCAGGCTTTTGGGGTGGCGCGTTTCCAGCATTTCCAGCACGGCGGCAATAGTGTGGCCGGTGTCCACAATGTCCTCGACCAGAATCACGTGCCGGTCGGCCAGCGGGGTGTTCAAGTCCATGGCGATGCGCACTTCGCCCTGCGATTGGCGCGCGCCCACGCCGTACGACGACACGGCCATGAAGTCGATGGCGACCGGGATAGTGATGTGCCGGATGAGGTCGGTGAGGAACATCACCCCGCCGCGCAAAATGCAGATCATCAAAATCTCTTCGCCTTCATAGTCGCGGCTGATCTCGGCGCCCAGTTCGGCGATGCGCTGCTGCAACACGTCGGCGGGGATGAGCACTTCCTGAAGCACATGGTGATACATGGGAGTCTCTGCCTTTTGTTTATCGCGGCACTTCGTGGTGCTCGCGGCAACGGGCTTCGTAGGCCTCGCTGCCGCCCACCTGCACCACCGGGTCGTGATAGTTGGCCGGTCGGCCGTCAATGAGGCGCTGGGTGCGGGAGGCCGGAAGACCGCAGACCACACAAATGGCCTGCAACTTGTCGACCTTTTCGGCCTCGGCCAGCAGCAGCGGCATGGGGCCAAACGGTTCGGCCCGGAAATCCATGTCCAGCCCGGCCACAATCACCCGCACGCCCCGGTCGGCCAATTGTTGCGTCACTTCGGCAATGTGCCAGTCGAAGAACTGGGCCTCGTCGATGGCCACGACCGTGGTATCGGGCTGCACCAGCGCGATGATGTATTTCGCGCTCTCCACCGGGGTGGCATCGAATTCGCTGCCCGCGTGCGAGGTCACTTTTTCCACGGCGTAGCGGTTGTCTATGATGGGCTTGAACACTTGTATACTTTGCTTGGCAATGTCCGCGCGGCGCAACCGGCGAATCAGCTCGTCGGTTTTGCCGCTAAACATCGAGCCGGTAATCACCTCAATCGAGCCAGTGAGATGGCGCATAAACTCTCCGGGGCTTTGTAAGGGCGAAGCATTCGCGCACAACCAGCTTATTTTTGCGGTTGGCCGCAACGCGAATGCTTCGCCCCAACGGCAAGACGATAGGGTCAAAAAAACGCAATCCGTGGCCGCGCGCGGTATAACCCGTATTATAAACAGAAAGGGCAGATGCCTGCGATCAGCATCTGCCCTGTGGGACCTATTCGATTCTGCCTCAGGCTTCCGTGGACTCGGCTTCCGAGGCCGGGGCTTCCAGAGCGGGTTCGTTGGCGGCTTCGGAAGGCAGTTCAAAGCCGCGCGAGCGCAGCCGCTTTTTGGTGTCGGCCAGGCTCTTGCGGCCAAAGCCTTCAATGGAAAGCAAGCCGTCGTCGCCCTGCCCCAGGCGCTCCATGATTTGGCCGGCGGTGGTGACGCCGGCCTTCGCCAGCGCCGCTTCGGCGCGGACGCCGAGGTTGAGCGCCGTCACCGTCAGTTCGGGCGAGGTGCGCGAGGCCTTGCGGCTTTCTTCCTGCTGCTTGTGCGTGGCGCGAGCATCCAGTTTCTTGATGAAGCGATCCACCTGCCCCTCCGTGTCCACGATGCGCTGTTCGCCCGTGTAAAAGGGGTGGCAGTTGAAACACAGGTCGGTGTGGATTGATTCGCGCGTTGAACCAACGGTCCACGTCGTGCCGCAGGTAGCGCACATGACGACGGCGTTGGGAAAGTACTTGGGATGAATACCCTGTTTCATGATCGACCTTTCAGAGTCAAACGTGGGAGGCCTGGGCCAGCCGGCCTTCGGCGACCGGTTCGACGTTGACCCGCTTTTGGCCGGTGGGCAACGTCTCGTATTTCACCCGGCCCTCAATCACGGCGAAAATGGTGTAGTCGCTGCCGAGCATTACCCCGTCGCCGGGCCGGATGCGGGTGCCGTGCTGGCGGACGATGATGTTGCCGGAGCGGACATACTCGCCGCCAAAGCGTTTGACGCCCAGCCGTTGGGCATTGGAATCGCGACCGTTCTTGCTTGAGCCTGCGCCTTTTTTATGTGCCATGTTGTTAGTGATAGGCAGATTGCCGGAAGCAACTCGCCAGTCCATCAGCGCTTGCCAACCGTCGGCTGCCTGCTCCTTCCTTAGCCAGCTACAATTTTATCCACTTTGAGCCGCGTGTAAGACTGGCGATGGCCGCCGCGCTTGCGCTGCCGCTCTTTGGCTTTGTATTTAAAGATGCGAATTTTTTCGCCGCGGAAGTGCTCGACCACGGTGGCCTGCACTTTGGACCCGGCCACCAGCGGTGCGCCGACGGTCACGGCCTCACCATCGGTCACCATCAACACCTCCAACTCAATCGTGTCGCCGGCGGCGTTGGGCAGCAGATCAACTTCCAGCGTGCCGCCCTCTTCGGCCCGCAACTGACGCGAGCCGCTTTGGACTATTGCGTATTTCATTTGACTTTCTTCTCCCTTCGGCTTCACCGTGTCGGCGGCCACGCCCGACTGCTCCAGTCAACGGACTTACGTCCTGCGCGATGACTGGCACCGGCCTCAAAACGGGGAAGGATAGATGCACGATGTTGCCCCGGCTAGCGTACGCCCGGGGCAACGCTGGGAATTATAGCGGGGTGGCGCGGGGTTGTCAATTACCGAACCGACTCTCAAGGACACGTCGGCCCGGTGTCGCGCACGCCATAATACGCCCGTTCGTCCGCCGTCAGATCGCCCAAGGGCAGCGAGCACAGGTAGCGCACGATATCGTGGTAGTCGGTGTACCACTGCCGGGCCGTGCCGTCGTCGCTGCCAGTGATGAGCGCCCTGCCATCGGCGGAAAACGCGACCGATTCGATGGCGGCGGTGTGGCCCGACAGCACCCGCAGCAACCGGCCGGTGGCAAGGTCATAAATGCGCACCAGCTTGTCGCCGCCGCCGCTGGCAAGATACTTGCCGTCGCGCGACGCGGCCACGGCCCACACCACATCTGTGGAATCCCCAACCTTGCGCACCAGCGTGCCGGTGGCAGTTTGCCATTGGAGTATTGTTTCATCGGTGCCGGCGGCAAACACGAATTGGCCGTCCGGCGAAAAGGCGACACCCGTCACGCCCTCGTCGTGGCCGCTAAAGGTGGCGGCGACGGACTGAGTGGCCAAGTCCCACAGCCGGGCGGTCTTGTCGAAACTGCCGGTGAGCGCAAATTTGCCGTCGGGCGAAAACGCCACACTAAAAACCAGATCGGTGTGCCCCGTGAGCAGGGCCAATTGCCGGCCGGTGGCGGCATCCCACAGCATGGCATTGCCGTTCCAGCCGCCAGTCAGTATTTGTGTGCCATCGTGCGAAATTGCCAACGCCAGCACGCCGCCGGGGTGGTCAAAGCTCCGCAGTTCAGCCCACGTCGCAGCATCCCATACTCTGATGTGGCCGCTCCAACCTGACGTGGCCAACCAGCGGCCATCCGGCGAGATACCCACACCGTTCACCACGTCGGTGTGTTCAGTGAATACACTGAGGGTCGCGCCCGTTGCGGCATCCCACAGCCGGGCCGTGTGGTCGGAGCTGCCGGTGAAGGCATAGCGGCCATCGGACGATAACACTGCCACATTCACCGAGGCGGCATGCCCGTTCAAAGCCGGCAGCGGTGGCGCGCCCAACGTCAGCCACAGCCTGGCCGTGTTGTCAGAAGCGACGGTAACGAAAGAACGTCCATCCGGCGAAAATACAACTGCATTGATGCCCCTCGTATGACCCACATACCGGCGCAGTTCGCCGCCAGTGGCCGCATCCCAAAGCCGGGCCGTGTTGTCGTAGCCGGCGGTCAGCACGTAGCGTCCATCCGGGGAGATGGCCGCCCCGGTGACCGGGCCGCCGTGCCCCGTGAACTTCCGCAACAAGGCGCCGGAGTGCGCATCCCACAGAATAGCGGCGCCGTCCACACTGCTCGTGATCACGGTGTTGCCATCCGCCGAGAATGCCGCTTTGAGCACCCGGTCGGCGTGGCCTTTGAATATCACCAACTCCCGCCCGGTCAACGCATCCCACAGCCGGGCAGTGCCATCGGCGCCGGCGGTCAGAATAGAGAGGCCGTCCGGCGAATAGGCTACGCTGAGCAATAAATCAGTGTGCCCGCTGATGGTGCGCTCCGGCTCGCCCGTCTGCGTATTCCAAATGATGACCGTTTTGTCCACGCTGGCCGTGGCAATGTGCGCGCCGTCGGGCGAGAACGCCACGCCGTTCACCGACTCGGCGTGCCCTTTGAACGTCCGCACCTGTTGTCCGGTGGCCAGTTCCCAGAGAATAGCCGTGCCATCGGCGCTGCCACTCAGAATCCAGCGGCCATCCGGCGATACTGCCACTGACTGCACATCCTTCGAGTGCCCCGCCGGCGAGCGCGCCAGTGTGCCCTGTTGAGCATCCCATACCTCTATAGTTCCACCGACGCCGCCAAGCACCACCGCGCGCCCGTCCGGCGAAAATGCCGCCGCCAGCACGTTGGACGCGCTGTTGAAAACACGGTACGGGTAATCGAGCGATTGCGCCACGACCAGCGCGCTGTCGCCCTGTGAAGTGTGCCGAGTTTTCACCGAGCGCAAGCTCAACAACGCTATCAGATTAGCCCGCCCGCCGGTGAGAAAGAGATTGTTGGACTCGACGGCCAGCCGCTCGGCCTCCAGCTGGTTGGCAATGGCTACCGCGGTCGCCCTGGCAGCATTGGCATCGGCTTCATGGGTGGCGCTCAGGTGCGACTCGGCTACGGCCAAAGTGCTGGCCGCCTGCGCGGTGGCGCGGCCCGCGCCGGCGGTGGCGGCAACGTTTATGTTCTCGTCGGCCAACACCTTATTTCGGTCACCGATTTGCCTAGCCTGACCCGCTACGATTACCGCCACTAACATCAATATGACAGCCAAAACAGATGCGGCACTCAGTGCAACGTTGCGCTCGTTCAGTTTTTTTGCAGCCTGCGTCTGCTCCTCGGCCCGTTGCCGTTCCGTCTCGGCCAGTTGTTGGGCGGCCAGCAACTCGCGCCGGCGCCGGGCTTCGCGTTCTTCGCTCTCGCGCTGCGCTGCCGCCACCGACACGTCCAGAAATTCCCGATCCAGCGCATTGAGTTTATCGGGGTGAGCGTCGGCCCACTCGCGCAGCTTCGCCAGTCGCCGGCCCCGCAACAGCGCTTCCGGCTCGCGGTTCGACTTCACCCACGAGGCGGCCGACTCGCCCAGCGATCGCCGCGTCTGCAAGTCTTCGCGATCTTCTTCCAGCCACTGAGACCAGCGGTCCCATTCGGTGATGAGGGCCTCGTGGGCCACCTCCACTGAATACTCGGCAATGGTGATCAACCGGGCATCGGCCAGCACCGTTAGCACCTGATCGAGCCATTCGGCCTGTTCGACCCCTTCCAGCAGTTCGGCTCGGGTTGCGCGGCGGCGGGTATAGCGCCCGTTGTCGCCAACCTGCGTCAGGCCGACAAAGACCGCGCGCGCTACTGCCTGCTGGGCTGGATTGAGCGAGGCGTAGGTTTTCTCAGCGGTGTGTGTCAGCGCCTGGCGAACGCCCCCCGTGGCTACGTAGCCCCGGAGGGTGAGCCTGCGCCCTTCACGCTGTTGCCACGTGCCAAGCAGGGCGTGAGAAAGAAGAGGCAAGCTCCCCGGTTCGCGGCCCACGTCGCGCAACAACAATTCCACTAGCCCGTCCTCCAAAGCCCAGTTGCCTTGCTGGGCCGGCTCCTCAATGGCCCGGCGCAGGTCGTCGCTGGACATCGGCCCCAGCATTTCGTGCCTGCCGGGAAGCAGATCGCGCAGCGAGGGATAGCGGGCGCAATGGGCGTAATAGTCGCCGCGCAAAGCCATGAAGAGCACGAAGGCCCCGTCCGGTTCGGCCGCCGCCGTGACCAGGTTGTCCACAAACGCCTGCCGCTCGTCTTCGTCCGGGCACAGGGTAAACAATTCTTCGAATTGATCGATGACCAGCAACACACGACGCCGGCCCAATTCGCCATCGACGCCCAGCCGGGCAGCCGCATCGGTGAGGGCGCGTGGATCGGCCGCAAAGTCGCGGGCCAGTTGCCAGGCGCCCGCCGTGTTCGCCGACGCGCCCATGGCTAAAGCCAATTGCCCCAGCGGCTTGGCCGTAGGCGTCATGGCGCGCACAATCCATTCGGTGTCGTACTGCGCCGCGTCGACTCCGGAGACCGGCTGCGCCTTCTTGATCGCCGGAATAAGTCCGGCGCGGACGAGCGACGTTTTGCCGCTGCCCGAGGCTCCCACAATGGCATAAAAGCGTGGGGCCTCAGACTCCGCGTCCAAAGCCGCCTTTCGCAACTGCGACACCAGTTTGTTGACCAGCCGCTCGCGCCCAAAGAACAGGTCGGCGTCCTGCTCGTCAAAGTAGTGCAGCCCCTTAAAGGGGGCTTCGCCCGGCTCCGCAACCGACTCGCCATCGAGAGGGCGCAGGGCGGCCCCGGAGCGCAACCGGCCATGGAATTCAGCAAACGCGCCGGACGGCGGAGGCAAACCTTCACGCTCGTTCAGCTCGCAGTAGGCCTGATAGTGGCTCAGGGCTGCATCGCGCTGGCCGCCAAAAGCCAGCGCCCGCACCAGGTTGAAGTGCGCCCCGTCCGACATGCTTTCCATGTCCAGGGCGCGGCGCGCGTAACGGGCCATGCGCTCGTAGTCCCCGTGCGCCTCGAAGTACGCCGTCAACTCCGACACCGCCCACATGGCTTGAATTTTGAGCTGCTCGCGCCGGGTGATGACCCACTCTTCAAAGGGCGTGCTGTCGCGCAGGGAAAACTCCCCCAGAAAGTCGCCCCGGTATAGCTCGAGAGCTTGAGCCAGCAACAGGCCGCACGAGTCGCAAGTCGTCACGCTGCGGTGGACGTGCTCCAGGACCGCCTTGCGCAACGACTGGAAGCAGGCCACATCAAGCCAGTGCGTTGAATGGCGATTGAACTGGATTGTTTCCGGGGAGCCAATGAGGTAGTCCTGCCGGGAGTGCTCACTTCCGAGCAGATCGCGCAGCCGGCTGAGGGATTGCCGGAGATTGCCGCGTGCCGTTGATTCGGGAGACTCGGGCCACAGCATGGCGGCCAGCATGACCCGAGGATGCGCGCGCTCGGCCTCCATGACCAGATAAGTCAGAAGCGCTTGATCCTTCGCAGTTCTAAAAACTGCCGGTCGGCCCGCGCCAATGATCACACTGGCCGGCCCGAACAATGCTAACGCAACACCCATAGTGGAAGATTATAAGCCCTTATCGGTTGCCTTGAGCAGTCAGTTACGACAATTGTCTAATTTACACCGCGCGAAAGCCGACTAACATGGAATCGAAAATTAAGGTGACAGTCACCTGCGTATAACGGCTTGTAAACGGGGCCGCGCCATACTACCCTCAACAAATGCACACCGGCTTTCGTTTTCTCACTGCAAGGGGGCAGTTATGACCACGCGGTCAAAAGCTTACCAATCCTATCTAGTTAGATTGTGGCGTGACGGGCCGAGCACTGCGGTTCGAGTGAGTTTGCAGAACGTCGCTACCGGCGAACTCGTCGACTTCAAAAGCGTGGCCAAATTGCTCCAATACCTGGCCCGGCAAGTCGGCGAGCCTATCCGCATCGAGTCGTTGGCCTCGCCCGATTGCCACGCCGGAGTCATTTCCAACATCGGCATGGCCTTGCCCGAAGGGGCAGTCGATTTCGATAAGCCATAGCGTCGGCGAGCCTAGAGCAAATCCCGAATCGATTTACGGTTCGCGCCGCAGTTGCACTGCGGGCGCGGCGGCACGCTTCGCGAACTGCCGCCGAAACGTAAATCAAAAAGGCAACCGGCATAAGACCGGCAATTCAGGAAAGAAATCATGCGCGCCCTTGTGGTCATCCATCCGGCAGAAATCCGAAAACTGGTGGCATTGTTGCTTGAGACGCACGAGTTCCAAGTCTACACGGCATCCGAAGCGCCGCAAGCCCTGAGGGCATTGGGGCAGGCGCAGCCCACCGTTGTGCTGCTTGACCCCGCCCTGCCGGAAACGGATGGCGTGGACGGATGGGAACTATTGCGACTCATCCGGCAGGAAACGCAGGCTCCCATTGTTCTGCTATCGGCCACGGACGATGCGCTCAGCCAGGAACGGGGACGCAGCATGGGCGCCGACGAGTACGTAGCCATGCCTTTTTATCCTTACGATCTTGCCCGCCGTGTGCTGGCTCTTGTAGCCAACCAATAGAATCACCTATCGCGCGAGACACAACTATGACCACACCAGACCTTATCACACGGAAAAATGGAGCCGGCCACCCGGCGCCGGCCCATGCCGAACCGGGCGCGGACTCGGCACAGGCCCGCATTACCGAACTCGAAGCGATCAACCGGACCCTCGCGGAGCAACTGACGGCCGCGCGCGAGCAACACGCCATGCTCGAGCGGCTGGTCGACGCGGGCCCGGTGGTGCTATTCCACGCCAACTGGCCCTCGCAACAGGTGGACTACATCAGCCCGAACCTCGCGCGCATGTGGGGCCTGGAGTCCCGCGAGGTGATCAGCCGGTCAGGCTTCAAATACGATCACATCTGCCCCGAAGACCGATCACGGTTTATCGCCGAACTTTTGCTGGCGCTGGAGACTAAGGCCGAGCAAGTCGAACTGCATTACCGTGTGGCCCGGCATGGCGGGGACGGGGAGCAATGGGCGCGCACCGTCATCCATTTTGAATACGGGCCTGATGGAACCGCGCTAGCTCTTGCCGGATATTCGTTGGACGACTCCCTCCTCGTCAGGACCGAGGAGAAACTGCGCCGGCGCAACACCGGCCTCGCCACCCTGCTGGGAATCAGCCAGCGGCTCTCGGGCCGCTTCGCCCTCACCGAACTGCTGGAGGTGATCGTGCCGTGCGCCCTCAACACATTGGATAGCGCCGACGCCGCCGCCCTGTGGCTGTACGACAAAAACACCGACACGCTACACCGCTGCCACCACGCCGGACACGACCCCGCGGCCCTACGGCACACTGTTCCCGCAGGCGAACCCGGCTTCCTCACAGAAATATACAGCAGCAGCCGGCCGAGCCACGTGCCCGATGCCTTCAACCACCCGGTCACCCAGCTCCAACCCGATGGCGCACCGGCGCCCATCGGCTCCGCCGCCGGCGTGCCTGTCCTCATCGACAAACGGGCCGTGGGCGTGCTGGCCGTCGTCAACTTTGCCGCCACCGACGCCTTTGGGCAACAGGATACGCGCCTCCTGCAACTGATGGCCGGCACTATCGGACTGGCCCTCAAGAACACCGAGCTTTACCAGACCGAATACGACAGCCTCCAATTCACCGAGGTCATCCACGCCGCCGGGGCCGCCCTCTCGCAAACGCTGGAGTTGCCCACGGTGCTCGATACACTACTCGCGCACGTGCATAAGCTCATCCCCTACGACAGCGCCAGCGTCATGCTCCTGCAAAACGACGGTTCCTTCACTTTCGATGCCGGGCGCGGTTACCCGCCGCCGGACGGCGAGGAGGACCTCAGCGACATACGCCTTGCCCTTCGGGACAGCCCCATCCTGCAGCAGATCGCCAGAGAACGGCATAGCATGGTCATCGAAGACACGACCCGGCACCCCGACTGGCGAAAGCTGCCCCAATCGGGGCACATCCGGAGCTGGCTGGGCGTGCCGCTCATTGCCAACGACCAGTTGATAGGCATCTTTTCACTCGACAAATCGACGCCGCACTTCTTCACCGGCTGGCACCGGAGCATTGCCGAGGCCCTTAGCTCCACCGCCGCCCTCAGCGTGGCCAACGCCCGCCTCTTCGACGCGGTGAGAACCACCAGCGACCGCCTGCGCCAGCTCACCCAGCAACTGATCACCGCGCAGGAAGACGAACGCCGCAACCTCGCCCGTGACCTGCACGACATGATCGGCAGTTCCCTGTACTCCCTCAAAATCTACCTGGCGCAGATCAGCGCCGAACTGCCGCCCGACAACACCCGTCTCCGCTCGCGTTCCCAGGCCGCCGCCTCTCTTGCCGAAACCATCATGACCCAACTTCGCGACCTTTCCCACAACCTCCGCCCGGCCACCCTCGACAGCCTCGGCCTCGGCGCGGCCCTTGAAAACTACTGCCTCGACATCACCGTCGCCGGCAACGTGCAGGTCGAATACCAGGGGCCGGGGGCCGCGCTCGCGCTGCCGCCCTCCACCGGCATCAACCTGTACCGCTTCGTGCAAGAAGCCCTCAGCAACGTCATCAAACACGCCTCGGCCACCGAGTGCCTCGTCACTCTTTCGATCGAGAACAATTCGCTCGTCCTCACCGTTTCCGACAACGGCGTGGGCTTCGACCCGGCCGCCAGGCGCGGACGCCAGGGCATGGGCCTCACCACCATGCTGGAACGCGTCACCGCCCTCGGCGGTCGCCTCGACATCGACGCTGGCCCGGGCCGTGGCGCGTGCCTTACCGTGCGCATTCCGCACTGCCTCTACAACTGACCTTCCGCGCTTTTCGGGTATCATTCAACCCAATGATGCCCGCCCCTCAGCCCCCCCGGCATGCATCGCGTGCCGGGGTTTTCGTTCCCGTCGTCATCGTCCTGCTCGGCTTCGCCCTTCGCAGTTGGCAGCTGGTAGCCGTGCCGCCCGGCCTCACCCACGACGAGGCCGCCCACGGCCACGACGCGGCCCACGTCCTCACCGGCGTCAGGCCCATCTACTTCACCGTGGGCTACGGGCGCGAACCGTTATTCGATTATCTCAACGCCGCCCTCGTCGCCGGATTGGGCGCAAGACCATTGACCTTGCGCTTCGCCGCACTGGCATGGGGCACGTTGGCCCTCGCCGCCACCTACCGCACCACCCAAACCCTGTTTGGCCGCACCACCGCCGTTTTAGCGGTGGCTTTCATGGCGGCCTCGTTCTGGCCCCTGGCCACCAGCCGCCAGGCCCTGCGCTCGGCCATGCTCCCGGCCCAAATGGCAATCGCCGTCGCCCTGTTTCTCAAGCTCAGCGCCGCGCACACGCCCGTCCGCCGCCGCCGGCTCTACGGCCTGGCCCTGGGCCTCGTCCTCGCCGCCAGCCTCTACACCTACATCCCCGCCCGCGTCCTGTGGCTCATGTTCCCCCTGGCCGCGCTGCTGGGGAATACAAAATACCCAATGCCCAAACTCAAAACTCAAAACTCAAAATTCAAAACTCCATTGTTCATTGTTCATTGTTCACTGTTCATTGCCTTCGCCCTCGCCTCCCCCCTCTTCCTCTACCTCGCCCGCCACCCAGAAGCCGAACAGCGCATTGGTATGCTCTCGCAACCCCTCGCCGCGCTGCAAACGGGCGACGCCGCGCCGCTGCTGACCAACGCCCGTGAGACCCTGCTCGCCCTGTTCCTCCCCGGTCACGGCGACACGTTCCTGGCCTACAACATCCCCGGCAAGCCCGTGTTCGATCCGCTCACCGCCGCATTCGCCATCATCGGCCTCGTCGTCGCCCTGCGCCATGCCGTCGCCCATCGCCGCACCGCCATCCTCCCCCTCTGGCTGGCCCTCGGCATCGCCCCCGCCCTCGTCACCGGCCCAATGGCCCTCACCACGCGCATCATCGGCGCGCAGCCCGCCCTCTACATCCTGCCTGCCCTTGGTTTGTCAGCGGTCAGCTATCAGCTATCAGCTATCAGCCGTCGCTTCTCGTCGCTGGTCGTTGGTCGTTGGTCGCCCATTGTTTCATTGTTTCATTGTTCATTGTTCATTGTTTCATTGTTCATTGTTTCATTGTTAACTTCCACCGCGCGCGACTACTTCATCGGGTGGGCCCAATCGCCCGACGTGCGCGCCGCGTACCAATCCACCCTCGTCGCCGCCCTCAACGCCACGCACAGCGCCACCGAATTTTCCACCGTGTACCCCTCCGCCCCGCACGACCCGTACATTGCCGAACTCACCCTGCCGCCCGGCACGCCCACCCGCTGGGCCGATGCCCGCGCCGCGCTCGTCTTCCCCGCCGACCCGGACTTTCAACTGATCGTCCCCGCCTCCACCCCGCTGCACCCGCGCTTCGCGCAATGGCTCAGCCCTGCGCAAACCGCGTCCCTCCGGCCCACCGACCTCGACCCGGCATACACCGTTTATCGCTTCACCGGCGCGCCGCAGCCGCGTCTCCCCGCCGTCAATTTCAACGGCGCAATGTCCCTCGTCGACTACTACTGGTCTGCGCCCGACTACCGCCCCGGTGACGTGGCTGAACTGATCACCGTGTGGCGCGTGCTGGACCCGGCCCGCCTCGGCCCGGTTCACCCGCCTGCCTTTGTGACCGACCTCAACCTCTTTACCCACCTCCTCAACCCCGATGGCTCCATCTTTCTCCAGCGCGACTCCCTCGACGCCCCATCGTGGGCCTGGCAGCGCGGGGACACGGTCATCCAGATTCACCAATTCGCCCTGCCGCCCGATGCCGCCCCCGGCCACTACCTCGCCGAAGCGGGCCTCTACGACCGCCTCGCCGGCGACCGGCTGCCTGTGTTAGACTCCGCCGCCACCTCGACCTTCGTCACCCCCCTCACCATCCGCCAACCCTAACCTCTTCCATACCCTCATTTTCCATTCGTCATTTTCCATTCGTCATTTTCCATTTCCCACTTCCCCTTCATCCTTCATCCCTCATCCTTCATCCTTCCCCCCATGCCTCGCCTCACCCCCCTCCTCATCCTCCTCCTGGCCTTCTTCCTGCGGGTCGCCGGCCTGGACTCGCTGCCTCCCGGCTGGCGCGACGACGAGGTGATCGAGACGACCGTCCACGCCCAAATCGTCCTCGACGGCGGCCACCCGTTGTACTTCATTCAGGCCGAGGGCCACGAGCCGCTGTACCACTATCTCTCCGCCGGGTGGATTGCGCTGGCCGGCAACAGCCTGTTCAGCGTGCGAATGGTGTCGGCCTTCTTTGGCCTGCTCACCGTGGCCGCCGGCTACCGGCTGGCGCGGCAACTGTTCGGCGCGCGATACGGCTGGCTGGTGGCGCTGTTGCTCGCCGTGTCGTTCTGGGCGCTCATGTACAGCCGGGTCAAAATCCGCCACATCGCCGAATTGCCTTTTGCCCTTCTGGCGTTCTCGCAACTCTTGTCAGTGGTCAGAAGACAGGAGTCAGGAGTCAGAGGTCAGGAGTCAGGAGATTGTTCATTCTTCATTGTTCATTCTTCATTGTTCATTCTCTTCCTCACCCTCGCTCTTTACACTTATTTCGCTTCTCTCGCTCTGCCGCTCATCCTGTCCGCCTTCGGCCTTTACCTCTTTATTCTCCCGCGCCTCCCCCGCCCCAAAATTCAAACGCCCGCCCCCGCCCATCGTTCATTGTTCATTGTTCATTGTTCATTGTTCATTGCTCTCCTCCTCTACTTCCCCCTCGCCCGCGGCTTGTTCGGCAGCGCCCAGCGCCTCAGCGTCGTGGGCGGGCCGCTCACCGCGCTGCGCGCCGGCGACCCGTGGCCCTTCATTCAGAATACTGCATCCACCCTGGCTATGTTCGGCAACCGTGGCGACCCCGAGTGGCTGTACAACATCAGCGGGCAGCCGCTGTTCGGGCCGGCGGGCTTCTACGTTTTCGCAGCCGGGGCCATCCTCTGCCTGTGGCGCCGGCGCGACCCGCGCTACGGCTTTTTGCTTATCTGGCTCATCGGCGGCCTGGCCCCGGCGTTTGCCAGCACCCCCGCCGCCAGCTTCGGGCACAGCATCACCGCCCTCCCCGCCGCAACTTTCATCGCCGCCCTGCCGTTTGCGGAAACTTCACCACGGAGCGCACTGAGAACACAGAGAAGAAATGGCACAGTGCTCTCGGTGGCGAATGCCCTGGCGATCATTTTCGTTGCCCTCACCGCCCTGCGCGACCTGCCCGACTATTTTTTGCGCTGGCCCGCCGACCCGCAGGTGCGCTACCTCTACAAAGCCGACCTGCACGCCACCGCCCGCGCGCTGCGCGGCGCGCCCGCGGACACGTACGTCTTCGACGGCCCGCTTTCCATGTGGGATCGCCGCGCCTTTCTGCTCGATGGCGTGGCCGTCAGTTCGCCGCCGCGCTGGGTCAACGCCGAATGGGCCATCGTATTTCCCGCCCGGCCCGCGCGCACGCTCTTCACGCCGCAACCGTGGCAAGCCGATGTGCCCCCCGCCCAACCCGCCGCGATTGATTTTGCGAACGGGCTGACCTTTGCGGGATGGGAACGACGCGGCACGGATGTCATCGCTCACTGGCGAGCCGGCGTCAACTACGCCGCCGTCGAACCGCCCATCGGATCCGGCGTGGCCTCCCCGCCGTTCCCCGCCTTCGCCTTTATGCACCTCCTCGCCGCCGATGGCAGCTTTGTCGCCGGCTCCGACCGCTTCGACGTGGACGCGTTTACCCTGCAGCCGGGCGACCGCTTTTTGCAGCGTCACCATTTCGACGCGCCGCCGGGAGGCTACACCCTCACGGTGGGCCTTTACGACCCAACCACCGGCCAACGCATCCCCGCCGCCGACGGGCGCGATGAAATTTCGCTCGGCACGGTGACAGTACCCTGACGTTCACCCGCCGTAATGACGGTGCGTGTGCACGCAAACCCCAGGAAAACCTGTTCTGCCGCAGTTGCACTGCGGCAAGGTCGCCGTCAGCAGTGCAATTGCTGACAAACTTTGCGCGCACGCAACGTCTCCGCGATAATCCGTGGTAAAATCGCCGTGCTTGCCCCCATCGTCTAGTGGACCAGGACGCGGCCCTCTCAAGGCCAAAACCGGAGTTCGAATCTCCGTGGGGGCACTTCCTACACCCAGTGCAACTCCATCGGGTAAGACACCCCCGCCATCTGATGATGCCGGGGGTGTTTTGTTTTCATTGGCTAGTAGTTCACCAAGGCTAAATTGATGGGTAGAGCGAGTCGAGTCGCACACGAGCCACCTCAGTCGTAAAATGCCAATTGATTGTTGCTTTTTGCTTGTTGCGTTGCTTCTCCCAACAAGCGACTTCACTCTTCAAAATC